>DAOMOD010000006.1:0-43166 GCA_035444205.1 Lysobacteraceae bacterium
GGTGCGTAAAGGTAGGTGTCGCGCTAATGCGTAAAGGTGGGTGTCGCTTGACACCTGTAGGCGAGTACGTCGTACAGATCGCTGTTCTCGGCGTCGATCAGCTTGCCGACCTCGGCCAGGGGTTCCGCGCCGTAGCCTTTGTCCTCCAACCCTTCCAGCAGTTTCTTGCGCGTGTCCGGGCGTCCCCACAGCCGACGTAGTTCGTCTTCGTCCTTGAACAGCTCTGGCAGGTCGCCAAACAGGCGCTGGGAAGAACGGGGTCAGAGCCACTTCTTGACGACCTCGGCCCGGGATAAGTCACTCTGACCCCGTTCTTTCCGAACGGCTTCGAGGTAACCCCGGCGCCGCTGACCGTTCCCGCAGCGGCGAAGGCCCAGCGCCAGGCGGCAGGACGGTAGGCACACGAACACCGCGATAGCCACCAGGTCGGCGCCACGCACCCTGTCGCCGCCGGCGAGGACCTGGGGGATTGGCGGTAGCGAAGCGGGTGGAGTCGACGCTGTCCCGGCCATCGGGTGTCAGCGCCGCACCCAGTTCGCTCAGCCAGGCCGGTGGGCTGGGGCGGAATCCGAAAGCGGTGATCACGATGTCGTGGGTCGTACAAGGGCCGACCTGGGCCCGGTGATTCAACGTACCGCGCCTGGCAACGACCGTCCGGCAGACCTGATGGCTGCGGACCGCGAGCTGCGCGAATACCGCTTCGAGGCACGCAATTTCGGCCCACGCGAAGCCGATGACGTGGTGTTGCAAGCGGTTTGCGCCGTCGGCCTGCAGGCTTCGCTCTGGGACTGCTACGCGAAAGCTGGGGAATGCGAGCCTGTCGGCAGAAGTGGACTGACCACGACCCGCTTCGACCTTGCGGCGGAGGCCACCACCGGCGTCGGCCTGAGCGCCAGCCTGGTGCCGGACACCGAAATCGTCGAGCTGGAGGTGCGCCTGCTGGCGCCGCCGGGCACCACGCTGCTCAACCCGCTCGGCGACCGCGCCGTGTTCATCGACGCAGTGGGGCCGAACGCGCTGTTCAAGTCTCGCTTCGAGTAGCGCGCGCCGCCAGCGCCTGCAGGAAGGCCGGCGGCAACCGCAGCCGACTCAACCAGCCGAGTTGCGTGCCGGTCAGCACGCGCAGCATCTGGCCGCGACCGCCGGGCAGCCGGCCCAGCGGCCGCAGGGCCAGATCGCGCAGGCGCGCTGCCAGGTCGAGCTCGGACTGGAAGACGGGGGTCAGCCAGCGGCTCCAGAACTGGTAGATGTTGACGCGAAAGCATGGGTTCACCATTTCGCCGCCGCTGTCAATAGAGGAAAAGAAATCTCTTCCGCCACCTGCGAAAGCATGGGGTCTATCTTCGGATTCTTGCAGGAGTTGAACGAGGACAGCCATGATCTGCCAGAAGGATCAAGGGCGGAAGGATCATGGGTGTCCCGGAACTCCGCCGGAACTGCGCGGCAATCCGGAAGAATCGTGGGTGTCCCGGAACCGGTGCGGAACCGTCCCGGCCCTCAGGAGGGTCGCACTTCGAATTTGAGTTCGGGCAGCCCTGCTGGAACGGCGATCGATGTCGGAGTACATTGTCATGGTCGCCTCTGCCGGGGGTTGCTTTCAGAAGGTCGCATTTCCAGAAGTACCGTCCCCAGCAGGAGGCGGTGACATGAGTCGTCAGAGGGGCCCTCACCACTTGCCGATGCCCTGAATTCGCTCTGATACCGTTCTCTATTGGGTTACCCCATTCCGAAGGGAGGGTTTCGCCATGTTTTCGAGAAGCTGGTTTGTGACGCGTCTCGTTGCGACTATGCTGCTGGTCGCCGCGGCCGCCTCGGGTGCGCACGGAAAGCTCGACGAGCCAGATGTGAAGGGTGTGGCCGGCGACTGGATGGATGATTTCGACACCTATGCCACCGGCCAGGACATGCATGGGGTGGGCGGCTGGAAGGGCTGGGACAACAATCCTGCGTTCACCGCGTTCACCAGCGACACCCAGGCCCAGAGCGTGCCCAACTCGCTTGCGATCGATGGCAACAACGACCCGGTGCGCGAGTTCGCCGACATTGCCGGTGGCCAGTGGACCCTGACGGCGTGGCAGTACATCTCCAGCGCGTTCATCGGCACCAGCTATTTCATCGTGCTCAATACGTACAACGACGGCGGTACCAAGAACTGGTCGGTGCAGGTTGCCTTCGATGGAGCTACCAACCAGTTGGTCAACGACGGGATCTCGGGTGGCAGCCTGTCCATGGTCAGGGACCAATGGGTCAGAATCGAGATCGACATCGATCTCGATGCCGACACCCAATCGTTCTTTTACAACGACGCGTTGCTTTACACCGGAACCTGGAGCGGGCAGGTCAGTGGTGGCGGCGCGACCAGCATCGGGGCCATCAATCTGTTCGCGAACAGCGCGGCTGTGGTCTTTTACGATGACCTGTCGCTGATCCAGGTGCCTATTGAGGAGTTCATCTTCGGCGACGGGTTCGAGGAGCCGCCGCCTCCGTAGCGTCGGAGGGAGCTTGGGGTCAAACTTCAAGGACAGCCCAGCAGAGCCGGAACACAGTAAGAACGGGGGGATAGCGAATCAGTGCCAATCAGGACACCCACAATCCGCGCACAACCTGCACCACTCCTGATCGAGCCTGTTGACGTACGTACGTATTAGCGTACTCTTTAGGCCGAACACCGGGAGTCCGACATGTCCACCATCAGCGCCAGCGAAGCCCGCGCCAAGCTTTACCGTCTCATCGATGAAGCGGCTGCTTCCCATGAGCCTGTGCTGATCACCGGCAAGCGCAACAACGCCGTCCTCCTTTCGGAAGACGATTGGTCCGCAATCCAGGAGACCCTTTACCTGCTCTCCGTCCCGGGGATGCGGGAGTCGATCAAAGAGGGCATGCGTACACCCGTCGAGGCCTGCGAGACGGATCTCGATTGGTGAGTTGGCGGCTGGTCTTCACCCGACAGGCGCGGAAGGATGCCAGGAAACTGGCGGCAGCCGGCCTGAAGCCCAAGGCTCAGGAGCTACTGTCTGTCCTTGCCAAGAACCCGTTCCAGAATCCACCGCCCTACGAAAAGCTGGTGGGCGACCTTGCGGGGGCCTACTCGCGGCGTATCAATATTCAACACAGGCTCGTGTACCAGATCATCGAGGACGACCGGATCGTGAAGGTATTGCGCCTGTGGACGCACTACGAGTAGTCCGCGGTGCGAGCCGCATCCAGCATCCTCAAGAGCATAGGGTCACAAAAGCATAGGGTCTTGTTTCTTGCATGATTCCAAGTACCGAAAGAGGCCGGCTATGCAAGTGCACATAATGAGGTCACCATCTTGTTTCTTGCATGAATTCCGGCGCGCCTCGTCGTTGGCATGTATAAGGCCCAAGCCTCTCATGTGCGCCGTGCGCCGTTCGCCGCGCGCCACCCTCTTCCGCACGCGGGGCGAAACGGTTGCGTAGCGGCCTGGCTGGATGAACAGCGCGGCCACGAGGGTGCCGGGTCGCCTGGATCATGAACGACTCTGGACCATATCATCAGATGATACAATCGGGTATGATCCGCGACGCCTCCCTCGACACCTTGCTGGATCTCGATGGATCGATCCTCGACCAAGGCGGCGGCTACTGGATCAAACTGGAAGCGACGTTGGTCGAAGTCACTGAGACGATTCCGCACGGCATCAAGTATTCGCTCACGCTGCATGAGCCCTACGGCAAGCGCGTTCTGGGCTACGACAACGCCCATGCCGTCAAACCGCCGAAGAAGTTCAAGTACGCCGGACGCATCCTTGCCGCCGACCACAAGCACCGGCATGCCGCCGACAAGGGCGTGCCCTACGAGTTCACCAGTGCCCAGCAGTTGCTGGAGGACTTCTTCCACGACGTGGATCGTGTTCTGGCCAAAGTGAGGAAGTGAGGAAGCCATGAAAGCCATCAAGATCGGCATCATGCCGCAAGACAAAATTCGCCAGCGCGTGATCGCCATCGCGCGCGGCGACTACAAGCCCAAGCCAGGCGAGCCAAGGGTCTGGTTCACCTCGATGAAGTCGTTGGCCGAAGTGTTGAGCGACGACAACCGCGCCTTGCTGCGCATCATCGCCGACACCGAGCCCGCGTCTATCGCGGAACTGGCGCAGACCACCGGGCGCAAGCCGGGCAACCTCTCGCGCACGCTCAAGACCATGTCTCATTACGGCATCGTAGATCTCAAGCGCGAGCGCAACCTGGTGCGCCCTATCGCCAAAGCCACCGAGTTTCGGATCGTCGCAGCCGCGTAGCTTCGTCCGGGGCGACGCTGACCACGGAGCATGGGGTCTTGCTTCTCAAGAACGGCAAGATCGGGGTCACCATTTCGAAGAACGGGGTCAGAGTGACTTATCCCGTCCCGAAGTCGTGAGGAAGTGGCTCTGACCCCGTTCTTTCCTCAGCAGAAGGACGGGTTCGTCCGTCGCCGCGATGTCCTTCGAGGGCAGTCGGCCGGGCAGGGCCGTGATGAAGGAGTCGCCGTTGACCATGGCGCGGAAGGACGCTTCGACTGGCGGCTGACCGGGCGCCTGTTGGCGAAACATTCCCGTGCCGTCGGCGCCCAGCACCAGCGAGCAGTCCACGGCGACGCCGTCGACGCGGAGCAGAAGAACGGGGTCAGCAGAAGAACGGGGTCAGAGTGACTTATCCCGTCCCGAAGTCGTGAGGAAGTGGCTCTGACCCCGTTCTTTCGGAAGTGGCTCTGACCCCGTTCTTTCCGTTCTTTCAATTTCAAGATGTTTCGCGTGGAGATCAACGCGCGAGTCGGCGATCGGGAATTGATCCGCGGCCGAGTGGCACCACTGTGGCGAAACCATGTGTATCAAAACCGCATCGTCTACGACTTTCCACTCCGCGGCGGGGACGAAATGCGCAATGCCGACGAGCGCGCCGCTGCTTGGTCCGATCTCGGCCCGGAAGCGCTCGACGCCATGGTACGTGAAGGGGACAAGAATTGGGACACCCGCTGTTCCAATCCATTCTGTTCGGAAGCGTGCTCCTCGGGGAGCAAGCTAGTTCTTTGCGTCGCTTCACGGCCATCAGCAAGCTGGCATTGCGAAAGCTCGACCAGCTCGACAATGTGACCATGCTGAGGTCGCTGGGCGTTCCTCCCGGGAATCGGCTTGAGGCCCTGTCGGGTGACCGTCTGGGCCAGTTCAGCATCCGGATCAATGAGCAGTGGAGGCTTTGCTTCCGTTGGACGGACGACGGCCCGGAAGATGTTGAGATCGTCGATTATCATCGAGGTTGAACATGACCAGAATCACCACCCACCCCGGAGAGATGCTGTACGCGGAGTTCATGGAGCCGCTGGGCATGTCCGCCCGCGAACTGGCACGAGCATTGGCTGTGCCGCACAACCGCATCACTGAGCTTGTGTCCGGACGACGCGCAATGTCCGCCGACACCGCGCTTCGCCTGGAGCGCTACTTCGGCATGGAAGCACGGTTCTGGATGAACCTGCAGGCCGCCCACGATCTGTCGCTGGCCCGCAGCAGCCACTCCTACAAGGGCATCGCGCCGCGCAGGGCGGCCTAGGTCGAATCAGGGCATCCATGGTGCCGAAAGCAAAGGAGCATGGGGTCAGTGCGAAAGCATGGAAAGCATGGGGTCAGGAAAGCATGGGGTCAGCACGAAGCATGGGGTCACCATTTCGCTTGACCCCTTTCGCTCCCGACCCCTTTCGCTCCCCTCGCTTGACCCCTTTCGCTCGTAACCCCTTTCGCTCCTTTGCTCATCGCGCGCCTTGTTCTTCGGAGTCATCCTTGGATTTCGGATCGGAAGATTCATCAGAAGAGCCGACCGAGCGGTGGAAGCCACCGCGTACCTCGAAGCTGGCGCTGCTGGCTGTTGCACCGGCTTCGGCTTGGCCCATGGTGCCCCGAACGACATAGCTGGCGCTGCTGGCCTGTCCGGCGCCGCCGTCCACGCTGTGGCGCGGCAGGCTGTAGCTCTCGCTGGCTGGCGGGGTCAGCACGGTGGCCAGGGCCAGGCCGGGGATCAGCAGCAGGGTCGCCCAGCCGCGGTGTGCCTTGGAGAATGGCATGTCAGCGCCCTCCCCGCTGGCCGAGCACCAGTTCCCGAAGCGCCTTCAGTTCGGCGCGCAGTTCGGCATTTTCCCCGCGCAGATCCGCCAGCTCCGCCTCCATCGCGCGTTGCGCGATCGCCAGTTCGCGGGTGGCGGCAGTGGTCAGCACGTGCACATCGGACAGATTGACCTGCAGCAAGCCACCGGCATGCTCAGCGCCTTCCTCGGCTTCGGCGCGACTCACCGAGTCGGGCAGGACCTTAGCCAGTTCCTGGGCGATGAAACCCAGATGTTCGCGGTCCTCGCTGCCATGGTGGGCGAGGAAGTCCACGCTGTAACGGAAGCGGGTCGGACGCAGCGAGAGCAGGGTATCCACCGCGCCCTCGATCTCGACGATGTCGCGCTTGACGCGGGCGTCTGAGGTGGTGTCCCAGGTGCTCATGTTGTCGTTGCGGCGCGCGCCGCCCATCACCAGCAGACCGCTGCTACCGGGCTCCGGTGGAAGGAGACCGCCGGCGCTGCCGATGCGCACTCCCCCGTTGGAGAAACCGGTCAGTACCCCGGTAGTGCCCGAAATGACACTCAGCGCGGTACTACGCCCCGCAGGCGCGCGAATGCGGAACCAAGGGCCGGCGTTGGAGACAACGACGCTTTCATGGGTGAACTGCACCGAGCCCTGGGAACGGACCAGAAACTGGTTCTCGCCGGTCGAGACAAAGTTGCTGTTCTGGCTGTCGGCCCAGACAAAGCTGCCCTTGTCGCCTGAGCCACCAGGATAGCTCAGTCCCGCGCAGCCTCCATGTGAGCTGGGATCCGCCGGGCGCGCTTTCGCCCGACGGCCCCCCGCCCAGGAGTAGTCTCCCCCCGCGCAGTTGGAGTCGCCTCCACTGATGCTGCTGTACGCGCCAATTGCTTGATTGAAAGAGCCTCCACTGACGCTGCTGTAGTTGCCGAGGGCTCGACTTTCGAGTCCTCCCCCAACGGTGCTATAGCTGCCCGTTGCCATAGAAAAATGACCTCCTGCGATAACGCTGGCCGCACCACTTGCCCAGTTGTCCTCGCCGCCGCCAACTGTGCTGGCCCGTCCCCTGGCCTGGTTCAGGAAGCCACCTCCAACGGTGGCGAAGCTTGCATTGAATTGATTGGTGTCACCATCGCCCGCTTGGTTCGAAGCGCCTCCACCCACGGTGCCGTAGTGTTCGGTCACTCGGTTCCAATTTGCGGTCACAAAGGCCGGATCACTCCATCCAGTTGGCACACCGCCACCCGAAATAGTCGCGCCCCGCACACCCGGCGCAGCATGGTTTGCTCTCGAGCCCGCAATCACATTGGCGGTAATCGGCAAGCCCTCATACAGGATGCTGCTCGGCTCGATGTGCAGGCTGCGAGCGTTCCCGGTGCGGATCACGAAGACCTGCTGGTCGGTGGTGCCGATGAAGTTGCCCGAGCTGGTGCCGGAGTTGCCGGTCAGGCTCCAGCCTGGCGGGCCCACCGGTTCGTCGCCGCAAATCACCTTGCCTTCGATCGTCAATCCCTTGAGGTACTTCCCGGCCGAGCAAGTCTGATTGACCCGTAGCTGCACCTCGGCCGGATTGACTTCACTGGCGCCGACGCCGCCGGGCGCGATCGCGACGGTCCCGCTGCGGGTGATCGGTCCGCCGGTGAGGCCTGCGCCGGTGGCGATGCTGGTAACGGTGCCCCCGGAGTCGGAAGAGCAGGTTACGGTGCCGCTCTGGCCCACCGCGCGCAGGAACTGCCCGGCTGGACAGCTCCCCGTGACCCTGCGCTGGACCTGGCTGGCATCGATGTCGGCAGCACCGATGCTGCCGTCGACGATGCTCAGGCCAGTGACCGAGTTGGACAGTGCCACCGCAGCCGACCAGGCGTAGGGCGTTGCGGTCAGCTCGGTGCGCGGTGACAGGGTCTCGAAGCTGCCGCCGCTGGAGGCACGGATGCGCAGTTCCAGCCACTGGCGATCGCCGGCGAACTGGGCCGGACCGAAGTCCAGTGCGACCGAAAACAGGCCATCGACGACCGGCACGCCGCTGCGCAGGAGAGCGGGCCCGATCTGGCTGCCTCCTGCCTCGGCGCTGTAGAGGCGAAATTCAATATCGAAGTTGCCGTTGCCGGGCTGGCCCTGGGCGCGCAGCTCGCCCTGATAGGTAAAGGCCGCACTCAGCGCCTGGGCCGACGCACCCTGAAGTGATGGGCAGAAAAACAGGACGAGCCCGAGCAGCCATGGCAGCCGCGACAATGCTGGGGAGGAAGTGTATGGATTCACGGTGCTGGCCTCATTCATTACGGTCGGTTCGGGTTGTGGCGCCCGTTGCCGGCGTGGGAAGTTCCAGGCAGTGGCGGCACCGCTTTGATCGCGCCGCTTGCCGTTCTTCTACCGAACGGAATGTGGCGAAGAGCGGGGCCACCATCGAGCGCGCCCATCGGAGGACGCGCGTAGCCGGCGCTGGAATGGGGTCTGGAATGGGGTCATCTGGAATGGGGTCATGGGGTCTTTGCTTGACAGATCGCAAACCACTCGATCGCCAAGGACCTGCGCGCCAACCCTGACGGAATGCCGGCTTGAGTCTGGCTGTTTATCGATATACGATACAGGCATGGCGATCAGGAACTTCCGGTGCAAGGAAACCCAGGCGCTGTTCAATCGCCAACCGTCTCGCCGATGGCGCGAACTCGAGCAGGTCGCGCGGCGGAAGCTGGAGCAATTGCACGCCGCTGCGTCGCTTGATTTTCTGCGCGTTCCCCCGGGGAATCGCCTTGAAGCGTTGCGTGGCGACCGGAAGGGCCAACACGCCATCCGCATCAACGATCAGTGGCGCCTTTGCTTTCGCTGGATCGGGTCCGATGCCGAGGATGTCGAGATCGCCGACTACCACTGAGAGGTTTCCACCATGCCCCGCAAACTGCCACCCATCCACCCAGGCGAAATCCTTCTGGAAGAGTTCATGCGGCCGTTCGGACTCTCCAGCAATGCCCTGGCTCACGTCCTTGGCGTGACGCCTGCGCGAATCAACGAGATTGTCCGGGGTCGGCGCGGCATCTCGGCCGATACCGCACTGCGTCTCGCCCGCTACTTTGAAACCGACGCGCAAAGCTGGCTCAACCTCCAGTCGCGCTACGAGCTCGAGTGTGCCAAGGATGCAGCAGGCAACGAAATCTCGCGGATTCCGACGCGAAGTGCAGCGTAAGCGGGGCGCGCATGGCGGTAGTGCGCTGCGTGCCGGCCAGACAGCGATTCAGGAAGCGATTCAGGACACCCACAATCCTCGCCACCATCCCCGCGCGCGGGGCGCGTGCCCAATGCCCTCCTCAGGCGCCTGTCCTGAGTCGGCACGCTGCCGCGATGTGAGGGATGTGCCCTGACGCCACGGTCGTGGGCTTTTCAGACGAACGGGAGACGCCTTCATGCTCAGAATCGTTGTCGCCGCGGCCATGCTGACGCTGCTGCCGATGTCGGCAACCGCCAGCCCGCTGCGGCTCATGTTCATGGGCGAAGACGATACGCTCGAATTCGTCTATCGCCAGCAAGGCTGCTTCCACCGTCGCGCCTTCACCCTGACCATCCACGGCGGGAATCGCTACCGTGCCAGCTTGAGCGGGGAGCGACTGCCGCACTCGATTGAAGTCGACCTCTCGGTCGCCGACGCGGTCGCCCTCGACGATCTGATCCTGCACCTTCGCGCGCTCCAGAGCCCGGGCCGCTGTACCGCGCTGCTCTACGCCGATCTGGTGTGGACGCGACCCGGCTCGCCCGAGGTGCGCGAATCGTTCGAGGACTTCAGCTGCCGGCAGCCGCCCGACAGCCGGAACACGCTGCGGGCGCTTTACGAACTGCTGGAGCAGCATGCCGAACCCGGGCAATCGCGTCGACTGGGTCCCGCCCCCGTGCCCGGACCGGATCCTGCGCAATGCCCGGAAGGCGACAACGAATCAGAATCAGGACACCCATGACTCGGCCGTACTAGCCTGGGCGACGCCGACCCCGGCAGGCATTGCCACGAGACCCGGTTGCCACAAGTAGGGACTGGATCGTGGGCACCCAGGCCTGGGGATAGTTCGGTAGACCACGCATCCTGCATCGAACCCCATGCCTTGCCGATCGAGCTGCGTAACGCTACGCTATACGCATGATCCGTACCTTCCGGCATAAGGGCATTGAAGCGTTCTTTCGCCATGGCAGCACCGCCGGCATTCAACGCAGCCATGCGAATCGGCTTCAGCTCCAGCTGGCGATGCTTGACGCTGCGAAAGGACCCAACGACATGGCCGCGCCGGGATGGCGTCTTCCCTCTCTGAAGGGTCGACTCAAAGGGCATTGGTCCGTCGTCGTGAACGGCAACTGGCGACTCACTTTCAAGTTCGAGGACAACGATGCGGTACTGGTCGACTACCAGGACTATCACTGAGGTACCACGATGACCACGATGCACAATCCACCCCACCCTGGCGAAGTGCTCCGGGACTGGCTGGCGAGCGTAACGGTCACCGAAGCCGCCAAACGGCTCGGCGTTACACGCCCTGCCCTGTCCCGCGTCCTGAACGGCAGCGCGGCCGTCAGCCCGGAAATGGACCTGCGTCTGTCCAAGGCGTTGGGCACCACGCCCGGCACCTGGTACGCCATGCAGGCGTCCTACGACATGTGGCAGGCCCGCAAGCGCTTCAAGGGTAAAGTCCAGCCCATTCACGAGGCGGCTTGAGAGGAAGAGCAACGCGACCGAGGACACCGCAGTTCTCGCAGCGCGCAAAACCCCGGTTTGCTGGTCAATTTTCCATGCGCGTCAACAGCCATGGACCTACCTCATCATGGCATCGCGTCGAAACGTTATTTGTGCGTGGCCAGCCAAGCCTTGACCTTGGGCAACGCGGACTTCTGTTCCGGGTCGGATTCGTCGGCGTGCAGGACGAAGCGTTCGGCAAGTTCCCTGAGTCCGCGCCCATCCGTGTTCTGTATGTAGTCCAACTGCAGGAGCAGCGCGGCACCGTCGTCGGGGTTCTTTGCGAACAGAGTGTCGATATGAGGCTTCGCCTTCTCGATACGCCGTAGTCGGTACAGGTAAAGCTTTGCGAGCTCCAAATTGACCCAGCGGTTCCCTGGGTCGGACGGCAACAACTGGAGCAGCCGCGCTTCGGTCTCCTCGAAGCGCGTCATGTTGATCAGCAGCCAGACATGCTGGCGTACCGCGTAGCTATTGCTGTTGTCGCCCCTCGACACGACGCGCTCAAGTTCTTCCAGCGCCCAGTCTTTCAGGCCAAGCTTCGCAAGTGCCACAGCGCGACCGACTCTTACGTCCTCATTGTTCGGAAAGAACCGCAAAGTTTGCGACATGTATTCCACTGCCCGAGCGTAGTTCCCCGAGTCCCGCTGTGAGACGCTTCCCCACCTCAGGAATCTCACAAGCGGACCATGCGCGAGACCTGCTTCGAACAGTTGCGACGCCTCCACGTCTCTGTCGTCCTGGTGGAATGGCATAGCGCGTTCGCCCAACGCTTCCGCCTTGAGCATGTGCATGCGCGGATTCGAGCGCACGTGGCGCATACCGTCGTCCGCGATGGCGTCCATCTCTTTGTTCGATCCGCCCCACATCGGTGTAGCGGGAAACATCATCGCAACCCGAATGAGATAAGAATCAGGCGCGAGCGTCAGAGCAGTCGCCGCCAGCGACTCGGCGCGCTGGCGCATGGCGCCCAGGGGTACCAGACGGGTCGGCACGCTGTAGGCGGGCAGCAGTCGCTTGTTCAGCTCTATCGCCCTCACGGCGGCGTTCTCTGCGCGCCTGACCTCATCGCGCATACGGGAGCGATCCTCGACGGATACCTCGCTCAAGTACTTGTCGCCTCGATATACCCAGGCATTCGCCAAATGGTGATAGGCAAGCGCCAACTGGGCATGCGCACTGTCCGGGCGCTGGGCCGCCCATTGGTCCAGGAGATGGCGTATCGCCGTGTCGGAGACTTCGAAGTGGCGCGTATATGAGTTCCAGAAGTACCCCTCCGGTACCGAGCCATCGAGATAGCGTTCGAGCAGGCTGTCGAAGTGCGCGTCGAGCGTTTCGGCTTGCCCGTCCTTGATCCAGTTCCGGACCCTGGACCGTGAAAGACCAGGAAGCAGGAAGTCCTCACAGAGCAAATCGGTCATTTCGCGTGACCACTCGAAGCCATGAGGTGGCGGATACTGCTTGCAGCGCTCAAGAGGATCAGCCACGAGTTCGGCTGTGCGGATGTAGTCGAGTTCGCCCTCCGATGCGCCGGGCACAACGGGTGCGGGCCTTCGAGCGACCGGCGACTCTGGCATCGGCTTCGGCTGAAGCTGGTGGCTGAGGTACCAGGCGCTACCGACAAGTATGCCGCCAACGACCAGAAGCCACGCCAACCTTGTGTTCATCGCTTTCGCTATCCTGGGGGCGGTTCGGCGCAACGTTGCCTGTCGGCCGTCTCGCCGTCAAGAAATGCAAGTTGTAGAAAGAATGGGTCAGAGGTTAGGAAGGAACACGAATCAGGACACCCACGATTATCGCTAGCTACGAACCTGACGAGTCAACGTTGTAGCGTTCTAGCGTCATAATGCCTGCGAGGTGATCAGCCATGAGCGCACTGTCCAAGCGTTCCACCATCTATTTCGAGCCAGACCTGCATCGCGCCCTCCGCCTGAAGGCCGCGTCCACCAGCCGGTCAGTCTCCGAAATCGTCAATGAGGCACTTCGGCAGACCTTGCGCGAATTCCAGGAGGATCTGGAAGCACGAGAGAAAGGGGTCCATCTTCCGATTCTTGCATCGGACAGAAGCGCACGTTACAGGGGCTTCGTCGCATCAGCGGCTGGTGTGCCTGAACTTGGCGGCAGCTCGCCGGTCGGAGTTCGGCGAGAACGGGGACCGAGGCGTACGGGGTTGGCAGGGCCACTATCCAGGAATCGGAGTCAAGCGTGCACCGAATACAATGTCAATGCGGCACCGTGCGTGGGCTGATCAAGGGTGCCGGAACCACCAATCGCGTGGTGTGCTACTGCACCGACTGTCAGGCTTTCGCCCGCTTTCTCGGTCGTCCAAATGAAGTGCTTGATGCATATGGAGGAACCGAAGTCGTGCAGGTCGCGCTACCCCGCTTGGCTTTCACCCAGGGCAAGGAGCACCTCGCTTCCATGCAACTCAGCGAGAAGGGCCTGGTTCGGTGGTACGCGGCATGCTGCAGGTCACCCATCGGGAACACCATGCGCAATCCCAAACTGCCTTTCATCGGACTGATTCACCTGGTGCTCGACCGCTCCCGGATGGACGTGGACTTCGGAACTGGCATCGCCAGAGTGAACACAGGCACCGCGACCGGGCAACCGAAACCCAGGCCGAAGGGATTCGTCGGCGCGGTCCTGCGCTTTCTCTGGATCGTTCTTTCGACGCGCACCAATGGTCGATCGAGGCAATCGGAGCTGTTCACGGAAACTGGATCGCCAATCGTGCGTCCGACAGTACTTGCGGCCGAAGAGCTGGCCCGCTTGAAGCGAAACGGGTAGCAGCTGGAGTTGCGGTAAGCTCTGCGCGCGGTCGTCGCTGCGATCGCGCCTTCGTATCCACGTCTCTTCCCCATGCCCCTACCGGACAACCTGGCAGCCCGTCGCGCCTCGGCGGTCGGCTTTGGTGCCGCACTGGTCTCCGCCGCGGGACAGACCTTTTTCATCGGCCTGTTCGGCGCAGAATTCCAGCAGGCCCTTGCGCTCGACGCGGCACAGCTCGGCGGTCTCTATGCCCTGGCCACCCTGGCCAGCGGCGTGCTGATGTTCTGGCTCGGCGCCAGCGCCGATCACTTGCGGCTCGGTCATGCGCTGACCCTGGCGCTGGTCATTCTCGCTGCTGGCGCTCTCACGGTGGCGGCGGCCTTTCATCCCGGCGTGCTGCTGGTTGGACTGTTCCTGTTGCGTCTGGGCGGCCAGGGGCTGGCCGGCCACTTCGCCATCGTTGCGGCGGCGCGCTTCGGCGGGCTGCGCGCCGGGCGCGGGCTTTCCGTGGTCGCCTTTGGCTTCATCCTCGGCGAGGGTCTGTTTCCATTCCTGGTGATTGCGGCGCTGGGCGCGCTCCCGTGGCGTGCCGTCTGGCTGCTGGTTCTGGCGGCGATACTGCTGGCATTGCTCGCGCTGCGCCGGGGATCTGCGCCCTTCCCGGCACCGGTTGACGACGTTCACGGACCTGATCCGGACATGCGGCGCCTGGGACGCCGTCGCCTGCTGCGCAGTCCGGTGTTCCTTGCCGCGCTGTCGGTGGTGCTGGTGTCGGCCTTCGTGGTGACCGCCATCTTTCTGCACTTGGGTACGCTGACTGCGCACCTCGACTGGCCACGCCAGGATCTCCCCATGGCCTTCCTCTGCTTCGCCGCGGCACAAGCGCTTTCCAACGTGGCCTGTGGCGTCTGGGTGGATCGTGTTGGGGTGCTGGCGGTGACGCGCTTCTACCTGTGGCCGCTGGCCGCGGCGCTGGTGGCCATGGTGCTGCTGCCCGGTCCGGTGGGACTGATGCTCGGCTTCGCCGGACTTGGCCTGACCGCTGGAGGCCAGGGTGTCGTGGGCGGGGCGCTTTGGCTGACCCTGTTCGGCCCCGCCCGTCTCGGCCTGGTGCGCGGCGTGTATGCCGCGATGATGGTGTTTGCCACCGCTGTATCGCCCTGGCTGCTGGGCCGGGCACTGGCTTCAGAGGTATCGCTGCACGTGTTGGCGCTCACGTTCGCCGCCTACGCCATCGTGGCGCCACTTGCAGTGGTGGGGCTGCTACGCAGGGCACGGGGAAACGGTACGTGACGAGACCCTCGCCACTGCATGGTGAGTTCCCGGAATCACCTCCTTGGTGCGCCATCGGATCGATGCCATCAATTCTTCAGCCACCCGATGCCCGGACTCGAAGGCCTGCTCATGCAGGTGCGGCGGAATCAGGTAGCTGCCGGCAAACCAGGTCCGACGCCGACCCTGCAGCGCGTCGAAGCGCCTGCGATGCGCAGCCACCGGGTGGACCATGCGGCGCTGGTCGATGATCAGCGATGCCCGGGGTTCCACCGGCGGATTCACGCTGACAAGAACGCCAGGTGCACGCGCTGCAGCCAGACGGTGCGGGTAGAACGTGATCCTCGGACCAGCCATCGTCTCTCCCGGACGACTGGCGTAGAAGTTGTACGCCGCCCAGAACCGTGGATCGATAGCGAGCAGGCGCCGATCGCGGTGAACAACCACATCGGCCGAGGCCCAGCCAAGCGATGACAGGGCACATCGTTCTTCGGCTTCGACATCGGGCAGAAGTCGGGCGACATGGCTGGCGTCCACCGCCAGCACGACATGGTCCGCGCTCAGCTCACGGCAGCCGCCCGCACCATACAGCCCAAGGCTGACCGACGCCGAACCGCGCTGGATTCGATGCACCCTGGTGCCGCACAGCACCTCGCCGCCACGCGCCCGGAACCAGTCATGGAAGCGATCGCAGTATGTCCACATGCCGCCGGGAAGATGCCGCCGTCGACGCGGAACGGTGCCGACCAGTCCGTGCTGAAGCCAGAATCTGACCAATGCAGCCATATCGAAATCACGGGGATCGCCATCGGGCATGACAATGCATGCGGAGGCCCGGGGAAGCGCATGGAGCCGGGCGAACAGGTCACTGTGCCCATTGCGATCCAGGTATTCGCCCAGGGTTTGCGGCGGCGCGTCGAGGACGCCGGGCGCTTGCAGCACGAAGCGACGGATCTCCGTTTGGATGCAGCCATCGCCACCTGTTGTTCCGGCCATGTGAAAGCGGCCGCCGCACTGGGACCATGCCACGCTGCCATCCCGGTACAGCGCCGTCGCATCCTCGTTGATCGGTCGTGAGGACAGCCCCATGTCTTCGAGGAATGCCCCGAACTCATGGAACGTCGAGCTGTTGAAGTCGCTTACTCCCATATCCAGAGGCCATTCCCGATCCCTGTCATCGGGCACCATCACGCGGGCGCAGTTTCCGCCAAGACGTTCTTCTGCCTCCACCAACGTCACCTGTGCGCCAAGACGAACAAGGTGCCAGGCGGTGGCAATGCCGGCACCACCCCCGCCGACCACCACCACCTGTGGCGCCATTCTGCTTTCGCCAACGCAGCCATTGCCATGCATGTTCCGATCGCTCCCGTGTTCCACAAGCCGGCCTTCAGTGCCGTGTTGGAACGGGTTACGAAAGAGCGGGAAGGAAACGACAACCTGGGCGGGGCATGGGGTCAGGCGTCGCCCCGGTGCTTCCGGCCATGGCCCCTGACGCGCGCGCCTGCCGTTTAGGAGTACAAGACCCTGATCTGCGCTTGCCAGGCAGGCGCTGCCGGTGCTGTCGAGGGCGCGCCCTGGCGTGCACTGCCAAAAAACCGAATGAGAACACTCTCATGCCAAGCGACGAATTCGCGGCTTCTTCGCGGCGCACGCGCGACAGGCACCTGCTGATGCGGGCATGTACGGGCCGACGAGCATCGGGCCAGGTGGGCCTGGGGACGCTCATCGGATGCCTGTGGATTCTTTCGGCACTTTCGCCCGCCATCGCCGAGGGTCGCGACGGATATCGGTCGACCACCTTCCAGTTGGCGCCGCCGATCGCCCCGCAACACACGCTGTGGGGGAGCGGCGCGTGCATGATCGGCGCACCCGACACCGCGCCGCCGGGACCGGGGATGCTCCGGGTGACGGAGATCGCAGGTACGAGCGACGCCATCTTCGGCAGCGGCTTCGAATGCGGCGGCGAGTGCAGCGATGGCGACATCGCACCCTGCTATACGGGACCGCCGGGCACCCTGGATGTTGGCATCTGCAGAAGCGGCGTCGAGACCTGCGTGGCCGGCGCGTTCGGCTGGGCTTGCGAGGGTGAGATTCTCCCCCGACAGGAATCCTGCAACGGCCTCGACGACGATTGCGACGGGTTGATCGACGAGGACTTCACCATCGTGGGCCAGCCTTGCAGTGATGGAATCGGCGCCTGCTACGCCGAGGGCGAGTACTTCTGCAACGCCAGCGGCCTGGTCTGCTCCGCCCAGGCCGGCGAGCCGGTGGCGGAGACCTGTCGCGACGGCATCGACAACGACTGTGACGGCGAGACCGACGAAATCTGCGGCTATCCACACCACTATCTGGCGGCCAACGTGACTGCCGCTGGCACCGTGACCGTGCTCAATCATTACGGGATGCCCGGCGAGAGCGTCTCCCGCCTCGGCCCGGGCCGCTACAGGATCACCTCTCCGGGCGGAACATTCGGCTGCGACTCCCGCCCGCTGATGATCGCAGCGGATACGTCGACCCTGAGGCCAACCAGCTACACATGTTCCGGGTCGGACTACAACGTGTACCTCGGATCGAACAACAGCGGCTCGCTGAGCGACTGGGCTTTCAGCGTTGTGGTACCGGTCAAGATGACGGGTTCCGCCACGGCCTTCACGACGTCCTGCCCGACCACCGGTCCGTGTTCACTGGGTAGCCCGTTCCAGATCGCCGCCATCAACCATGTGTCCACCGGCACCTACGAGATCACCTCACCTCAGTGCGCAACGACCCAACGACCGGTATTCGTGCAGATCCGCTCCGGGACCCCGTTGGGCTACGCCGTGACTGGCTCCAACTGGCGCAACACCGGCCTCTGTCGCGTGCAGATCTTCAACTTCGAGGGTGCGCTGCGCGATGCCAACTTCGGCGTATGGCTGCCGCCTGTCGAGCAGACGGCCTGGGCGCTTGTCTCCAGTTCCGGGACGCTTTCGGCCTCGAATCACTTCGACGACCCCTCTGCCCTGTGGGACACCTACAGTCCGGGCACGGGCGTGTACGTTGCGGAATTTCCCTCCTGGGCCAATCCCAGCGCGGCACTGGTTCAGGCTCGCGGCAGTTCGAGTTTCATCAGCGGTAACTGGTTCGACAACTATCCGCGCAATTCGGTGACGCCGGTCCGTGGCTCGGCCAACGTCACCTACTATTCGCGAAGCGTGTCCAGCGATTCGCTGAGCGTCGGTGCAGCTCAGGTGATCTTCATCCAATAGGGGGACATTGGCGTCGCTTCCTGAATCTACCGAATCTCCCCGAAACCTCTGCTCGAAGACGCGTCAAGGCATTTCTCCGGCGAACTCTCCTGAACGCGCCTCGACGGGTCTTTCTGCCCGCGCAGCGGCTCGTCAGGAACCTGGTGCCTCGAATCCGTCCGCGAAGAGGTCGTCGGATGTGGCCGCAACGTTCACGATGACCGTGACGGTATTGGAGTCACCGCCCGGCCCGCTGGTGCGAAAGGCGAAGCTTTCGGAGTAGTCGTTGCCGTTGGCGGTGTAGATTACCGAGCCCAGGAAGACCTGCACGGAACCGATGGTTGGCGCTTGCGTAATCGTCACCGGCGGCGCGCCGAACTCGTCGTCGTTCAACCAGCCGCGACAGATCGTGCGCACCAGTATTGCGGGCGCCACCGTCTGCGTGGCGGTCAGATCCAGGTTCAGCGGCGATGCGCAGCTTGGAGGACCCACGTCCTGCGTCGCCCGCAATCCGACCACGGAGGAGAGAGGATTACGCCAGGCCACGCTGGCACGGCCAGCGGGATCCACCGCAGCCCTTGGGTCGGTGGGGTGCTCGCCGTCGGCAATCAGACTGAGGTCGAGGACCGGCCCGGAGCTACCGATACCCTGCGCCGTCACCATGCGGCCTCGGACCCGTTCGATCTGTCCAAGCTGCTCGATCCACACCACCGCGGTCTGCCCGCCCGGGCCCACCGCGATATCGGGCTCGCTGGCCCCTCCGGCCGTGGACACCAGGGCAGCACCGATGATGTTGCCGTCGCTGCCGACGCGGCTTCGCAGGATCTGCGTGCCGCTGTCGGTATCCTGCTGCCATGCGACGTTTGCCGTCCCGTCGGGAGCCACGGCCACCCGATGACCGGGATCAGCCGACATCCCGCCGGCACTGCTGAGGTGGAGTCGCGCGCCGCTGCCATCGGCGAAAACACCGATGACGCTTCTCGAACAGAAGATGTCCGTGATCACGTAGACGATGAAGGGACGCACCGGCGACTGAGGATGACTGGCGACGCGCGGCAGCGAGTCGTTGCAGACTCCGTTGTCAGCGGGAATGACCACGCTGGCGACCTGACCATCCAGACCCAGCCTGCGATACTCCGTCTTGCCCTGTCTTCTCCAGACCACGGTAGCCTCACCGGTGCCGTCGATGGCCACGCCCGGCGGCAAGCTCTGGTGACCCGGCGACATCTCGGCGACCGGCGCAATCGGCAAGGCGTCGCTGGCGGCCAGGCGTACGGCCTCGATGCGGCTGCCGCGCGCCCAGACCACCACCACGCCGCCGAACGCGTCGGCCGCCAGTGCCGGCAGTTCGGCATTCGAGGCATCTGCGCTCGAAAGCAGGCGGCTGATACCCAATGCTCCGTTGGCAGTCAGCCGGTGATGCACGATCTTGCCGTTCTCGCGCCAGACGGCGTGCACACGCCCCAGGGCGTCGGTCACCGCAGCGAGCTGGGTTGCATCGCTTGCGCTGAGCCTGGGAAGGGCGGTGACCGTACCGAGCGCTCCGTCATGCTGCATGACGCGGCGCTCGACCGCGCCACCGCTGAGCCAGAGATACACCACGCGATCGTCGGCACCCAGCGCGAGCTGCGGCGCATCGACGCCAGCCGTCCCCGGTCGAAGGACGACACCGAACGGTTGCACGAACTCCGCTGCCGCATGCGACGACACTGTCAGCAGCGCGGCGAAAACGAGGGCGCTACGGCCCGACATGCGCGCTGTGCCAGCGATGCTCGTGGAAAGTCCGACGTCGCAAGAAGAGTCTTTCGCCGCCTCGTTGCGCCAAGCCCGGAGTGTCATCCGCGGCATCCATACGTTTCGCATGTCACCCCCGTGAAATGCCATTGCCCGACGCAAGGCTAGGCATCCGGTTCGCGGGGCGATACCGACTTCCTTCCTGAAGCGGCCCCGCCGAACGACAGGGTGAAGCTACCCTCCCGTCAAGCGCTGGTGCCGGGCTTCCGTCGCTGTTCCGACTGGTTCTGCAGGAGTGCGTCGCTGCGCATCTTTTCCAGCTGCTCGATCAGTTTCTGCGCTTCGGTATTGGTCAGCACGCCCACGGCACCGTAGTGGCCGGCACGAATGGCGACCTCGGCGATACGGCGCTGCGCGATCAGGCGACGCATGAACTCGGTGCCGAGGCCCATGCGGCGCAGGTGGTCGCGGATACGGAAGAACACCAGGGTGCCACCGGCGATGGCGGCGACGCCCATGGTCATCTCCTTCAGTTCAACGGGAGCATCTGGCAGGAAGTTGCGCCACCGCAGCTTCAGCACGAACAGCGCGTCGACTGCATCTGCGCTTGCGAGGGTGGCAGAAGACAGGGCCCCCGCCTCGATGGCGCTGATTTCGCCCTCGCCGACCAGGGTGTTGGCCAGCGCATCGAGTGGCTGGCCTTCCTTGCGCCCGATGTATCGCACCCGCACTTCTGAGGCCATTCTGGGAATGCCGATCCGCGTTTCGCAGAAGCTTACGAAGCGTGCGCCGTAGGTCTGCGCACTCAGCGCCCAGGAGAGTCGGAAGGTGGGCGACCAGCTCCAGTGCTGGAAGATGTTCATCCAGCCGCGGTTGTCCGGGTGATGCCAGTTCATCTCCAGGTCGAGATCAAGGTACACCGCTTCCATGAACTGGATGAGTTCCTGGCAGAAGTAGAAGCAGGCGCGGAAGTCCTCGGGTCCGGGCAGTTTCGCTGGCGAAGGCGGTGCCCCCGCCGCCGGGGTGCCCTCCGGCAGCGCCGCCATTGCCTGGCTCCAGCCGGGGTAGATCTGGGCATCGAGCACGGCCAGCGCGGGTGTGGACCGCAGGGTCGCGAACAGGTGGGCCATGGTGTCGCTGTGTCGCGCGAAATTGCGGCCGATGGCGTCCACCGGCTCGTAGAGCTGATGCGACAGCTCCGTGAGCACGCGCTCTTTCAAATCGGAGTTCTTCAGGGTGAACACCTTCTTGCCAGGGCTCCCTCCGATTCGGCTCATCACGTCGCCAAGAACCCGCTCGCCCACATGCTGACCAAGCTTGCGATAGCACTCGAACTGGGCCTCGTCGAAGAACTGGTCGGAGGTCGGTTGGTGCGGGAAACTCGGATGGGCGCACGCGTAGTGCTGGATGTCGGCGGGCTCGTCGCCGATCAGGGAAGGCTTGAGGTACAGCAGCAGGCCGCGACTGCCATCGGCGTATCGGATCTTGCCGAGTGTCGCGTGGCGCCGCGAGCGGCCGGTCGCGGAATCGGGACGCAACTGCGTGACATCGATTTCGATCTCTGCCCCGAAATCGACACGGCACTTGCGGATGGCGTTGCCAAGGTCGGCGAACTCGCGGCCGGGGTCGGCGCCTGCGTCCGAGCACAGTATGAAACGGCAGCGCCGCCGCACCAGTTCGTAGATGCCAAGATTCTCGAAATGTCCGCCATCGGAGACATGGGCGAAGCGGCCGGTGCCATGGGTGATCCCAAGCAACTCGGCCAGCAGGTGCCAGCCCGGAAAGCGGGGACGGTCGGTCGGAAAGGCGCCCTGCCTGACCCGGTTGGGCAGCCACCAGCCGAGCCGCGCATCGAACAACGTCAGCAGGAAGGTGATGGCGGGCGAACTGCGTTCGCCCATGTTGGGGCTGACCGCTGCGCCCGACACCGCGATCGCCGTGCCGAGCTGCACCGACTTCGCCAGACCGTGCGGGCGCTCTCCGATGCCGACATCGCCTGCCGCCTCGGCGCCGGTGCGCCCGGGCGGCGGCAGGTGACCACAGTAGTGCGGCGTCATGACGAACGAGGCCGCGCGCCGATCCTGCCAGTCGAGCTGTTTCGCGGCGACCAGATTCATCGAGGCGCAGATCAGCGGATACAAGGGCTGCTGCTCCGTCGACTTGCGCCGGAGCTCTTCGAGCAACAGGTCGTCGCGCGGGTCGAAGTTGGTGACGGGCTCGGCATTGCGGCGGGCATTGGTCGCGCCGAGATAGCAGCGCACCAGACGATTGCGGTAGAAGGCGTTGAGACTGAGTTCGTTGGCGTCCATGCCAAGCGACAGGATCACCCAGGCGCCGAGCGCCGAGGCGGCCAGTATCCAGATCTCGGACCGGTACGAGGTGGCAAGGCGCTCGATGGCAGCCAGGTAGCCCCCGAGGCTGTCGGCCTCGCTGCGGGCCGGCATGGCGTCGGCACCAAGCGCATGAATGAGCGCCTGCGCCAGCAGGCCGATGGCCACCCACAAGCCGAGGATGAAGACCCACGGCGCAATCGACATCAATACGCGCCGCAGCTTTCCGGAGCGTGGCGACGCACCGCCCTGCTCTCTTGTGACGCGCGCCGCGGCGACGACGCCGCCGAGCGTCACCGCCAGCCAGGACAGCGCGCTCGCCAGGCCGGCCATGATTCCTGACCACGCGCCGTCGGACCAGATCAGGTAGCCCATCCACCACGGTCCGATCACCAGAAGACCGAGGCTTGCGCCGATCCCGACCAGCACCACCGCCGCGCTCTTGCCGCCGACGCGCGCCCACGCCTCGCGCTGCAGGTCGCTCAGGGCGGGCCCGACCAGTCCGACATGGACGGTTGCAAGGATGGCCACCGCGGTGAACACGATCGGCGTGCCCAGGATGATGGTCCGCCAGGTGGACCCGTCATGGACGGCGGGCGCCATCGCCTGGAGCATCATCATCAGGGCACCTGCCAGTACTGCCGTGGCAAGTGTGCCCAGCAGGAAGCGCAGCCAGTGCTCGCGTATGGGCGAGCGTTCGCCCTCGCCGGGCGAGCGCGCCGTGGCGATGACCAGCCAGAACAGCCAGATGAGTGCGTGCACACCAGCGGCATAGAAGCCAAGTTCGTAGTCCTGGCAGCCCGGCCAGCCCTGAAGAAGGTCCAGGGCAAGGCATACGCTGATGTCCTGGGGCGGCGTGCGATCGACCAGTACGCCCAGCGCACCCAGCGCCGAGGCGATGGCCAGGCCCGCTACCAACAGCGTGGCGACCAGGCTGACGCCGGCGCTTGGCGACTCCAGACCCGTCGGCTGATGGTGGCCTTGCGCGCGGGTGGCGATCCAGCCCAGACCCGCGGCCGACAGCAGCGCGATCACGCCCGCCAGAAGCAGCGCAATGGACGGACGCGAGGCCAGCCACGTGAGTACCGGAAACACGAGCAGGGGCAGCACGCCCAGGAACAGCATCAGCGAGAAGAGCTGAAGTTGTGTCAGCACGATGTTGCGCAGGCACGTGGACGCCATGCCCAGTGTGTCGCCCGACAGCGCGGACTTGCGCGGGCTGAGGTAATTGCTGTACTCGCGCAGGTGCCGGATCGGGCGGTTGACGCGCAGCGCCTCGTTCTCGTCGAGCGGCTTGTCGTTCTCGGCTGTGACGGTGAGGACGCGGATTGCACCGCCGAGCCCGAAGCGCTTCATGGCGCCCTGCAGGAACGCCCCCGCGTAGCCGCCGCCGGAGACCGTGGACAGGTAGTGAAAACCGCCGAGGACACGACACCTGGCCAGAGCCTGCATCAGGCCCAGCGCGAAGGACGCGCTGCGGATGCCACCGCCGGAGAAGGCAAGACCCCAAAGCGCCTTGCGCGCGCGCAACAGGCGTCCGTCGTCGTCGGTGGCGAGAATGGCGCGCAGCTCCTGCGCCATCACCTCGTCGAATTCCGGTGCGCGCAGTTCCCCTCGGGTGAACAGTCTCATGACGATGTCCCTGTTGGCCGACGCCTGGCCCGGATATTCCTTGAGCGATCTGCTGCGACCGCCCGCGGCTCTCGAGCCCGGCTCCCGTGCTCCCAGGCGAAAGCATACGCCCGATCGGCGCGGATTGGCGACTCCCGACGTGCTCGTGCCTCAGTCGTCGGCGGGAAGGAGGTTCGGGAAGAACGGGGGCAGCATTTCGCCACTGCTGTCGTGGGGAAGAACAGATACCCACCGCCACCTTGCGACGGAGCGTGGCATCACGCTACCGCCTTGACGGCTATCCATCGTGTTCTGCGATCCTGTTGGGACGCGATGCCACTCCCGTCATGCTTCTTTCCGGGCCTCAGTGAAGGTTTCCCATTCGAACACGACTGCTGCCGACTCATGGGCGGGAGTTGATCGTGACCAATGTCCTGGCAGCCGAACAGGACCAGCATGCAGACTTGCACACGCCGCGGCTTGCCCTCGAGTCGGCAATGTGCGGCACTCGCGCCAGTTCGCGGTCCGGGCAAGATGCAGAACATGTCGCCTCACCCCTGTCCTCCCAGCGATGGGCGGGCTGCCAATTTCCGTCAACAAGGTTGCGGTAAGGCGCCCTTTGTCCGCTCGGCGGCGACGACGATTTGGTGCCCCGTATTTCACGATCCCGTTCTCCTTGCGGTGGACTCGCCGCGTGTTCAGACTGGCACGAGTCATTGAACGCGGAAGTTTCCGTGAATCGCAGAAGATTTCTCAGCCTTGCAGCACTGTCCCCACTGGCGGCGCTCTCGAATCGATCCGCTTTCGCTATGCGCCTGCCCGGGCAGCATGGCGGCGCCAACTCCGTTGTCCGGCGCGCATCCGGCGGACTGTCCAGCCTGACCGCGGCGCCCGGCAATTATGACCTCGGTGATGGTCCACGGCCGGGCGCGATGCTGTTCAATGGATCCTGGCCGGCGCCCACCATACGCCTGCAGCAAGGCGATCTTTTCGACCTGATACTGCACAACAACCTCGACGAGCCGACCATCGTGCACTGGCACGGGCTGCTCCCGCCGGCCGACATGGATGGCCACCCCATCTACGCGATCGGTCCAGGCGAGAGCAGGCCCTACCTTTTCAGCGTGCACGAAAGAGCCAGCACCTACTGGTACCACACGCACCCGCACCATAGGACGGCCTACCAGGCCTATCACGGTCTCGCCGGTTTTCTGATCGTCGACGATGGGCTCGATGAGGTGCGCGGTCTACCGCCAGCCAGCCGCGATATCCCGCTGCTGCTCGCAGACAAGCGGCTGAACACCGAAGGTGCGATGGAATACAACCCGTCCATGGCCGACATCATGCGCGGCCTGCTTGGCAACACCGTGCTGGTGAACGGGCGCCAGGCATTGCAGATGTCAGTGGAGCCGGCCGTCCATCGTCTGCGCCTTCTGAATGGTTCGACCGCCCGCATCCTGAATCCGGCATTTGCCGATGGCCGCACGTTCTGGCTGATCGGCACCGACGCGGGGCTGCTGGACGCCCCGCTGGCCGTGAACAGCGTGCTGCTCTCACCCGGCGAGCGGGTCGAACTGCTGGTCGATTTCCGCGACGATGCAGGCACCACGTTGGAATTCCTCAGCGCGCTCGCCAACATCACCTCACCGGGTCCACCCATCGAGTTCCCACAGGGCGCGGAAATGCCGATGATGAGATTCGTGGTTGATGAGCCGCTGGAAGGCGAGTCCGGGGAGATCCCCGAGCTGTTCGATGCCATGCCGCCGCCCGCCATCACGGAAGGACCGGTGCGTCCATTCGTTTTCACCCAGAACGGTCCCGATCACTTCATCAATGGGCTCACCTATGAACTGGAGCGCATCGATTTCACCGTGGAGCAGGGCGAACCCGAGATCTGGCGCTGCACGAACGCCGGCAACCAGCCGCACCCGATGCACATGCACGGCGCCCATTTCAGGGTGCTTGGCCGTAGCGGTGAGCCAATCGCATCCGACGCAGGCTGGAAGGACACCGTGCTCGTACGGGTTGGGGAAACCGTCGACGTGGCACTGCGTTTCGATGTGCCCGGATTGTTTCTGTTCCACTGCCACAATCTTGAGCACGAAGACCACGGAATGATGCTCAACTTCGTAGTGAACGCGAACAATGCGATCTTCCGGGACGGTTTCGAGTCGGTGCCGTAGGGGCATGTGCGGCAAGGAATCGGGTCTTGCTTGTTGCGCCTGAACTTCGCTCAACAATGGAGAGGCTCGGCAGCAGGCGCGCCTGGCGTTGCACTTCGCGGCTGGCCATCCCTTCCGTGCCAGCTTCACCATCTTTTCCACAATCGCCTCCGTGCCCTGGATCGACTGGCGTTCGACCGCCTCGGCAGGATCAGCCGCGTTCACTGCTTCAGCAACGGATCTTGCATAGACCCGCCGCGCCGGGCCGCGATCCGCGGTTTCGAGGGCAGCCACGGGAGCCCCTGACTCGGCCGACAGGGCGACAAGGTGCATGCACCATTCAACCGCCCTGGTCAGCCCAGACGCGAGATCGGAGTCAGAGCCCCCATCCTGGGGCAGGAGCAACTGACCCTGCGTTCACGACTGCTGCCGACTCATGGGCGGGAGTTGATCGTGATCAATGTCCTGGCAGCCGAACGGGACCAGCATGCATCTGTACGCACGCCACAGGCAGGCTTCGAAGATGCACGTTCCGATTCCGCCGCTGTTCCGCCAGCTTCTGTTTGCCGGACTGCTGTTGGCGTGCGGCCCGGCATCTGCGGCTGGACAGCTCGATACCACCTTCGGGTCGGGTGGACGGGTGGTGTTCGACTTCCATCAGCAGATCAGCTTCCACGACATCGCGTTTGCGTTGGCGCCGGCCCCGGATGGGCGCCTGGTGCTGGCGGGGATTGCGCAATCGGCCTACGGCAATTCGATCGCATTGCTGCGCCTCGACGCGCGCGGGCGGATCGATCGCAGCTTCGGAACCGAGGGTTCGCTGGTGATCCACGATCCGTCCACCAGCCCCCTGTATGCCTTGGGCGCTGCCGTGCAGGACGACGGCCGCATCGTGCTCGCCGCAACCCGCGTGTTGAGCGGCTCTGTCTATCAGTGGTGGGTCCTGCGCGTGCTGGCCGACGGTTCCGGGCTGGATCCGTCGTTCGGCAGCGTAGGTGCAGTGCGCATCGCGAATCACTGGGCGAGGTCTATCGGGCTCGACATTGCGCTGCAGCCGGACGGCAGAATTCTGGCCCTCGGGACCGTGTTCGACGGCGGCATCGACCAGCGCATGGCGGTGGCAAGGCTGATGCCGAACGGCGTCTTCGATTCCGACTTCGCCGGCGGCAGCGGCTTTTTCGAGGAGGTATTCGATCCCGGCCATACCGACGTGTTCGCGGAAACCCTGCTGCGGCAGACGGACGGGCGCATCCTCGTAGCCGGCCGAGCCCGCAAGCTGACCGGTGACGGCGATCTCGACATGGCCCTGCTGCGTTTGCTGAGCAACGGCACCCCCGACTCCGGCTTCGGATTCATGACCCTTCCGGGTCGCACCACCGTGGATTTCAGCGCGGTCGGATTGCGCACCAATGATCGGGCACTCGCGCTGGCCTATCGGGCGCCGTTCCTCGACCCTGGCGCACGCCGGATCCTGGTGGGTGGAGTGGCCGAGCCCCAGTCGGGCGGTCTGTCAAAACCCGTGCTGGCCGCGCTGAACTACGACGGCTCGCTCGCCACCGGATTCGGTTCCGGCGGCCGCCTGCAGCTCTCGGTGGGCTCCTTCAACGACTACGATATCGGCGTGCACGCACTGGCGCTGGAGCGCCTGGATCCGCTTTCCCTCGAAACGGCGGACCACATCCTTATCGGAGGCACGCAAGCGGCACCGACGGGACTGGGCTGCTTTGCCTGGCGCGTCGATTTCTCCGGTGCACCCGACGGCAATTTCAACGGTGGCGCGGTGCGTCATCTGCATGCCTCGCCCGGCAGTTCGGACACCTGTTTCGCAGGCATCCGGCGTGGAGACCGTTTTCTGCTGGCCGGGGCCAACCATGCCTTCCAGAGCATGAGCGGCCTCGACTTCCTGGCCTTTGCAGTGCTGGCCGGCAACCAGGTGTTTCGTGACGGTTTCGAGGGCACGTACTGAACTTGGGGCGTCAGAGGCCCTTCCTTTCCACCTGCGCCGCACTGCGCGCGGTGCGGCGGCAGCCAGTTTCACCTACCGTGGCAGCCTGGAGGATGCCGGTACTCCTGCCCAGGGCCGCTACGACCTGAGGCTCACGCTCTATTCCGAGAGCGAAAACGGCAAGGCGCTCGACCTGCCCCTGGAGTTGCACGGCATCAACGTGCGTGATGGTCGCTTTGTCGCAGCCGTCGACTTCGCTGGCGTGCCAGCCGTGGTCGCGCAAGGGTGGCTCGAGGTCGCGGTCCGTGGCGTTGGTGACGGAGACTACTGGGTGCTGCCGGGAAGGCAAGCGGTCAGTCTCAAGGCCCAGCTCTGTCCGGAGAGCTGGGAGCTGCTCGGCAACGTCGACACCAACCCGGACGTCAACTTCCTCGGCACCACCGATGCGAGGGCGCTTGAGCTGCGGGTGGAGAACGAGCGGGCGCTGCGAATATCGCCGCTGATGAGAAGTCCGCCAGGCTTTTATGTGCGTGAATCCCGGAACCTCAGGGCCGGACACCCGGCCAACGTCGTGCGTCCAGACATTGTCGGCGCAACCATCGCCGGTGGTGGCGCTGAAGAGTTCTCCTTCATCGGTCCGGTCCTGATGCCAAACAGGGTCGAGTCCAACTTCGGCACCGTGAGCGGCGGCTTCAGGAACGTCGCCGGACATGAGAGCTCGGATCTCACCGGTGAGCATGCACCGACGGTTGCAGGCGGTTCTCGAAACACAGCGTCGGCCGAAGCAAGCACGGTGTCGGGTGGCCGGATGAACATGGCTTCTGCCAGCTCTGCCACCGTCACGGGTGGCAACAGCAACCTCGCCAGCGGCATCTCCGGCAGCGTCGCCGGAGGCGGCGGGAATACGGCTTCAGGCTCGCTGAGCTTCGTAGCCGGCGGGAACCGCAACTGCGCCGGCGGCCAGCGTTCCTGGGCCGCAGGAACCAGAGCCAAGGTGCGTCCAGGCGCCACGTCCGGCGCCGAAGGCGCAGGCTGTCACGAGGTGCAGTCCGTCGGCGACCTGGGCGATTTCGGCACGTTCGTCTGGGCCGACGATCAGGAGGCCGACTTCGTTTCCACCGGGCCGAACCAGTTTCTGGTCCGCGCCAGCGGCGGCATGGCCATCAACAGCGACGATCCGAACGGCTTCGACCTGCGGGTGAACGGCAGTCAGCGTGTGGAGGGTGTACTCCAGGTAGCGAGCCTCGCAGGTTTTCCCACAGTCATTGAAGTCTGCGCGATCGACAACGGCGAGCTGATCCCGTGCGGGCCTTCCTCCCGGGAGCTCAAATCCGGGATCGCCGACCTCGACCTCGGCCTTGATACCCTGCTGCGCCTGCGTCCGGTGGCCTTTCGCTGGATTGAGGGCGACCTGCCGGATATCGGCTTCATTGCCGAGGAGGTGGCCGAGGTGGATCCGCGGCTGGTGATACGCAACGCTGCAGGCGAGGTGACCGGGGTGCGTTACAACCGCGTCTCCGTGCTGCTGGCGCAGGGCCTTGCCGGCCTTCATGCCGAGCAGCAGGCACTGCGCGCGGAAGTGCTTGCGCTATGGTCCGGGTGTGCGCATGGCGCACACCACGGAAAGCGCGGCGCCGATCATGGAGTCGCCATGCTCAACTCGCTCCCTGGAGCAAGCGTGCACGCTGAATACGTATGCACATCGTTGCGCGCCGGGACGCGGACTGGCAATTTCGGTTCGGGATCCTGGAGGGGAGGAGCAGGCGATGACGCGAGGATGGACCACTGCGACAAAGCGCAGTTTGCGGGCGTGTCTTGGTGCGGCATTGGCAGTGTTGATGTGTCCGGCCACCGCGCAGGACTTCATGATGCAGGGCTGGTACTGGGACTACCCAAAACCCGGCTGCAACGACTACGACGGCCCCTCGCTGGCTACCGACATGGGCGCGCGCACCGCGGTCCAGGCCGCCGCCGGATTCACCTTGATGTGGCTGCCGCCGCTGTCCAGGGCCAGCTTCGGTGAGTGCAGCAACGGCTACGACCCCCAGGATCTGTTCGACTACGGTCAGGTGATCGGTCGAACCGGGCTTGGCACCGGCGACGAGGTGGAGGACTGGATCGCCGCGCTGCTCGGAGTCGGCATGCAGCCTGTAGCCGACGTGGTCTACAACCACCGCGACGGCGGCGCCTGGGAAGACAATCCTGTGGTGCGCGACTACGTGGTCAACTACCCCAGCGGCGGCGGCTGCAGCGGCGCGCCGGCCACGCCCTACCCTGTCAACGGCAAGTTCCGTTACGCCCTGGCTCTGGGCGGCGACAGCGGCAACGGTGCAGGCGACTACTACTTCAAGTTCAGCTCGGCCTCGGCCAACCCCGGCTTCGACGGTCGCGAGTACAAGCTCCATTTCCGCACCCGCGACACCGTGTTCGATCCGGCGCCGATCTTCGAAAGCCCGAACAACGGCGGCGGCGACTGCGGCCAGCCGTCCGACACCATCGCGCTCGGCCGCGATGTCTTCGCCAGCCAGGAGGTGGGGCACGGCTGCAATACCGACGAGTTCCACCTGCCGCTGGCGTCGGGCGAGTTCGATGCGGACGGCGATCTTCTGGAGATCTACATCGAGCAGGTGAACGGCGGCGGCCAGGGCATCGACCAACGTCTCTATGGCTTGTGGTCCGCGCAGCAGGGCCAGGACATCGTCGCTGACGTGCGCGGCGAAACCCGCACCGATTTCAGCGACCTGCCGAGCGGCGAGGGTGCCATGGACTTTCGCCACTTCAAGCCCAACGGACTCACCCCCACCTGCCTGGTCGGCGACGAGGACTTCCCCTACTTCTTCTTCGACGTCGAGCAGGCGTACGACGGAAGTCTGGGCGGCCGATCCACGTTCGAGGTCTACGACGAGTGGAACCAGTGGCTCTGGCACGAGCTGGGGATCCGCGGTTTCCGCATGGATGCCGTCAAGCACTTCCCGGCCGACTTCGTGGGTGCGCTGTTGAATTCGCTGCACGAGGCAGGCATCGAACCGCCGATGGTGGTGGGCGAACACTTCACCGGGGACGCCATGGCGGTCAAGGCATGGATCGACGACGTCTACGCCGCCATGACCGCCGACGCGGCTGCCGCCATCGCCGTGCGCGCCTTCGACTTCGAGTTGCGCTGGGCGCTGAAGAACGCTGCCGACGACGGACTCTACGATGTCCGCAACGTGTTCCAGTCCGGCCTGGTCGATCGCGCCGGACTCAGTGGCCTGAACGTGGTCACTTTCATCAACAACCACGACTTCCGCACGCCGGAAGAGCACCTCTTGCAGCGGCAGGAACTGGCCTACGCCTATCTGCTCACCAACAACCGCGTCGGCCTGCCCAGCGTGTTTCATCCGGACTACTACGGCATCGATATCTACGGATCCAAGCACCCCTTGCGGGAACTGCGCCCCACCATCAACGTGCTGATGGCCATCCACCGCCTCTACATCACCGGAGCACCCACGGTCGACTACCTCAATCGGTTCGGCAGCCCGTATCCCTCGGACTACCTTAGCTCCGGCCCCTACGATCACCTGCTCTACCAGATCCAGGGCGGCATCGGCGGCCGCGACGTGATCGTGGTGATCAACTTCGAGAATCAGCCACTACGCTTCCATCACGGCATCAGCACCACCAACGCTGCGCCGGGCACCGTATTCACATTGATCGCCGGCCGTTCCGACTACCCGCAGCCAACGGTGGAGACCAGTCCTGGCGGCATGGTCGACTCCCTCTATTTCGATCTGCCCGCGTACGCCTTCGCCGTCTACACCCAGGGCGAGCCGCTGCCCGGAACACCGGTGCTGGATTTCGTTTTCGGCGACGGATTCGAAAGCGCAGAAAAGCAATGAGGTTGAGGCAGGTATCGACCCGGCAGGAGTGCGCCTGAACGCGAGTTCGAGCGGGTGGAGCTTGTACGCTTTCACCCGATGACCACGGCTGGCCAACCGCCGGCGGCATGCAGGAACCGTGTTGCAGGCTCCTCGAAATGGGCCGCGTTATACTGCCGCGGCGTCAACGCGGAGGGAGAAGTCCGGCATGAAGATCCGCCTTGTGGGCATACCGCTGTTGCTCGCGGCATTTACGTTGCGTGCTGCGGAGCATTTCGTGGAGGTCGGTGCAGGTTGTTCCTTCAGCTTCACGCCTGCCGAGCTGACCATCGAAGAGGGTGATACGGTCACCTGGGTGAATGTCTGCGGCTTTCACAACGTCGTGGCCGACGACGGCAGCTTCACCTCCGGTCCTCCAGCGAAAGGGAACTGGGAGTTCAGCCATACCTTCCCGAAGGGCAGCGCCGGCGTCCACCCGTACCACTGTTCCGCGCACAGCTTTCCCGGCGGCGGATTCATGGATGGCGCGATCATTGTGGAGAAGGCGCCGCAGCCGGATCTTGTCTTCGCCGACGGCTTCGAGGAAGCACCGGCACCGTAGTGTGGTTCGCGATCATGTGGAGACACCCGCATCTCTCGTTGCTGTAGTAGGAGCGTGCCTGTGCGAAACAAGGAGATGGCTACACAGCCGGAGGGTCCTGTGCGACTTCGCACTCTCTTGCTGACCCTCCTGCTGGTGCCCGCCGCCGCAGGCGCCCAGGCAGAATTCGACTGCGAGCCGCCGCCGCTTCCGGCACCGGCGAACTGGCAGGTGCTCGGCAACGGCAGCGCGGGCAGCGTGACCACTGCGCAATTGCAGGCGGCGCTGGATGGCGGCGGTGCCATTCGCCTGAACATCGGCGCCAGCACGCTGGTGGTGAATCAGGAACTGCTCATCACGCGCGACACCGTGCTGGACGTCAACGGCGCCACGCTGTCGGGCGGCGGCGCCCGGCGCGTGCTGCGCGTGACCAACCCGAGCAGCCTCACCTACACCTTCAGCCTGATGAACGCGACCATCACCGCCGGCAGCACGCCAGCCGGCTCGGGCGCGGGCCTGTGGAAGCCGACCGGCGGCCCCTGGCAGGCGGTGACGATCCGGGTGTTCGACTCGGTGTTCACCGGTAACCACGCAATCCAGGTCGCCCAGGACGACGGCGGCGGCGCCATCTACTCGGTGGGCGCGGCGGAACTCTCGCTGGTGCGCACGCTGGTGACGGGGAACAGTGGCGCCAACGGCGGTGCCATCTATGCGCTGGGTACGCGCACCGTGAACCTGTTCGACAGCGACCTCGTCGGCAACGCCGCCACCGGCAGCGGCGGCAATCCCGGCAACGGCGGCAATGGCGGCGGCATCGGCGTGGACGGCGCCCAGCGCGACATCAACCTGTGCCGCACGCGCCTCATCGACAACACCGCCAACGCCTACGGCGCCGGCCTGTTCACGGTGGCCTACGACCAGCAGAGCTTCGTGCGACTGCGCGACTGCACCGTGCAGGGCAACAACAGCACCGGCAGCAGCAACGCCCACACCGGCGGCGTGTACCTGCAGGGCGGCCCATTCGAGATCGCCGGCTGTACCTTTCGCAACAACCAGGCATCGGGCTACGGCGCGCTGGCCCTGTTCAATCACGGCGGCACCACCACCAGCGGGCTCATCGTCAACAGCACCTTCGTCGGCAACCTGGCGCGCACCGGCCTGGGCGGCGCCATCAACATGGCGGCCACCGGCGGCGTGACCATCCAGAACACCACCATCGCCGACAACCGCGCCGACTGCGCCGTCTGCTTCGCCGGCGGCATCTCCAACAGCGCGGGCGCGCCGCTCACGTTGCGCAACGTGCTGTTCCGCAACAACACCGGCGGCAACGCCTTCAACCCATGGACCCTGCTCAACGCGCCGGTATCGGGCAGCCACAACATCCAGTGGCCGCAGGTCCGGCCCGGCTCGGGACAGCAGGAAGCCGCGGTCACCTCAGGCGCGCTGTTCGCCGACGTCGCGCTGGGACCGGCCGCCGACAACGGCGGTCTCACCGAGACCATGGCGCTGCCGGCCGGCGCCGCCGCGGTCGATGCCGGCACATCCACCGGCGCCCCGCCGCGCGACCAGCGCGGCGTACCGCGCCACGGGGCTGTGGACATCGGTGCGTTCGAACTGCATGCCGACCTGATTTTCGCTGACGGGTTTGGCTGAGGCGGTCTAAGGAAACTCGATGCTCCTGGATCGCCAGCCGTAAACGAGGAGTGCCGGCGATGAACTCGCCGAGCATGCATCGCTTGCGCCGAAATCCCGAACCGCTCAGCGCGTAAGGCACACCTCGAAGCCAGCGCCGAACACCGCCGCCTCGCGCATCACACCGCCCGTGCGCTGGGCGATGACGATGGGCACGTAGCCGGCCTCGAAGCCCTGCGGTGGCGTCACCAGCAAGGCGTAGTCCAGCGGCGCCAGCGTGCCGGAGCCTGGCGGCGGAATGGTGGGGCCGTCGAAACCCATGTTTTCGTGTATCGACGCAACGAACGCCTGCAGCGCGTCGCGGTCCGCCACGCCCATGTCCAGCCGCGCGATCGCCGGCTGGTCCACGAAACGGAACCACGCATAGTCCACCAGTGAGCCGTCGGCCAGGGCCGCCGTACAGGGTCCCGCCGCCCAGCCGGTCGGCGACCACGGCGATTCCGGAGCCAGATCGAGCGGTGGGTATTCACCCACCGGTGCTGCGGCGAACGTCCTCCCGCTGAGTCCGGTCTCCGCAGGTACCTCCGCTGCGGGCACCGGGCGCCAGGTGTCACCGTCCTCGTGGTAATACTCGGGGAACACGCCAGATTCCAGCGTACCGCCCCACTGCATGCCGATCGCATCGCTGCCGTCGGCCGCCTGCACCACGCCTGCGGTGTAGGCGTCATCGAAACTGACCGGGTCACCGCCCAGGGTCACGCCCATGTTCGACCCATCCAGGGTGGGGGTGTCGATGCCGTCGGCATCGAAGGCATCCACCGCGCTGCCGCCGGCCTTCCAGGCGGCGATGCCGTCCCAGATCGCCTGCTTGGCGTAGTAACGGATGTCCTGCAGCATCACCGCCTTGCCGCTGCCGTCGGCCGGCCACTCCATGCGCGGGATCCGCCGCCAGCGCCCACCCTCGGCGTCGAGTGCCGTGAACATCGGCGTGATGCCGACCTCGAGCGCCATGCTGCCTATGAACAGGGGCTGCGCATCGAGGCCACGCCCGACGGCGGGTCCGTCCGTCCCGTGCAGGACGCTCCAGAAGGCCGGCACAAAGAAAGCCACCGGCCCTCGGAAGTTGCGCGTGTGCAGGAACAGGGTCCAGCTCTGGTCACCGGTGGGCGCGCCCTCGGGCGACAGGTTGGCCGGCAGCAGCGGCAGCGCGATCCAGCCGAAACCGGCCACCGGCGCACGCGCCGTGTCCAGGAACGGCATGCCCTCCGGCGGCAGCAGCAAACGGTTGGCGAGCATCGCCAGCCCCAGGCGAAAGTCGGGAGGCAGCAGCTGCCCGTGGAAGCTCCAGCCGGGGCTCGCCACCTCGTTGGTGTAGCAGTCGGGCACGGCGTTCACGCGGAACTTCGGGCTGGACCAGGGGAAACGCGAGCTGGCCCATCGCCCCGGCCCACCCTCGATGGTCTGGAACAGGTGCCTCCAGGGCGCCTGGTCCGGCCAGTTGTCGTAGGCGACCGTGCCCGGAATGCACAGCCCCTGGTCGAACTGCTGGTTGTCGGGCGTGACCCAGGTACCCCAGCCGAACTGCATGCCCGCAACCACCGCCTGCACCTGGTGCACCCTGCCGTAATAGCTCATGCCGTGATGGACACCCGGCAGCGGCTGGCTGACGTTGATCGCGACGCTCAGGTGCCCTGTCATGCCGTGCGTCTCGGTCTGCGGATTGAGGAAGAAGCGGGTGAAGTCGTCGTCGGGCTGCTGGCGGGTGGAGATCAGGCGGTCGCCGTCGTCCTCGTGCAAGAACTCGTTCGACCCCTTGACGCGGATACGCCAGCTGCCGTCATCCTGCAGATGGAAGAAGAACCGGGTGAAATCGTCGTCCGGCTGGTAGCGCGTCGAGAGCAGCTTGTCGCCACCGTGGTCGACATGAAGATGCCGGCCATTCGCAAGCACGGTGATGCGAAACGACCCATCCGCCTGCGGCTCCAGCCAGAACCTGGTGTGCGCGTCATCCGGCTGGAAGCGTGTGGATACGAGCCGGTCGCCACCGCCGTTCTCGTGCCACTTGAGGCCACTGGCCCTGGTCACGATCTCGTAGACGCCCGATGGCGGAGCCGGGGGCTCGACCGTACCCGCCACGGCCGTCGAGCCAAGCGCGAGCATCGCAACTCGAAACAACGCATGCATGACCGCCTCCTCGCCTGGCAGCCAGCCCGCGACCAAGCAAGCCGCGCCACGCGCCCCTCCGGCTGCCGCCGACGCCCGAGTGTGCGCGCCGCAAAGATCGTGCGTCAACTGTCGCCAGAAGGGTGGAGAGCAAACGACAAGGGGGCCGCCTTCTCCGCAACCGTCGCTGGCTTTTCGCCTGAAGCCGTGGCCCCCACTAGTCACTTTCCGCGTTTCCTGCGATGACAGCCAGCCCACTCCGGCATGGCCTGGAATTGCGGACCGAACCACCAAGAGGAGTCGCGACAATGATGGGCCGAATGTTCCAGCGGCACACGGGGACCTCCCTTCTCCTTGGTCTTGCGGCCCTCTGCGGAAGCGAGCACGCCAACGCCCAGAACTGGTGGACCCACCCCTACTGGCCCAGCGCCGAGAGCATCCCGGTCAGCGGCCGACCGGTGCCGGAACTGGAGTGGCTCGACGATCACGTACGCGAGTTCATGAGCATTCGCAATTCTCCCAACATGGTGTTCGGGATCATGCTCGACGGCCGCATCGTTTATCTGCGCGGATTCGGGCACAACCACGACTTCCAGCCGCTGCCGGAGAACACGCCGTTCCGCCTGGCCAGCGTCTCCAAGACCATCACCGCGGCGGCAGCGCGTCACCTGATCTCCACTGGCGCCATCGCGCTTGGCGACTTTGTCTTTGATCGTGGCCAGCCCGGCGGCGGCATCCTGCCCTCCAGCACGTACGCGCCGGTGGGTGCGCCCGACACGCGGATTGGACAGATCACGGTCTCCCACCTGATCCATCACCGCAGCGGCTGGTATGCGGGAGAACACACGGACGGCCAGGACTTCGTCTGGTACGACCAGGAGTGCGCCGCAGCCCTTGGCGTCAGCAGCCCACCGGGATCGACCAACAAGATCCGCTGCATCCTCGCCAATCCGCTCGCCTTCGACCCAGGCACCGAGGCTGCCTACTCCAACATCAACACCCTGATTCTGGGCGAGGTGATCCAGCATGTCTCCGGCATGGCGCTGGAGGACTATGTCCGCACTTTCGTCATGCGCCCCGCCATCGGCATTCCGGCCACCGAAATCCAGGGCGGGAGAACCTTTCGCGAATGGCAGGATCCGCGCGAGCCGTACTACAGGACCTCCAATGCCTCGTACACCGGGCCCTGGATGTTTCCCAATGCGTTTGACAACTACGGCCCGGCGGAAGTCGCCAATCCCTATGGCGCCTATGCGGTGGAGGACGCCGTACCGTTCGGAGCCTTCGTCGCCAGCGCCTCCGCCATGCTGGAGTTCGCGCGACGCTACAACGTCGCCTACAGCGAAACCGAAGGCTCCGAGTTCGGGATGCCGGTCAACGGGCCCGTGGCTTCGGGCGGGCACAACGGTTCCCTGCCCGGGTTCGAAAGCGTGATCGAACAGCGAGAGGTGCCCGGCGTGGGTTCCTTCCGCTTCTTCGTCGCCACCAGCTACCGTCAGGAGAACAACACACTGATTCCGAATCGCCTCCTGGACCAGGTCCGAGAGGCGCTGATCAGCGGCGAGCAGGTGTACCCGGACACCACCTCGGATGGTTTCTGGACCTCGCTCGACAGCGCCGCTCCGGTCGGAGTCGGCGGCTTCCACGCGCCGTTCCAGGGCGTGCAGCGCATGCTTGACCAGACCACCGCAGGGAGCAAGGTGCGTCTGTTCCCCGGATCGCAGAACTGGACCGGCGTCATCAACACGCCGATGGTGATCGACGCCCCTCTGGGCCCCGCGGTGATCGGCCAGTGAGCGTTCGTTCCAATCCTCCCCGCAGCATTCCGCAGATCCGTGTCCCCGGCGCCACGCAATACCCGTTCCTCCAATCAAGTCCTGGAGAACCGCACATGCATACCTCGACCCGTCCGATTTCCATGCTGGCCGCGATGGCACTGACCCTGCTCCTGTCGCCTGACAACGCCGCTGCACAGACGCCCGTGCCCAGCGCTTTCACCTACCAGGGTCAGCTCAAGGATGCCGGTCAGCCGGCCACCGGACTCTACGACTTGCGCGCCTGCATCTATGACGCAATGCAGTCCCCCACCGCGCTGGCCTGCACCGACGACTTCCTGGACTGGCCGGTCGAGGACGGCATTTTCACGCTTCTGCTCGATTTCGGCCCGTTGCCCTTCGTCGGCGACGAGCGCGTGCTGGAGCTGGCGGTTCGCAGATCCGGTTCCGGACAGGGCTACACGGTACTCGCGCCACGCCAGCCGATTCTGCCGACGCCCTATGCTCTGTTCGCCCTGGACGGCAACCCGGGACCGCAGGGCCCTGCGGGGCCGCAGGGTCCGCAAGGACCGGAGGGCCCTGCCGGCGCTGCGGGCCCGCAAGGGCCGGAGGGCGCTGTGGGTCCCGGTGGCCCGATCGGACCGCAAGGGCCGCAAGGGCCGCAAGGAGAGACCGGACCGCAAGGTCCTGTCGGTCCCGAGGGTCCGCAGGGCCCACCCGGTGAAGGCGACAGCCTGTGGCAGGCCAATGGGCTTGCCATTCACTACAGCTTGGGCCACGTCGGCGTCGGCACCACCGTTCCCACGGCACCGTTGGACGTCGTCGGAAACAAGGCACGCATCCGCGTCTTCAATACCGATGGAAATCAGGCCTTTTCCGGACAGCTCGACCTCATGGGGCCGGCCGGTCCTTCCGCGGCGCTCCCCAAGTACCTCGGACAGCTGCGATTCGTCGATGGGTCGGATGTCCCGCGCAGCCTGATCGGCTATTCCGCCGTCGCCGGCTCGCCGACCGACTCGGGCTTGATGCTGATCACCGAAGGCGAGACGCGCATGACTGTCACCGGGGACGGTCGCTTCGGCTTCGGCACCAAGACGCCGGGCACCGACTTCGAGTTTCGTCGCGATGGCCCGCTGACCATTCGGCTGCGCGGCAACGCCAGCAACGCGCCGGTACTCGAGATGCGCGGAACCAGTGGCAACGCCGGTTCCCCTCTCGCGCGTCCGCAGGGCACGCTGCGTTTCTTCGACAACGATGCCGCGGTCTCCGCGGAGATCTCCGCCCAGCAGGTCTCGACGATTGGCAGTTCAACGGTGCGCAAGGAGCTGCGGTTCAACGTCGGCGGCGAGGAAGTGATGCGCATCCGCGACAACGGTCGCGTCGGCATCGGCACAGGGGCGCCGCTGGACGCACTGCACGTGCGCGGGACGGTGCGCACCGATGTGCTGCGCATAGTGGGAGGATCGGATCTGGCCGAGCGCTTCGACGTCGCCAGCACCCGCGACCTCATTCCCGTGCCCGGCATGGTGGTGAGCATCGATCCTCACAATCCCGGCAAGCTGGTACCCAGCACCCGTGCCTACGACCGCACCGTCGCCGGAATCATCAGCGGCGCCAACGGCGTCCACAGCGGCATGATCATGGGCCAGGACGATTCGATCGCCGATGGCGCCCACCCGGTGGCGCTCACCGGGCGCGTGTACGTGATGGCCGAGGCAGGCGACCAGGCCATCGAGCCGGGCGATCTGCTCACCACCTCGGATATCGCCGGCCACGCTGCCCGCGTGCGCGATTTCAGCCGCGCCCAGGGCGCGATCCTGGGCAAGGCCATGACCGGCCTGGCGCGTGGCGAGCAAGGCATGGTGCTGGTGCTGGTGAGCCTGCAGTGACCGCTCCGCGCCTCGCCGGATCGAATCATCCGCCTGCGCCGGGAAACCGCCTCAGCTGCTTGAGGAGACCGCAATGAAACCGCCGTGCAAGACGACTGACCATCTGCCGGGACGGGCACTGCCAGCGCTCCTCGCCGTGGCCCTGTGCGCGCTCGTCGCGGTGGTCGCACCCGCCAACGGTTCGGGAGGCGAATCGTTCACGCTGGAGCGTCAGGTTCTTGGTGCCGGCGGAGGCACCATGTTGGGTGGCAGTTTCAGTGTCACCGGCACTGTGGGCCAGACCGACGCCGACCACCTGCAGCCGGCAAGCGGCGGCACCTTCAGCCTGATTGGCGGATTCTGGGCAGGAAACGCCACGGCGGGCCCACGCGAAGAGGCCGTGTTCGCCAACGGATTCGAGAACCCGCTGCAATAGAGGGTCGAGCGAACGGGCTCCAGGCCGCGGCACCGAGCATCATGGTGGCGCGTGCATGCCGCGCGCCGTGGCGAGCCTCTACCCTGACGGAAGGGCCTTGCCGACCAAGGTGACAAGCCGGCCGCCTTCGCGTAGCACGCTTTCGAAGCGCAGCAGGATGTCGCCACCGACGGTACGGCGCCCGCCCTGCCCCTGCCGTCACCCGGAGTCGAAGCTGGACAGACGTGAGCGGAGCATGCGGGTCGATGCGGGAAGGTGCCTCCATTCGAGCCCTGCGGCGGCGAGCGTGCTCTCCACGATGCCAAGTTCAGAGGCAGCCTCCGAGGCGCGACCGGATGCAATCAGAAGCTCGGCGCGAAGCAGGCGGCGCTGCACGATCTCGATCGCCCGTCCGATCGGCGTGAACACGGCAAGCGACCGGTCGATCTCGATCAGGGCTTCACTCCCGGCACCTGCACGGGCCAGACAAGCCGCACGCGCCTCGTGCAGGTCGGCGCTGATCTCGGCGGCGCTCGCGCTGCGTTCGGACAACCGGTTCAGCAGTTCGCCCGCGATCTCGCCCGCATTTGCGCCGGCAGCCGTTTCGCACCCTGCTCTTGCGATCAGGATGTCGACGTGCAGCAGGATGTCGACAGGCGTGTCGGGCCTCTCGCCGAAGAATTCCCGGGCGCTCGTTGCGGCTGCATGGGCACCCTCCCAGTCACCCGCGCGGCCCAACACGATCGCCCTGTGCAGCGCACCGTAGGGATAGCGCGCCGGGTCCGATCCGCGCGTGCCCGCCCATTCGGCGCTGGAGGCCGCAAACACGTCCAGCGCAGCCTCGATCTCGCCGCGGTAGAGATGAAGGCGGGCAAGCTGATGCAGCGCCGCCGCACGGTACTCCACCGGCTGATCGCCGAAAATGCGCTGGAGCAGATCAAGCGCCGCGACAAGCGCCTCCTGTGCCGGCTGGAACCGCCCGAGGTCGCGTCCGAGGGCAGCGGCGTTGGTCAGGTGGATTGCGTACCCGAGGCTTTCGGCGCCATGCAGCTCGACCACCAAAGGTGCGAGGCGATCCCGCAGCAGAGCGGCATCCTCCAGCCGGTCGCTCTGATGGTAGGCATGCGCCAGGGCGTTGATCACGCTGTAGCGCAGGGGCGCGTCTGCTTCCATATCGCCCTCAAGCTCAGCGTACAGGGGTTCGAGGACGGCCAGGGCCGCGGCATGGTCGTAACGCATGAGCTGCAACCACCCGCGGTCGGCGCGACTCTGACGCGCAGTGCGAAGGTAGCGTGGACGATCATCGAGCCAGGCCTCGGCCTGGAGGAAGTACGCCTCGGCGTCGTCCAGGTGTCGCTGCCGCATGGCCTGCCATCCCTTCTGTCGCAGCGCCAACGCGTAGTCCTCGGGGCGCTCGAAGCGATCAACGAACGCCATCGCATACGCCTCGTCGACGAGAGGCCCGGATCGGTCGAGCAGACCCTGTCCAAGGTAGATCTCGGCGATGGTATGCAGCATGCCGAAGCGTTCGGCGGAGGGAACCGTGTCAGCGTCCAGCGCTCTTTGCGCGCCCAGTTCCAGGATCGCCTCCGTGCTCGGCAGCCGCTCGCGCGGTCGCGTGGGCTCGGCCGAACGGAACAGGTCCAGCAGAAATCCCTGCACGGCGTGCGCGCGCGCCAGAGCGACATCGCTGATCCTGCGCTCCTCGTGTGCGCGGGCTGCCTCGTCTCGCGCCACGCCTGCCTGCCAAAGGGCTGCACCAAGGCCGCCAAGCAGCGAAAGCACCGCAGCAGCGCCGATCACCGCCGATAGCCGATGCCGTCGCAGCCATTTGCCTGCCCGGTACATGCGCCCTCCCACCCGTGCCGCCACCGGCTGGTGATGCGACCAGCGATCGATATCGTCGATCAGCGCAGCCACGGTCGGGTAGCGCTGCTCGGGATCCGATGCCAGGCAGCGCAGGCAGATCGCATCAAGATCGCCGGGCAGTCGCGCCCTCCATGCACGCCCGGGGCTCCGGGTCGACGGCGGCGCAATCGCGAGCGTCAACGGTTCACCCGCCAGGGCGGCCAGGGCATCGCGGGTGCTGCGAACACACTGGCCGCACAGGAGTTCGTAGAGCAGCGCTCCCAGCCCGAAGATGTCCTGCGCCGTGGCAGCCGGCGCGCCGTGGAGCTGTTCCGGCGCCGCGTAGGGCGGCGAACACCGCACCGCGCATGATGCCGGGAAGACGTCCCCGACCGCATGTTCGTCCCCGATCAGGGTCGCTATGCCGAAGTCGAGCAACCGCACCCGACCCTGGTGATCGACCAGCACATTGGAGGGCTTGATGTCCTGATGGATGACCAGCCGCCGGTGCGCGTCGGCGACCGCCTCGGCCACCTGCCTGAACAGCATCAGCGTGTCAGCCAGCGATGCACCGGCAGACTCGACATGATGCGTGATCGGCTCACCCTCGACGAACTCCATGACGATGTAGGGGATTCCGTCCTCACTGATTCCGCCGTCCAGCAGGCGCGCGATGTGCGGGCTGTCGAGACGCGCCAGCAGGCGCAGTTCGTGCGCGATCCGCGCCTGATCGGCGGCGTCCGCGCGTCCCGGCGGCAGCAGTTTGATCGCTGCCTGCATCTCGTACCCGCCGTCGGCACGCTCGCCACGCAGCACCACACCCATGCCGCCACGACCGATCTCTTCCAGAGCGCGCCAGTTGCCGAAGCGCCGGCCGACCAGGTCCGCGGGTATCCGTGTCGAGGAGCCAGCATCGTCGAGCAGACGGTCGACGAAACTTCCAAGCGTGCGGTCGATCAGTATCGAGTCGGCGCTGTCGTGGGCATCGAGCAGGCGTGCCAGGAGATCACGAAGCGTCTCGTCCAGGCCGTGCAGCCGCATGGCGCGCGCGCCCGGATCGAGCGCGACCAACTCATCGAACAGCGGGCCCGCCCGATGCCAGAGCCCGGCGTCCACGTCACGAAGCCAGATGCAGTTTGAGGAATGCGCGTGCCCGCACCCAGTCGCGCGCGGCTGTGCGCGCCGTCACACCCAGCTCGGCCGCCGACTCGT
>DAOMOD010000007.1:0-5121 GCA_035444205.1 Lysobacteraceae bacterium
ACGTCACCCGCGAGCGCATCCGCCAGATCGAGGCCAAGGCCCTGCGCAAGCTGCGTCACCCCAGCCGCAGCGAACAGCTCCGGAGCTTCCTCGATCTGGAGTGAGGCGATCCGTCGCCTGATGTTGCACAAGGTCCCGCCCATGCGGGGCCTTCAGTGGTTGAAATCCTCCGCTTGCCCTAAGATTGCCGTCCACGGGCCCATAGCTCAACGGTTAGAGCATGGGACTCATCGAAATGGTGTCGCCGCGCCGGAAGGCGCGAACGAGAACGGGATGAATTCAGGGAAACCTCAGCGGTTCGGCCGGTGGCAACCCTGAGCCAAGCCGGCGGTGCACCGCCGGAAGGTGCAGAGACTACCTGGGGGCTTCAAGTGCCCTTGATCACAGGCAAGCCTTCAGGCTTGTGCGTCCCGCGTCCCACCCGCCTTGGCGGAGGGCGATGAGATTGTCCACGCCGTGGGGAAGCCCGCGGAGCACGTGAATCTCTTGGTTCCAGGTTCGAATCCTGGTGGGGCGAGCCGGAGTCATGGCGAGATGCGTTGAATCGCATCTCGCCCCGGCGAGCGACCGGCCATGGATGGTCGGGCTGGCGTGAGATCCATGGACGGCTGCTGGCGGCAACCCAAGTGGGCCCATAGCTCAACGGTTAGAGCAGAGGACTCATAATCCTTTGGTTCCAGGTTCGAATCCTGGTGGGCCCACCAAGCAAACCTTCACCGCCGACCGGCAAAGTCCATCCGCCCTAACGCGTACGCCAGCGTCCGGTCATCGGCGACCCTTGCACTTCGAAGCCCAGCGCTTCGAGCCACTGGGCGACAACATGATTGGAGTTGTGGGTCAGGGTGTAGGGCACCGGGTGCTCGACCACATCGAGCTTGAGTTCGGGGCTGTGATGTTGCGCATCGGCCTGGGCTTCGAACAGGGCGTCGAGCGTGGCCAGCAGGTGATCGACGCGCGCGCCCTCGGCCTCGAAGGCGAGCACGGCCTCGATCACCGAACCGACCTGCGGTTGCAGGATGCCGATCTCGGCCGGACCGTGCAGCGCGGCGCGCCCCAGCGCCGCGCTGCTGGGCCAGAACAGCGCCCCGACGGCACGTCCGGGACTGCGCTCGAACCCCACGTACCAGCGCCAGTCGCCGTAGGCATAGCGCCACAGCTTCGCATCGGAGCCGGTGAGCAGCAGGCTGGTGTGGCGGCCGTGATCGAGCACGTACACGCCGCGCGGCTCGGCTGGCGTTGGCGGCGCCACCAGCGTGGCAGCGCAGCCCGCCAGCAGCAGCGCGCCGAGCAGCAGCATCGCCAGCAGCAGCCACTGCAACATTTGGAGCCTGGTCACGTCTGCGTTACCGTCGTCGCGGCGGCCGGTGCCGCCCGCCACGTTCAAGCTTACGCACTTTTCGCCGCCATGAGCACCGCCAGCGATCCCCTGCGTGTCTACTACGACGGCGCCTGTCCGCGTTGCCGGCGCGACCGCGACCGCTATTGCGCCTGGGCCGGCAGCGAGGGTGACGACGTACACTGGATCGACATCAGCGGTCGCGACGACGAGCTGCGCGCAGCCGGCATCAAACCGCAGGCGGCCCTGACCGAGCTGCACGTGCGCGACGGCGAGGGCGTCGTGCATCGCGAACTGGACGCCTACATCCTGCTGATGTCGCGTGTGCGGCGCCTGCGCCCGCTGGCCTGGCTGATCGGCCTGCCGCTGATCCGCCCGGCGCTGTCCTGGCTGTACCGGCGCTGGGTGTTGCGCCGCCTGCGCCGCAGCGGGCGTCTGCCATGAGCAGGCATCGCCCGCCGCCCGTCGCTGCATGCGCCGCAATCCGTCATGCCGGGTCATCGATGCATGGCCGATAATGCGCCCCTGCCCCCCAAGGACGCCGCACCATGCAATTGCAGCTCGCCACCTGGCCGGACATCGAGGCTCATCTCGCCGCGTCGAAGGGCATCATCGTGCCCATCGGTTCGACCGAACAGCACGGACCGAACGGCCTGATCGGCACCGACGCCATCTGTCCCGAGCACCTGGCACGCGGCGCCGGCGACCGCATCGGCGCACTGGTGGCACCCACCCTGTCGATCGGCATGGCGCAGCACCATCTCGGTTTTCCCGGCTCCATCACGCTGCGTCCCGGCACCCTGATGGCGGTGGTACGCGATGTGGTGCAGTCGCTCGCCGTGCACGGCTTTCGGCGCATCTACTTCCTAAACGGTCATGGCGGCAACGTCGCCACCGTGCATGCCGCCTTCGCCGAAATCCACGCCGAGCACAGCCTTGCCGGACGCAGCGGTGAGCTGCACCTCAAGCTTGCCAACTGGTACATGGGGCGCCGCGTGCAGGCGGTCTCCAGGGAGCTGTTCGGCGATGCCGAGGGCAGCCACGCCACGCCTTCGGAAATCTCGCTGACCTGGCATGCCCATCCGCAGGCCGCGCGTCCGATGACCCTGGAGCCGCGCCGTGCCCCGAGCGGCGACTTCGGCGATGCCGCCGACTATCGCCGCCGCTTTCCCGACGGCCGCATCGGCTCCGATCCCTCGCTGGCCAGTAGCGAAGCTGGTGCGCGGCTGTACGAAGCGGGTGTCGAGGACACCATCGACGACTACCGCGGGTTTCTTGAACAGGCTTGAGGCAATGCGGACCGGCCTGGCTTCAGCGGCGGGCCGGCCGTGAGGCGGGAGGGGGATTCTTTGCGACACCCTGTTGAACGCCAACGCGCCATGGTCGGATCCGCGACAAGGTTTTCGCCAGTGCATCCTTCGCCTTCGCCGCTTCGTAATCCATCTGCAGTCCGGTCCAGAAACCCTCGGACATTTCAAAATAGCGAGCAAGCCGAAGGCCGGTGTCGGCGGTAACGCCGCGCGTGCCAGCGACGATCTCGCCGATACGGCGCTGTGATACGCCGATTTCCTTGGCGAGTCGGTACTGCGTAATACCCATGGGCTTCAGAAATTCCTCAAGGAGAATCTCGCCAGGGTGGGGGTAGGGAACCTTGCGCATGACGCTACTCGGCTAGTGGTAGTCAACTATCTCAAGGTCTTCCGGACCTTCAGGCGTCCATCGAAAACACAGGCGAAACTGATCGTTGATGCGAATGCTGTGGCGGCCGACGAGGTCACCTTTCAGGGCCTCCAATCTGTTGCCGGGAGGAATGCGAAGATCGTCGAGCCTGCCAGCACGGTTCACCATCGCGAGTTTTCGCATGGCCACGGACTCGATCTTCACGAAGCGCTTTACGCGCGCCCCATGGAACAGGTTCTGCGTGTCCTTGCACTTGAACGACCTGATCGCCATGGCCGATACTAACGTGTCTCGTTAGTAGTGTACACCGTTACTGTCCGCACGAAACGTCGTCACGACGACAATCGGCGTTGCGTTCAGCCGTCGACGCAGCGATCAGGCTGGCATCAGCGCAGCACCACGCGCAGCGCCAGCACCAGGAGCAGCAACAGCAGTCCCGCCATCGGCAGCGTGGCCAGGCGCTGCTCGATCCGCCGCATCGGCGTCTCGACGCGCGCGGGCAAGTCCTGCGGCCATGACGGGACGTGAAGGCGCGGCAGCCTGGTGAGCCAACCGGTCAGCGTTGCCAGCAAGCGCTGCACGGGCACCAGCAGGTCGCCCTCCGGTACTGCCAGATGCGGGCGGCGCAGGCGGCGCCATGCGGCATGGATGAGCGCGGCCAGCAACAGTGGCCACAGCGCGTCCCAAACGGCGGGTACATCCGGGCGCAAGTCGATACCGGCACGGCGCGCCAGCCACCAGGGCAGCACCAGGCCGGCGGCGGTAAGCAGGGGCCAGGCGGCATGCATGGCGCCAGTGGCGCCTTGCGCGCGCACCCGCGCGAGCAGGTGCAGCATCAACAGGGCGGTGGCTGCGGAGCTGAGCGACAGCAGCGCGATGACGCCCTCGCCAAGGCCGGCGCCGTCGAGCGCAGTCTTCAGGCCGAGCTTGGCCAGCGCGCCACCGGTGAACGGCGCGGCCGCCAGCGACAGGGCGGGCAGGACGAGCAGCGCGAGGCGCCAGCGCGTGGCTGCGGCGCCGCAGCCCATCGCCAGGAACAGCGCGGCCTTGTTGAGACCGTGATGGAGGATCAGCAGCGGCAGCAGCGCGCGCAACGCAGGCTCGTGCATGGCAAGTGCAAGGCCGCAGAACAGCAGCCCCATCTGGCTCACGGTCGAATAGGCGAGCACGGTCTTGGGGCGCGCTTGTCCCAGGCCGGCGGCGACGCCGTAGAAGGCGGTGAACAGGCCGACGGCAAGCAGCGCGGTCAGCGGCACCGCCGCACCGAAGGACTCGCCCGGCACCAGGCGCAGCGCGCCGAGCAGGCCGGCCTTGACGATCACGCCGCTGAGGATGGCGCTGGCCGGCACTGGCGCGATGGGATGGGCCACCGGCAGCCACAGGTGCAGCGGCACGATGCCCATCTTCACCGCGAAGCCGGCCAGCAGCAGGGCACCGGTCAGCGGCGTCGGCATGTGGACGAGGTCGGCGGGCAGTGCCGCCAGCTCGATGTTGCCGTAGTGCGCGCCCAGCATCAGCAAGCCGCTCAGCACAAGTGCCTCACCCAGGAAGGCCATGATCAGGTAGACACGCCCGGCATGACGTGCCGCGTTGCCGCCGTCGTGCACCACCAGGCCATAGGCGGCGAGCGTCATCGCCACATAGCCCAGGTAGAAGCCGGCCAGCTCGGCGGCCAGCACCGACTGGCACAAGCCGGCCAGCGCGAGCAGCCAGAACAGGGCAAAGCGCGGGCGCGACGCCTCGATGCGCGAGCTGGCGAACCAGGCCGAGGCCGTCCAGGCCAGGCCGATCAGCAGGAGCATCGCCTGGCCAAACTCGTCCACCGCCAGGCGCAGGCCGAGCAACAGCCACGGCCAGGCCATGGCGTCGGGTGGCAGCAAGGCCATCCACAAGGCCGGCAGACTGGCCAGCGGCAGGGCGCGAAACGCCCAGGCGCCACCGCGACCTGGCACCAGCACCAGTGCGGCCAGCAGCAGCGGCAGCAAGACCGGCAGAGCGATCACGAGCGTGCCACGATCAGTTGCACCCAGCCCAGCGGGCTGAGTGGCAGGCCGGCCAGCAGGCCGAGCGCGAGACTGGCCAGCGCACAGAGCAGCGCCGGCGCC
>DAOMOD010000007.1:5162-16087 GCA_035444205.1 Lysobacteraceae bacterium
GCGATGGACGTGCGCGAAAGCTGTTGCGGTGCGGGCCAGCGGGGAGGCGCCGGTGCGAACCAGATGCGCCGCAGCAGGGGCAGGAAGTAGGCCGCGTTCAGCACGGTGCTGACGACCAGCACGCCGAGCACCCAGGGCTGACCCACCGCCAGCGCGCCGGTGCCGAGGTACCACTTGCTGACGAAGCCGGCCAGCGGCGGCACGCCGATCATGCCGAGTGCACCCAGGGTGAAGGCGAGACTGGTCCACGGCATCACGCGGCCGGTGCCGTCGAGCTCGTCGATGCGGTGGATGCCGAGGCGCTCGGCGTAGTTGCCGGCGCAGAAGAACAGGGTGATCTTCATCAGTCCCTGATGCACCAGATGCACCAGTCCGCCGGCCAGCGCCAGCGGCCCGCCGATCGCGACACCCAGTCCGATGTAGCTCACCTGGCTCACCGTCGACCAGGCCAGGCGTCGCTTGAGATCGGACTGGCCGAGTGCACGCAGCGAGCCGTAGAGAATGGTGACGCCGGCCAGCACGGCCAGCACCTGGCTCATGCCGAGCGCGGCGGCGAGTTCCGGGCCGAACACGTCCTGCACCAGGCGCACCAGGCCGAAGGCGCCGGCCTTCACTACCGCCACCGCGTGCAGCAGCGCGCTGACCGGCGCCGGCGCCACCATCGCCTGCGGCAGCCAGCCGTGCAGGGGCACCAGGGCGGCCTTCACCGCGAGGCCGGCCATGATCAGCAGAAACACCGCTCGCAGCGCGTTGTCCTGCCCGTGCACGACGTCGGCCACGGTGCCGCCGAGGATGAAGTCGTGACCGCCGGCGAGCACGTGCAGACCGACCAGGCCGAGCAGGAACAGCGAACTGCCGACCAGGGTATAGACGAGATAGGTGCGCCCGCCGTCCAGGCCGGCGCGGGTGCCGCGGTGCACGATCAGCGGCCAGGTGCTCAGGGTGAGCAGCTCGTAGAAGACAAAGAAGGTGAACAGGTTGCCGGCGCAGGCGATGCCCATGGTGGCCGCCACGCACAGGCTGAAGAAGCCGAAGAAGCGCGCGCGGTCCGGACTGCGCTCCAGGTAGGCGATGGCGTAGATCGTGGTCAGCAGCCACAGGAAGGCGGACAGCGTGGCGAACAGCAGGCTGAGCGCGTCCGCCTTCAGCACCAGGTCGAGCCCCGGCAACAGCGGCAGCCGCCACTCGAAGGCCTGGCCGGCGTGCACCGCCCACAGCATCACCCCGATCAGGACGAGCTTGATCGTCGCCCCGCCGAGATTGACCGCCACCCGCAGCATCTGGCGGCGTTCGCCTAGCAGGAAGATCGCCACCGCGGTCAGCAGCGAGGTCAGCACCACCCACAGCGGCAGCGCCGTGAAACTCATGGTCCCTCCAGCGGCAGGAAAGGCCCGCCGGAATCCAGCAGCGCCAGCACCGGCGCGGCAGCGAAACCGGCGAACAGGGCAAGCAGCGCCAGCAGCAGCGCGCTGGCGTTCATCAGCCACGGCACCGGCTTCGCCGCAACGGGTGCCGCGTCGTCGTGGCGGAAGGCCGCGGCCAGCACGCGGAACACGTAGACGGCCGCCAGCAGGCTGCCGAGGATCAGCACCGCCGCCCAGCCCCAGGCGCGCTGCGCCAGCGCGGCCTCCAGCAGCATCCACTTGGCGAGAAAGCCGCCGCTCGGCGGCAGGCCCATCAGACTCACCCCGGCGATGCCGAACGCAAACAGGCTCACCGGCAGGCGGCGATCGACACCGCCCAGACGATCAAGGCGGTCGTGGCCGAGCGCAAACAGGATGTTGGCGGCAGCCAGGAACATCGCCGCCTTGGCCAGGGCGTGGCTCAGCAGATGGTAGACCGCGCCCTTGAAGGCCAGCGCGTCGGCCAGCGGCAACAGCAGCATCAGGTAGCCGAGCTGGGCCACCGTGGAATAGGCCACCATCGTCTTGAGGCGCGACTGCACCAGCGCGGCCATCGCGCCATACAGCACCGCAGTCGCGCCCAGCGTACCCAGCACCTGTGCGGCGCCGCGAAGATCGAGACCGGCGCCGGTCCAGAACCACAGGCGCCACAGCAGGTACAGCGCGACCTTCACGACCAGCGCCGAGAGCAGCGCGCTGACCGGGCCCGGCGCGCGCGCGTGTGCCGCCGGCAACCAGAGGTGCAGCGGGAAGATCGCGCCCTTCAGCAACAGGGCGACGGTGATCAGGGCCGCCGCGGTGAGGGTGGCGTCGTCGCCGGCACCTACCGCATCGGCCAGCAGATAAAGGTCCAGCGTGCCGTGCGCGCTGTACAGGATGGCCACGCCGATCAGGTAGGCGAGCGAGGCGAGCAGGCCCAGCAGCAGGTAGCGCAGCGCCGCGCGCAAGGCGCCGGCGCTGCCCTCGATCGCCACCAGCGCCACTGCCATCAGCGTCACCATCTCGAAGGCGACGTACAGGTTGAACAGGTCCGCCGACAGGAACATCGCGTTGAGCCCCGCGATCAGCAGCAGCCAGCACGGCCAGAAGCGGCGACCGGCGGGCGAGCCCGGGGCAAAGCCCGCCAGCGCATGCAGCGCGGCCAGCCCGCCGACCACCGCCACCAGCCACAGCATCAGCAGCGCGAGGCTGTCGAGATGCAGGCCGATGCCGAGCGGCGCGGCGTAGCCGCCGAGCACGATGTCGAGCGACCCCTCCGTCGCCACCTGCATGGTGGGCGACAGCATCAGCGCGAGCGGTGCCGCGATGCACACGACGACCACCAGCCGATGCGCGCGTGCCGGCAGCAGGAGCAGCGCGCAAGCGGCCAGCAGGGGCAGGAAAACCAGCAGCACGACCGCGGCCACCACGTTCATGGCGATGCCCGCAAGCTCAATCATCGTCGAGCTCCGTGCTGCCGCTCACGGCATGCAGCCGCACCATCAGCGCCAGCGCGAAGGCGGTGGTCGCGACAGCCACGACGATGCCGGTCAGCACCAGCGCCTGCGCCACCGGGTCGGGCGCGGCACCGTCGCGCGCCGCCAGCGTGACCAGCTTCGAATCGCTCTCGCGCGTGACCAGCAGCAGGAACACCGCGCCGCCCATGACGTTGAGGGCGAGCAGCTTGCGCAGCACGTGGGCGGCAGTGAGCAGGCCGTACAGGCCGATGCCGAACAGGGCGGCGGAAGCCAGCAGATAGACCAGCGAGGTGCTCAAGGTGCGCGCCTCAATCCACCCGCCCCGGCGAACAGCAGCGCGAGCGTCGTGGCGATCGACACCATCATCGCCACTTCGACCAGATACACCGCCCACAGCCCCGGCATCGCCAGCATCTGGCCTGCGACGATCAGCATGGCGAGTCCGAGCAGGCCGAAGACCACGACGCCCAGCACCAGCAGGACGCGCTGCGGAAGGTCCGGGGCAGGCGTGGGGCGCAGCCGGCCACTCAGCACCAGCAACACCAGTGCCGCGGCGAGCACGGCGCCGGCCTGGAACGCGCCTCCTGCGGCGTGGCCTCCGGCGCGCAGCAGGTAGACCGCGACCAGCACCGCGAGCGGCACCACTGCCGCAAGCAGGGCGTCGAGCAGCGGGACCGTCGCAGCGCTCTCGGTACGCGGCGCCGGCGGTTCGTCGCCGCGCAGGGCAAAGGCGCCGAGCCAGGCGGCAAGCAGCACCACGATCTCCAGCAAGGTGTCGTAGCCGCGGAACAGCAACAGTACGCCGGTCACCGCGTTGCCGAGTTCGACGTCCTTCAGTGCGGCCCGCGCGAGCGCGCCGGCTGTGCCGGGTCCGGGGGTGAGTTCGGCGAGCGCCAGCGCCAGCACCGCCACCAGCACGGTGGCGAGCACCGCCACCGGCAAGGCGAGCCGCGAAGGGCGACGGAAGGCGGCGCGGCGCTTGGCGGGATCGGCCCGCACCAGTGCGCGAAAGGCGCCGAGCAGCAGCGCCCCGGTAATGCCGGCGCCGATTGCCGCTTCGGCGAGGGCGAGATCGGGGGCGCCGAGTCGCGCCCAGGCAAGCGCCATCATCAGGCCGAACACGATGAACATGACGATCGCCCGGAACAGCCCCGGACCTGCCACCGTCAGGATCGCCAGGACGACCAGCGCCAGCGCCAGCAGGACATCCAGCGCAAGGCTCACCGGTGCGCTTCCGGATGGCGGCGTGCGTGGCGCGCGATCAGGTGCGCGGACACCGTGGCCGCCAGCAGGCCGAGCAGCCAGATCAGTCCGAGCAGGGCCGCCACGCGCAGCGACCCCGAAAGCAGCGCAAGCGCCGCGCAGACCAGCATCAGCCCCACATTGTCGGCCTTGGTGAGCGCGTGCAGGCGGGCATGGACGTCGGGAAAACGCAGCAGTCCGACGGTGCCGGCCAGGTAGAACAGGCAGCCGAGAAGCAGCAGCATGGCCGCCGCGGCTTCGCTCATGCTCATTCGGGATCCTCCGGGTGCGCCTCAGGCAGACCAACGAAGGCGACGCCCAGGATCGCCGCGAGCAGCACGAACAGCAGGGCCACGTCGCGCAATGCCGCCATGCCCTGCAGCTCGGCCAGGATCAGGAGCACCGCCACCGTGGTGCTGCCGAACAGCAGGGCGGCGAGCATGCGGTCGGCGCGCGTCGGCCCCTTGAGCACGCGCACCAGGCCGGCGACGAGGTTGATCAGCAGGAACAGTGCGGCACCGGTAAGCAGCGCGTTCACGGTGGGCCCTCGACGCCGAACAGGCGCGCAACGCGACGCTCGAGCGGCTTCAGGCCGGCAGCCATTTCCGGCGCCAGGCAGTGCACGCACAGGTGGTTGCGTTCGGGATCGAGATCGGCCGACAGCGTGCCGGGCAGCAGACTGACCACCGACAGCATCAGCGTGCGCGGTGGCCCGGGCGGCAAGGACAGGGGGTAGTCGTGAAACCCCGGCTCGATCGGCAGTCGCGGCTGAAAGGCACGGACGGCCACATCGATGCCGCCGCGCAGCGAGGCGCCGACGAACCAGACGAGGAAGGCCAGCAGCCTGAGCGGTCGCCAGCGGTAGGATTCACCCGGCACCAGCCATACGCCGGTCGCCGCACCGAGCAACGCGGCGGCCAGCCCGACTGGCCAGGCGCCGATGCCATCCAGTGCCAGCCAGGTGGCGCTGAGCACCAGGAAGACCTGCACGCCCCAGGCGATGTGTCGGTCGAGATTGCGTTGTGGAATTTTGGGCAGCATGCCACCAAGCGTAGGCGCACGCCGCCACGCTGGCAAAACCGCCGCCTGTGGCGGCTCCAGGTTCCCCCGGACCCATCGCTCAGGAAGCGGGCAGGCGGTGTACCTGCGCAGGGGGATCCTGCGCGGTCGGTGTCAAGGCGAGCATGAACAGGGTGCCGCTGCGATAGGGCTGCTCGAACAGGATGGAAAGGCTGGCGAGGTCGCCTAGACGCTTGTCGCGAATGATGATCACACCATCGGGGTGGCGGGCGATCCATTCCGGCAAATGCTGAGGTTCCACCGCCTCCGGCGGCGCGCGCATCCGGCCCAGGAAGTTGAGCTGGCCCTCATAGTGTCCCACCCATGCCAGGGCTCGGCCTTCGCGCTGCTGGGCCGCGGCCAGGCGCGCGATCGCGTGGAGATCGTAGGCGGGTCGCGCCATGCCGGAAACCAGAGCGATCAGCAGTATGCAAAAGAGCAGGCCGGAACAGGCGATGCGGGCGGCGGTCGCGGCGATATGGCGACCGGGGTAGAGCATCAGCGCCATGGCCAGCGGCACAAACACCAGGGCGCCGGCGAGACGGCGGACATCGAACCATGCCGGCAATGGCAGCCATCCAGCGTTCACGGCCAGAAAAAGAACCGGCAGCGGAACCAGCATCGCCAATGCGATGCCGAGTTCGTCAAAGTGCGCGTGGGACTGCGGATATTCGACGAGCATACGCGCCATCAACAAGGCGGCGAGGGAAAGGAGCGGCAGCAGGTAGTGCGTCTGCTTGCCCGCAACCAGGGAGAGCCCGACCAGCGTCACCGCCGCCGACGTCAGAACGAAGCGGGTTCCGGGTTCATGCAGCCACCCGGTCGCCGCGCGCAGACTTCGCCACAGCGGTGGCCACAGGACCCAGGGCAGCAGCAGCAGCGGCAGCACCATGCCGTACCAGTACCAGGGCCGAGGGTGGCCCATCTCTCCGGCGACCCGTTCGACGGTCTGCCCGATCAGCAGGTGCCCGAGCAGGTCGCCGTGGCCGCCTGCCATCAGCAGGACAAGCCACGCCGCAGGCACGGCGACCGCGATCAGCAGGGCCAAGGCTGCGCACCGCCCCGAAATACGCATGGTGCCGTGGCTGCGCCACTGGAGCATGGCCGGCAGCGGTGCCGCCAGGTACAAAGCTGCCACCGGCCCCTTGGTGAGAAGGCCAAGGCCCAGGGCAAGTCCGAGCCCCAGCCAGTGGCGGCACCGGCCCTCGTGCACTGCGAGCCAGAACGCCCACCACCCCCACACCACAAAGGCGAGCAGCAGCAGGTCGAACATCACCGCAGTCAGAAACACACCGACAAACCAGGTGCCGAGGAACAGCAGCGCGGTCATGCCGCCGATGCCCGGACGCCCGGGCCACAGCCGCTCGCCAAGGCGGGCAAGCCCGATCGCTACCGCCAGAGCGGACAGCGCCGGGATCAGGCGTGGCCACCACTCGTTGACACCGAACAGCTTCCAGCCGAGACCGACGATCCAGAACAGCAGCGGCGGCTTGTGGTCGTAGGGCTCGCCATTGAGATACGGAAGCACCCAGTCGCCACGTTGCCACATCTCCCAGGCCACGCTGAGATAGCGTGTCTCGTCCACCGGCGTAAGGGGTCGCAGCAGCAGCGACGAGGCGACAAGCAACGCCACCAGGATACCGGTCGCGACCATCCCGGTGGTCGGGACGGCGCCGAGGGTGACTGCTGGTTGCCGATCTCCTGTCCGACTGGAAGGGTACATTGCGTTGCTGCCGCAGGCCGATGAAGCGGGCAGATTCGCGAGCGTGGCGTTAAGCGCGTCTTTCGTGTGTCTTCGATACGGATTAACGAGGGGCGAGCGCGCAGGGCAAGGCGCTCAGGACTCCGCGCGAGATGCGGTGGCCTGAAGCGGCCAGTGAAGACGCACCTCAAGGCCGCGCGCGCCGGTGCGCATGTCGAGTGTCCAGCCGATTTCCTCGGCCAGTCGCTTGAGCAGGCCCAGTCCGGGACCACGGTCTCCGCGGGACGCGGGGCCTGTCTCCGCATCTCCTGCATGGTCGGCCCGAACGAGGATGGCATCGGGCTCGACTTGTACCGAGAGGTCGCCGTCCACCAGCTCCAGCAGGGTGTGCAGCGTGCCCGCCAGCAGGGCCTCGACGGCGTGCGCCGGTGCGCGCACGAGCTGCACACGCTCCATCGGCGCGGTCACGACCCGCCGGTGCGCCCGGCCAGATCGGCCACCAGGTGCACGAGGTCGATCGTCGCTGACGCTCCGGAAGCACCGCGCGCCACCAGCATCACCGTGTGCAGACGCTGCTCGAGGGTGCCGATACCTCGCTCCAGCCGCCGCAGCGCACGCAACTCGCCAGCACCGACCCGATCCGCGAGCACCTCGGCTGCGCCGCGCACCACTGCGAGCGGGGTGCGCAGCTCGTGACTGGCATCGGCGAAAAAGGCCCGGTCCCTGGCCTCGCGTTCCAGCAGCCGTGCCTGGTAGCGGTCGACCGCCGCAGCCAGACGACCCAGCTCGTCGCCTGCGAGCGACTCGGCGAGGCGTGTCGCCTGTGGCTGCGGCGGCAAGGCGGTTGAGCGGCGAAAGCGTGCGCCCGGCGAGCCACCAGCCCATCCAGCCCGAGAGCACGGAACCGCCGACGACCACCAGGAGCATGACCGCGAGCAGGTACTGCTCCATCGCCTCGATCTCACCCAGATCCACCAGCAGCAGGAAGCGATGGGCATCGACTTCGAACACTGCCGCGTGCAGGCCGTCGCGGCCGGGCACGAACGGTTCGTGGATGCCGGCAGGCAAGTCGCGCAGGGAGGGCGGCAGCCGCGATTCGGCCCCGGAGCCGATCAGGTAGCCGCTCAGCCACGGGCTTGCCGGAAGAGGCGTCGCGGGGTCGAGGCGCAGGCGTTGTTCCAGGTCGGCGGCCTCCGCGCGCAGCACGGTGGCCACCACCAGGTGCTCGTAGTCCTCGGCGATGAACCAGGTCGCCGCCGCGAACAGGCTGCTCAGGAACAGACCGAGTGCGGCGAATCCCAGGGCGACGCGGCGGCGGAGTGGCAGGGGGCGGGACAGGTGGACGATCTCGCTGGAAACTGACGTTAATCAGGAGACTTTAACACCGCAAGGCGCAGCATGGACGCCAATCCATTGCAACTGGAAGGGGTTGGTTTTGCCGTCAGTCATGGTCACCGGAGCCGCCGGCTTCATCGGCGCCCACCTCTGCCAGCGCCTGCTGGCGAGAGGCGAGCGCGTGGTCGGCGTGGACGATCTCAACGACTACTACCCTCCCACCCTGAAGCGGGCGCGGCTGGCGGCGCTGTGCACCGGGCCGCGCTTCGAGTTCGTGGAGGCGGATATTGCGACCGAGGGCCTGTTGACGTCGATGCTGCGCGAACAGGCTGCCACGCGTGTCGTCCATCTCGCCGCCCAGGCGGGGGTGCGCCATTCGCTGGAGGCGCCGCGGCGTTACGTCCGCGCCAATGTCCAGGGGTTCCTCGAAGTGCTGGAAGGGGCGCGGGCGATTGGCGTTGAGCACCTGGTGTATGCATCCTCCTCGTCCGTCTATGGGGCTACTGCCGCGGTTCCGTTCCGCGAGGACGCGCGCCTCGACGCGCCGATGTCGTTGTACGCTGCCACCAAGATCGCCGATGAGGCGATGGCGGCGAGCTACGCGCACCTGTTCGCGCTGCCGACGACGGGGCTGCGCTTTTTCACCGTATATGGCCCGTGGGGGCGTCCGGACATGGCGCCGCTGAAGTTCGCCCGCGCCCTGATAGCCGGGCAACCCATCGAGGTGTACGGCGCGGGGGCTCCGCTGCGCGACTTCACCCATATCGACGACATCATCGGCGGCATCCTGCTGGCGCTCGACCACCCACCGCCGGCCAGCGCGCCGCATCGCCTGTTCAATCTCGGCCGCGGTCAACCGGTGAGCGTCGACGCCTTCATTGCCGCACTGGAACGCGCCACCGGCTGCACGGCCCGGCGTATCGGCGACATGCAAGTCACCTTCGCCGACATCGACCGTGCCCGGGCACTGCTGGGCTACGCCCCGCGGCGTAATCTCGACCAGGGGCTCGCCGACCTGGTCGCCTGGCTTCGTGACCATGAACCTCTTGCCGCCGCGGCCTGATGGGGCGGTCCGCGCACCGCGACCTGCTGTGGCTGGCGGCGCTGGCGCTGGTACTTCTGGGTGCCGGATTGGGCCTGCGCGATCCGTGGCCGCCGGACGAGCCGCGCTTTGCCCTGATCGCCCGCGACATGGTGGAGACCGGCCGCTGGTTCGTGCCGTGGCGCGGTCCGGAACTCTACGCCGAGAAGCCGCCGCTGTTCCTCTGGGTCCAGGCCGCTTTCTACGCGCTCACCGGCCAGATGCGGCTTGCGTTTCTGCTGCCCTCGCTGCTTGCCGCGCTGGCGACGCTTGCGCTCACTTGGGATCTGACGCGGCGCCTGTGGAACCCCGACGCCGCCCGCTGGGCGACCTTCCTGCTCCTGTTCACCGTGCAGTTCACCCTGCAGGGGCGCAGCGGCCAGATCGACGCGCTGCTCATGCTGTGGACCACCCTCGGTCTGTACGGCCTGCTGCGCCACCTGCTGCTCGGGCCGGCCTGGGGCTGGTACATGCTTGCCGGTTTCGCCACCGGCCTCGGGGTGATCACCAAGGGCACGGGCTTCCTGCCCTGGCTGCTGTTGCTGCCGTGGGCTTTCGCGCGGGCGCGCGGCTGGCCGGGCCTGTGGCGCGAGCCGGGCGGCTGGCGCTGGTCGCTCGGGCCCCTGGCGATGCTGGCAGCCATAGCGTTGTGGCTGGGGCCGTTGCTGATACTGGCCGCCACCAGCGGCGATCCCGCCCTGGCCGCCTACCGCGACGAGTTGCTGTTCCGGCAAACGCTGACGCGCTTCGCCGATCCCTGGCACCACCACCAGCCTTGGTGGTACTACTTCGCGCAGGTGGTGCCGTTGCTGTGGCTGCCGCTGTCCCTGCTGTCACTGTGGGCACTTCCGGCATGGCGGGCGGCGCTGCGCGCGGGCGATCCACGGGTCCTGCTGCCGCTGGCGTGGGTGGGACTGGTGCTGCTGTTCTTCACCCTCTCGCCTGGCAAGCGCGAGGTGTACGTGCTGCCGGCGCTGCCGGCCCTGGCGCTGGCGCTGGCGCCCTGCCTGCCTGCGCTGATGGCGCGCGAGGCCGTACAGCGCACACTCTGGGTGCTGGCTCTGGGCTTGTCCCTGGCGCTCGCCGTGGCTGCGGCGTGGGCGTTGCTCGGCAGGCCCGGCTTCGCGGTGCGGGTGGAAACCCTGCATCAGGTCGCGCCGTGGCGCTGGCTCCTGCCCGTGTGCCTCGCGGCCGCGACGGCGGTCCTGCTGCTCGGCTGGCGCCGCGGCATCCATGCGCTGACCGCCGTGCTGGCCGCGCTCTGGCTCGGCTACGGCCTGATCGGCTACCCGAGCATGACCGACGGGCGTTCGGCGCGGGGGCTGATGGCGAGGGTGGAGGCTGCGCTGCCGCCCGGCGGCGAACTCGCGCTCCTCGACGTACCGGAGCAGGTCCTGCTGCACGCCCCGCACGGCGCCTTCAGCTTCGGATTCCGCACCGCGCCGGACACGCAACGGGCGCGGGCGCACGCCTGGCTGCAGGAGGGGCAGGAACGGCATCTGCTCATGCAGCGCAATGCCCTTGGAGACTGTATCGATGAATACGCAACCCTCGACATGGGCTGGTCGAACCGCCGCGAGTGGCGACTTGTCCCGGCCCGATCGCTCGACCCGGCCTGCGTTGCGCGATCCGGGCACGGCGACACC
>DAOMOD010000007.1:16121-35769 GCA_035444205.1 Lysobacteraceae bacterium
GTGGTGATTCCCGCGCACGATGAGGCGGGAAACCTCCCGGTCCTGGTCGCCGAGGTCGAGCGCGCGCTGGAGGGGTTGCTCGACTACGAGATCGTCGTGGTGGATGACGCCAGCGGCGACGACACGCCGGCAGTGCTCGCCAAGCTCGCCGCCACCAGGCCGCGGCTGGTCTGGCGTCGTCACGCGCGCCAGGCAGGGCAGAGCACGGCATTGCGCAACGCCGCGCGTCTAGCGCGGGGAGAGTGGCTTGCCACCCTCGATGGTGACGGACAGAACGACCCGGCGGACCTGCCCGAGCTATGGCAGGCGCATCTCGACCAGCCTGCCCTGAAGCTCTTCCAGGGCTGGCGCGTCAAGCGCCGGGACAGCGGTATCAAGCGCCTTTCCTCGCGCATCGCCAACGGCGTACGCGCCCGCCTGCTGCGCGACGCCACCCCCGATTCGGGCTGCGGCATCCGCCTCATCGAGCGCCAGGTGCTGCTCGCCCTGCCGTACTTCGACCATATGCATCGCTTCCTTCCCGCCCTGACCCGGCAGGCCGGTTGGCCGAGCGCATCGGTTCCCGTCAACCACCGCCCGCGCCAGGCGGGACGTTCCCACTACGGCCTCGGCAACCGTCTCTGGGTGGGACTGGTGGATCTGATCGGGGTCGCCTGGCTCGGCCGGCGCGCCCGACCCACACCCTTCGAGGAGGTCTGACATGAGCACTGCCCTGTGGCTCGCCATCGGCTTTGCCGGACAGGCGCTGTTCGCCTCGCGCTTCATCGTGCAGTGGATCGCCAGCGAGCGCGCGCGTGCCAGCGTCATTCCCCTGGCGTTCTGGTACCTCAGCATCAGCGGCGGTCTGATGCTGCTGGCCTATGCGATCTACATCGGCGATCCGGTGTTCATCCTCGGCCAGTCCACCGGCGTGCTGATCTACGGACGCAACCTGTGGCTGCGGGGTGCCGCGCAGCGCCGCAGCGAATCGTCCGCGGCGACCTGATCAGGCGTCCGCAGCCATGCGGTAGCCGATACCGTGCAGGCTGTGGATAAGGGGTTCGGCAAAGGGTCGGTCTACCGCCGCGCGGAGCGCGTGAATCTGGCTGTGCAGGGCAGCCGGGTCGGCGCCGTTCCCGCCCCAAGCAGCCGCAATCAGCGCCTCATGGGTGACCACGGCAGGCGCGGCGCGCATCAGCGTTTCGAGCAGACGCGTCTGGATCGGCCCCAGGATCAGCGTGCGCCCGTCGCGTTCGGCCCGGCGGCGATCCGGCCAGAGCAGCAGCGAACCGATCTTCAGGGGCTCTCCCGGCAGGCCACGGCCCCGCCGGTGCAGCGTGCGCAGGCGCACCTCGAGCTCGGCCAGGGCGAAAGGCTTGACCATGTAGTCGTCGGCCCCTTCGGCGAAACCGCGCAGCTTGTCGTCGAGCGTGTCGCGCGCGGTCAGCATCAGAACCGGCGTGCCGTGGCCCGCCTCGCGCAGCCGTCGGCACAGCGCAAGACCGTCCATGCGCGGCAGGCCAAGGTCCAGGACTATGGCGTCGAAGCCGCCGCCTTCAGCCATGCGCAGGCCGCGCTGGCCGTCGGCGGCATGGTCCACGACATGACCGCGCCGCTCCAGGTAGTCCCAGATGTTCTCTGCGATGTCATGCTGATCCTCGATCACCAGGATGCGCAGCCGCTGGCCCACGCGGGCCTCCCCGATCTCAGCGCACCCCGGCGCGGCGCAGTGCGTCGGGACTGAAGGTGGTCAGGGGTAACGCATCCATGTACTCGAACGCGCCCTCTTCGTTGGTCAGGCCAAGCGCGGCGTAGCGACCGTTCTTGAGGTCGTAGACCACATCCACGCCCGGTCGCATGGCCGGAATCTCGGGGTACACCAGGGTGTGGATCTCGCCGACCCGCCACAGGTTGCCCTGGCCGTCCCAGTGGTCCGCCATCAGCACCTGGAAGCTCTCGGCGTCGATGTACAGGCGTCGCTTGGCATAGATGTGGCGCTGGCCGCTCTTCACCGTGCCCTCGATGATCCAGACATCGTGCTCCTCGTAGCGCAGGTGCTCGGGGTTCAAGTGGCCGGGGTGGGTGACGTCGGCATAGCGCAGATCGCCGCTGACCAGACGGTAGGCGTTGTAGGGCACCAGCATCGGGCGCTTTCCGATCAGTGCCCAGTCGTAGCGGTCGGGCGAGCCGTTGAACATGTAGAGCTGGTCGGCGGTGCGCAGGCCGTCGGAGGCCTGCCCCGGATTGTCGTAGGCGACGTTGGGTGCGCGCCGCACCCTTCGTTGGCCGGGGTTGTAGGTCCAGGCCAGGCGCGGCTGCTCGCGCTGGTTCAGTGTCTCGTGCACCAGCAGCAGTGTTCCGGCCAACTGAGCAGGTGCCGAGACATCCTGCATGAAGTACTGGATCACCGCCTCGCCGTCATAGTCCTCGCTCTGGTAGCGATCGAACACCGTCTCGGTGACGCGAATCGGGGTGTAGGCGCCCGCGGCGGTGACGTTGGCCTGCATATAGGTGCGCCGCCAGGCCTTGCCGCGCCAGGTCAGCTTGTGGTTCCAGAGGACTTCCAGGGCGTTCCCGGGATCGGGAAAGGGCAAGCCGCGACGCGCATCGATGACGCCGTTGCCGTCCTCGGTCAGGCGTGCGCCGCGTTCGACATTGGCGCGGGTGGCCTCGTGAAACCAGTCGGGCGCGGTAAAGGCCGGACGACTGGGGTAGACGTTCATGAAGAACGAGGCGTAGCGCGCCAGCATCGCCTTGTGGCCTTCCGACAGACGCTCGGCATGCGCGGCGGCATTGCCGGCATCGATGCGCAACAGTGGACGGTCGTCGCCATGCGGATCGGGCGGGCCGCCGCGCGCGCTGGCGGAGTCGACGCCGGCGCAGCCGAGCAGGCCGCACAGCAGAAGCGAGACGGACTTGAGCAGTCGGTTCATGAACTCCCCCGGTGGTGGCATCGATGGGTCTAGCGTACTTCAGTTGCCCCCCCTCGTGGCGGGGGCCCCGTCTCCTGCGCATCCTGCTGGAGCCCCCTTGTGGGCGACCGCGGCGTGCCGGCGTACCAGGTCAGACATCAAGCCGCCTTGCCCTCCACGTTGTACAGATGCACATCGCGCTGCGGGAAGGGGATGCTGCATCCACCGGCCTCCAACCTCGTCTTGATGGCTTCGATCAGGTCGCTGCGCGTGGGCCAGAACTCGGACGTGGCAACCCAGGGCCGTACCACCAGTTCTACGGCGCTGTCGCGAAGGTCGTTGACCAGGATCACCGGCGCCGGATCCTCCAGCACGCGCGGCTCGGCCGCGAGCACCGAGGCGATGATCTCCTTGGCCGTCGCAATGTCGTCGGCGTAGCTGATGCCGATGCTGAGATCGATGCGGCGCTGATCGCGCGCCGTGAAGTTGATGATGTTGCCGTTGGCCACGCTGCGGTTGGGCACCGAGATCACCCGGTTGTCGGCGGTGCGCAAGGTGGTGTGGAAGATGTCGACGCGCTCCACGGTGCCCGACACACCCCCGGCGTCGACAAAATCGCCCACCTTGAACGGGCGCAGCGTAATGAGCATCACCGCTCCGGCAATGTTCGACAGCGAATCGCGCAGGGCCAGACCCACCGCCAGGCCAGCCGCCGCCAGCACGGCCAGCAGCGAAGTCACCGGAATGCCGACCATGTCGAGCACGGCGATGCCGACCACCACGATCAACAGCACCTTGACCGCACGCCGGAAGAACCCTGCCAGCATTCGGTCGAGTCCGGCGCGACCGGCCAGGCGCTCGATGCCACGTGCGGCGACGTGGGCCAGACGCACGCCAACCCAGAGCAGGATCAGCGCCGCCAGCAGACGCAGACCGAAGGCCAGCGCGGCCTCCATCCAGGCGCTGTCGGCGAACACTTCGCGAAGTTGGTCGAGCATGGCGGCGATCCTCTGGCAATGATGAAAGGCAATACCGTAGCAAAGGCGCGGGCGAGCGCTGCTATCCTTGCGCAGCTTTGGGTGGAGCCCCGATGAACGAACTTCTCGACTGCGTACAGGTGGACACCGGCACCGACCCGCGCTGGACGGTGCTGTGGCTGCACGGTCTGGGTGCCGACGGCCACGATTTCGAGCCGATCGTGCCCGAACTGGTGCGGCCGGCATGGCCGGCGCTGCGTTTCCTGTTTCCGCATGCTCCGGTGCGCCCGGTCACCATCAATGGCGGCATGCGCATGCGTGCCTGGTACGACATCACCGGCATGGAGATCGCGCAGCGCCAGGATGAAGCCGGCATTCGCGGTTCGCTGATCCAGGTGGAAGCACTGATCGCCCGCGAGGCGGCACGCGGCGTAGCCGCTTCGCGTGTGATCCTGGCCGGCTTCTCGCAGGGCGGTGCCATTGCCCTGGCGTGTGCGGTGCGCCGGCAGGAACCGCTGGCGGGCATGGTCGGTCTGAGCTGCTATCTGCCACTGGGCGCCCACACCGCGGCCGAGGCCAGTACCGAAAGTCGAGCCACGCCTGCCTTCCTGGGCCACGGCTGGCAGGATCCGGTGGTGCCGCAGGTGCTCGGCGAGCGCAGTCGCGATTTCCTCACCCAACTCGGCTACGACGTGACCTGGCGCAGCTACGGCATGCCCCATTCGGTCTGCGCCGAGGAGATCCACGACCTTGCCGACTGGCTCGAAAAGCGCTTTCAGTCTGCCGACTGACCCGGCCCCCTGGCTGCCGGAATTCTGCGCCCTGCCGGTGCTGGGTGCAGTACTGCTCATGGCGCAGATGGTGGTGCTGGTGGTGCTGCTGGCGCCGGGGCCGCAGGGCCTGGCCTGGTTTTCGCTGCAGCAGTTCGCCGCAGGCAGTTTCCTGGCTTACCTGGTGGCGTTGAGCGCCGCCCTGCTGCTGTGCCTGCTGCGAACGCCGCTTCTCAGGATCGGCCCGGTGGTTGGCGCAATGCTGGCGCTGCTGCTGGTGGCGCTGGTGGCCGCCGGCATCTCGGCGCTGGTGTTCTGGCTGGACTTCGCGCTGGAGACGCGGGTGGCCGTACGCCACGACGGGATCGGCCGCATGGTGCTGGAGACCAGCCTGCTCAGTGGACTGGTGGCGGCAGGAGCGTTGCGCTACTTCTACGTGCGCGAGCAGTGGAGCGCGCAGGTGGAAGTGCAGGCGCGTTCGCAGATGGATGCGTTGCAGGCGCGCATCAACCCGCATTTCCTGTTCAACAGCATGAATACCATCGCCAGCCTGATCCAGATCGATCCGGACCTGGCCGAGCGCGCGGTGGAAGATCTGTCCGACCTGTTCCGCGCTGCCCTCGGCACCCGACCCGGGCCCACTTCGCTGGGCGGCGAGATCGAGCTGATCCGGCGCTACCTCGCCATCGAGCAGTTGCGCCTGGGACCGCGTCTCAAGGTGGATTGGGACGTCGACAGCCTGCCGCAACAGCTCGAGATTCCGCCGTTGCTGCTGCAACCGCTGGTGGAGAACGCCATCCTGCACGGCATCCAGGCGCTGCCTGAAGGCGGCACCGTGGCCATCCACGGCCACGTCACCGGTCGCATCGTGCAGATCGTCATCCGCAACCCGCGGCCAAGGGTTGCGTTCGACGAGCCGACCAGCAACCGCCATGCCGTCGACAACATCCGTCAGCGCATCGCCTTCCATTTCGGCGAACGCGGCGCGCTGGAAGCCGATGCGGGCGAAGGCTACTATGCCTGCACCGTCCGCCTGCCGCTGCCATGAAAGTCCTGATCGCCGACGACGAACACCTGGCCCGTGCGCGCCTGCGCACCCTGCTCGAAGCGCTGCCCGATATCGAAGTGGTGGGCGAGGCCAGCGACGGCCGCGATGCCGTGCTGAAGGCGCAGAGCCTGGGCGCCGAAACCCTGTTGCTCGACATCCGCATGCCGGTGATGGATGGACTGGAAGCAGCCCAGCATATCGCCACCCTGGATCCGCAGCCGGCGGTCATCTTCTGTACCGCCTACGATCAGTACGCGGTGTCGGCGTTCGAGGCGCAGGCGCTCGACTACCTGGTCAAGCCGATCCGTCGAGAACGCCTGATCGAAGCCCTTTCCCGCGCCAGGCGATTCGTCAAGCCGGCGCAGATCGAACAGACCCGGGAAACGCTCGACGGCGACCGCCGTCGCACCCATCTGTGCGCGCGCCTGCGCGGCAACCTGCACCTGGTGCCGGTCAACGAGATCAGCCACCTGCAGGCCGAGGACAAGTACGTGGTGGTGAACTACCCCGGCGGCGCGGTGCTGGTCGAGGACACCCTGAAGAGCCTGGAAGCGGAGTTTCCCGACCTGTTCGTGCGCATCCACCGCAATTGCCTGGTGGCGCGCGACCGCATCCGCGCCCTGAAGCGCCAACCCGACGGCGGCGTGGTGGCGGAACTGGAACGCGTCGAAGGCGAGCTCGAGGTCAGCCGCCGCAACCTGCCGGGCCTGCGCAAGCTGGTCAAGAAGCTTTGAAGCTCACCATCGCCACCCGCCAGAGCGCGCTGGCGCTGTGGCAGGCCGAACATGCCGCCACCCTGCTGCGGCAGGCGCACAAGGACCTCGAGGTCGAACTGCTGCCGATGACCACGCGCGGCGACCAGATCCTCGACCGGCCGCTGGCCAAGGTGGGCGGCAAGGGGCTGTTCCTCAAGGAACTCGAGCGCGCGCTGCTCGATGGCCGCGCCGATATCGCCGTGCACTCGATGAAGGATGTGCCGGCCGTGCTCGACGAAGGACTGGAGGTGCCGGTGCTGCTGCAGCGTGCCGATCCGCGCGATGCCCTGGTCAGCCGGCGCTTCGATTCGCTGCAATCCCTGCCGCAGGGCGCGCGCGTCGGTACCAGTTCGCTGCGCCGCCAGGTGCAGTTGCGCGCGGCGCGGCCCGATCTCGAACTGCATGATCTGCGCGGCAACGTCGGCACCCGCCTCGACCGCCTTGATCGCGGCGACTTCGACGCCATCCTGCTGGCCGCCGCCGGGCTCGATCGACTCGGGCTTTCGGAGCGAATCCGCCAGCGCCTCGATCCGCCGGACTGGCTGCCGGCGGTGGCGCAGGGCGCCATCGGCATCGAATGCCGCGCGGGCGATGACCGTATCCTGCAGTGGCTGGCGCCGCTGCACCACGCCGATACGGCGCGTCTGGTGGCCGCCGAGCGAGCGATGAATCGTGAACTGGGCGGCAGTTGCGAGGTGCCGGTGGCCGGTCACGCCTGGGTGGCGGACGGGCGCTTGCACCTGGCTGGCCTGGTCGGCCACCTCGACAGCGCCCGTGTGCTGCGCAGCGCGGCAAGCGGCGGACTCGACGAGGCAGCGGTACTCGGACAGCGTGTGGCCGCAGACCTGGTCGCTCAGGGCGCCACCGAACTGCTGGCGCCGTAGGTCGGCATCCCACGCCGCGGCTTGGGCGGCTCGCGATGCCTGCGGGCATCGAGAAGGAGCGGAAGAGACTTGTAACCGCAGAGGACGCAGAGCACACAGAGCAGGAGCTGTGAATGAGCAAGTGGGCATGGAATGCCGCAGCCAGCGTATTCGCTCTTCCTCCGCGTTCTCTGCGTGCTCTGCGGTTGATGGCTTCTACATTGGCGCAAGCACGAGCTGTCGACCGCATTCGCGTTACCATGCCTCGGGCACCCCATGCGGAGCCCGCCATGCGCCCCCTCGTCGCCGCCCTCCTCGTCCTCGTCGCCCTGCCCCTGAACGCCATGGATCGCATCACCGGCCACACTTTTGCCAGCCGCTCCGAGGTAATCGCCCCGCATGGCATGGCCGCCACCTCGCATCCGCTGGCCACGCAGATCGCGCTTGATGTACTCAAGGCCGGCGGCAGCGCCATGGATGCCGCGATTGCCGCCAACGCCGCACTGGGTCTGATGGAGCCCACCGGCAACGGCATCGGCGGCGACCTGTTCGCCATCGTCTGGGACCCTGAAAGCGGCCGCCTGCACGGCTACAACGGATCCGGTCGCTCGCCCGCCGCGTTGTCGCTCGCCTGGTTCGAGGAGAACGGTCACCGCGAGGTACCGCAGCGCGGTCCGCTGCCGGTGACCGTGCCCGGCACCATCGATGCCTGGTTCGCCCTGCATGAACGCTTCGGCAAGCTGCCGATGGCGGATGTGCTTGCGCCGACCATCCGCTACGCCCGCGAGGGCCACCCGGTGCACGAGCTGATCGCCTTCTACTGGGCACGTTCGGTGCCGGTGCTGGAGCGCTTCCCCGGTTTCCGCGAACAGTTCACCATCGATGGCCGCGCTCCGCGCAAGGGCGAGCTGTGGCGCAACCCCTTCCTCGCCAACACCCTGCAAACGCTCGCCAACGAGGGCCGCGATGCCTTCTACAAGGGCGACATCGCCCGCACCATCGGCGCCTACATGGCCGAGCAGGGCGGGTTCCTGAGCTACGAGGACATGGCTGCGCACCAGGGCGAGTGGGTCGACCCGGTCTCGGTCAACTACCGCGGCGTGGACGTGTGGGAGCTGCCGCCGAACGGCCAGGGCATCGCCGCCCTGCAGATCCTCAATATCCTCGAAGGTTTCGATTTCTCGACCATCCCGTTCGGCTCGGTCGAGCACGTGCACCTGTTCACCGAGGCCAAGAAGCTGGCCTTCGAGGACCGCGCGCATTACTACGCCGACCCGCATTTCGCCGAGATTCCGCTGGCGCGCCTGTTGTCGAAGGAACACGCCGCCACGCAGCGGGCGAAGATCGACCCGACGCGCGCCGCGCGCCGCATCGACATCGACCATCCCGCCGCCAATCAGGGCGACACCATCTACCTCGCGGTGGCCGACGCGAACGGCATGATGGTCAGCCTGATCCAGTCCAACTTCCGCGGCATGGGCTCGGGGATGACTCCGCCGGGCCTGGGCTTCATCCTGCAGAATCGCGGCGAGCAGTTCGTGCTGAAGGAAGGTCACCCCAACAGCTTCGCGCCCGGCAAGCGCCCCTTCCACACCATCATCCCGGCCTTCATGACCCGCGACGGCAAGCCGTGGATCGCCTTCGGCGTGATGGGCGGCGCGATGCAGCCGCAGGGCCACGCGCAGATCGTCATGAACCTCGTCGACTTCGGCATGAACCTGCAGGAAGCCGGCGACGCCCCGCGCATCCATCACGACGGCTCCACCGAGCCGGCCGGGCAGGTCACGCCGATGCGCGACGGCGGCGTGCTCAATCTCGAATCCGGCTTTCCCTACGAAACCGTGCGCGAACTGATCCTGCGCGGCCACCGTATGCAGCCCGCCGTCGGCCCCTATGGCGGCTACCAGGCGGTCATGCGCGATCACGGCAACGGCGTGTGGGTGGGGGCGAGCGAGGGACGCAAGGATGGGCAGGCGGGGGGGTATTGATGGGTAGGGCTCAGGGGCCAGGGCCCAGGGCCTAGGGCCTAGGGCCTAGGGATGGCGAGGCCGAGGTGTTGTCGCTTTTGGTCCGGAACCCCAGCAAACCGAAACCTCTGACATCGCGAGCGGGTTCGGATCTGCGAGCTTTTCCCCTAGGCCCTAGGCCCCAAGCCCTAAGCCCTAGGCCCTAGGCCCTATGCTCCAGCCCCCCATTTGCCCAAACGGGCCCAACCGGCATATAAACGGCGAGACCTGTGGAGGGAGTGGGGACCAAGCCATGCAAACCATCTTCATCGCGAGCTCCAAGGGCGGTTGCGGCAAGAGTACGGTGGCGGTCAATCTGGCCGCGGCACTGGCACGCAAGGGACGGCGCGTGCAGATCGTGGATGCCGACCATCAGGGCTCGGCCAGTGCCTGGGTGGCGCTGCGCCCGGAGTCGGCGGCGCCGGTGGCGTCGGCCTCGCTGAACAAGCTGAGTGGACTGGAGCGCCTTGCCGTGCCCGAGGGCACCGACGTGCGCATCGTCGACACGCCGGCGGCGATGCCCGGGAGCGTGCTGGCCGAGGCGGTGCAGCGCGGCGATGCGGTGGTGGTACCGGTCATGCCCTCGCTGTTCGACCTGGAGGCGGTCAGCGCCTATCTGAAGGAGCTGACCGCGCGCGGCCCCCTGAAGAGTGGCAAGGCGCCGGTGGCGCTGGTCGCCAATCGCATCAAGGAAATGACCCGCATCGGACAGATGGCGCTGGAGCGCCTGTCGGAATTGAAGCCGCCACTGGTGGCGAAGATCCGCGACAGCACCGGCTACCCGCTCGCGGCGAGCATGGGCAAGAGCCTGTTCGACTACGACGCGGTGGCGGTCAGGGAGCGCCAGGCCGACTGGGCCGGGTTGTTGCGCTGGTTGCGGCGGGTCGAGCGCGGGGTGTGAGGGCATTGGGCCTAGGGCCTAGGGGAAGGGCTCGCACAATGGATCCTGCGTTTGATGTCTCAGGTTACGGCGTGAAGAGGCGTACCAACCAAGAGCGGCAACGCTTCGGTCTCGCCAACCCTAGGCCCTAGGCCCTAGGCCCTAAGCCCTAAGCCCTAAGCCCTAAAGCCCGAGGACCTCATCGCTCAACTGCCCCATCGCCCGCCCCCACCCGCGCCGCTGAACCGCTCAGAAGCCGTTGAACAAAAAGCCACCATCCACCGCCACACACTGCCCGGTGACGTAGCTGGACGCCGGCAGGCACAGGAAGGCCACTACCGCCGCCACTTCCTCGGGTTCGCCGATGCGTTTCAGCGGCGTGCGTTCCAGCACCTCCTCCAGGTAATCCGGATCGGCCAGCACCGGTTCCGAGCGCTGGGTGCGGATGTACCAGGGCGCCACCGTGTTCACGCGTACGCCGTCGCCGGCCCATTCGCAGGCGAGATTGCGGCCGAGCTGGTGCAGGGCGGCCTTGCTCATGCCGTACGGCGAGCCGGTGCGCACGTGGGTCATGCCCGACACCGAGCCGATGTTGACGATGCCGGAGGCGGGATGGCGGGTCAGCAGCGGATGCGCCAGCCGGCACATCTCGAAGGCGGACACCAGGTTGATCTCCAGCAGCTCGCGGTATTCCTCGGTGCCATATTCCAACGTGCGCTTGCGGACATTGGTGCCGACATTGTTGACCAGCAGATTCAGCTCACCGCCGATATCGCGCAGCCAGTCGAACACGTCGAGGCGCTGCTCGGCATCGGCGACGTCGGCGGCGAAGGCCAGCACCTCGCGTTGCGGGTGAAGTTCGGCGACCTCGGCGCGCGCCTGTTCCAGCGCCGCTTCCTCGCGCGCCACCAGACGCAGGTCGGCGCCCAGCATCGCCAGTTCGTGCGCGCAGGCGCGGCCGATGCCGCGGCTGGCGCCGGTCACCAGGGCGGTCAGTCCATCCAGTCTCCAGCGGGCTTCGGTCATCGCGGGTGCGCCGGGTGCGGGGTGCACGCTAGCATAGCCCCTCGCCCGCCGCCGGAGAGTCGATGAGTCTGGAACTGCATGCCCCGCTGCTGAGCGAGACGCCCGCCGCTGGCGAACCCTTCGTGGTGTCGCTGCCACTGACCGTGCACGCGCCCATGGTATTCGCGCCGGACCTGCAGCTGGTGCTGGAGGAGGCGGCCACCGGCGCGGTGGCGTGGATCGGGCGGCTCGGCGAGGAGGTACGTATCGGCTGGCTGCCGCGCGGCACCTACTTCGTACGCTGGATGACGCCGGTGCTGGCGCTGGCCGCAGGGTCCTACCGCGTGCGCGCCACCGCCATCGGCGCGCATGGCGAACGCGCGCAGACCGCGCTGGAGTTCGCGTTGGGCGGGGGACTGGAGGGCGGCCCGCTGTCCGGCGCCTGGCAGGTGGAGGCCGCTGAAGACTCGCCTTCGCTGGAGGGCCTGTCGTGGCGGCGACGCGGTGATGACGCCTTCGCCCAGCGCTTCGATGCCGCGCCGGAACGGATCGCCGGGCAGCTACTGGAGGGCGCCGAGCAACTTCGGCGGCGCGTCCTTGAGATCGGCTGCGGGGACGGCAGCCTGGCCCTGGGACTGGCGCTGCGCTGCCGTCCGCAGCATCTGATCGCGGTCGACCGCGAGGACGCCTGGCGGGACCTGCCGGCGCGGATGGAGGCCGAGCATATCCCCGTCGACGCGCTACCGGCGACACTGGCGTTCGAGTGCATCGACGGGTCCGGGCTGCCCTTCGCCGACCGCAGTCTCGATGTCGCGATATGCTGGGATCGCCTCGAAGCACTGGAAGCAGGCGGCAGCGAAACGCTGCGCGAGATCCGTCGCGTCCTCGTGCCTGACGGCCTTGTGTGCCTGCGCACCGATACCGGCACGGTCGGGGTGACGGCCCTGGAAGGTGCCCTGCGCGCCCTGGGATTCGAGCCCTGGCGTGTCGGGGTGCGTTGCCGCGATGTCGTCGAGTACACCGCAGCAAGCCGTGACCTGCCGATCCCCGACCTCGCCATCGGCGAGCTCTGCACGAGCTGGCGCAAGCGCCCGGAGACCTGAACATGCCCATGCGAATCCTTGCCCTCGCCGCTTCCCTGCTGCTGCTTGGCGGTTGCACGAGTGACAGCGGCGACTGTCCCGGTGGCGACTACGCCGAGCTTGGCCGCAAGGAAGCCGGGCTGGGCATGGCCGCCACCCTGCCTTCGGCGACCTGCACGCCGGGCGAGCGCAGCCTTGCCGACTACCTCGAAGGCCGCCGCGAAGGCCTGCTCGTCTACTGTCGCGGCCCACAGGGCTGGAACGACGGTCTGGTTGGCGACGCCGAACCGGATCTGTGCCCGGAGGACGATTTCCCCGACTACGTACAGGCCGAGCGGCTGGCGCGCGAGCACCGAAAGTTCGAGCGTGAGGCCGAGGTCCTGCGGCGCGAGATCGATGCCCTGCCGGAGGAGGAGACAGGCGTCCAGCGCCGCCAGCTCCATCGTCTCATCGGCGAGATGGAAGCCATCCGCGGTGTCGCCACCATCCGCGAATGGGTGGGTCCGCAGGGCCGGGGAGACCATTGACCATGCGTAACTTCGGTCTGATCGTTCTTCTTGCCTGCGCCGGCTGGGCCGCCTCTGCCACTGCTTCGGATACGGCCGAAGCCGAGCTGCGCACGCTGCTCGGTGCCTTTCTCGACGGCGCCTCGCAGAGCGACCGCGCCGTCCATGAGCGCTTCTGGGCCGACGACCTGATCTACACCAGCTCCGCCGGCCGCCGCTTCGGCAAGGCCACCATCCTCGACGGCCTGCCGCCCGAACCCGCCCCAGGCCCGGCCCGCTACCTCGCCGAGGACGTGAACGTGCGCATCGAGGGCAACATGGCCGTGATCACCTTCCGTCTGGTGTCGATGGGCGAGGACGGCACCCGGGAAATCTTTCTCAACAGCGGCGTGTTTCGCCTGCGCGACGGCGAATGGCGCGCCTTCACCTGGCAGGCCACGCGCGAGACGGTGGAATAGCGCCTTTCGCCCAAGCGCTGTGCGCTATCTGCGCAAGCCCACATCGGCCCTGTAGGAGCGCATCCTGTGCGCGATCGGGGTATGACCATGAGGCCAGGGGACGGTCGCGCACAGGGTGCGCTCCTACATGCGCGATGCCCGGCAGAATCCCCTGGTGCGGCGCTATTCGCGATAACGCTCGAACCACGCCAACGTGTGCAGCACCTGCGCGAGCAGGTGGCTGGGGCGCTGATTGATGCCGTGCGCGGCGCCGGGGATGCGGGCCAGCGCGGTGTCGACGCGCCTCAGCTTGAGCGCCTGGTAGTACTGCTCGCTCTCGGCCATCGGCGTGCGCAGGTCGTCTTCGCCGGTGAGGACCATGGTCGGGGTGGTGACGTTGCCGACCCGCATCAGCGGCGAGTACTTGAGGTAATGCTCGGGCTTCTCCCAGGGCGGCGCGGGAAACCAGTAGTTCTGGTAGAAGGCGTAGCCGTCCGAGGTGAGCGCGAAGCTCAGCCAGTTGATCACCGGCTTGGCCACCACCGCGGCGCGGAAGCGGTCGGTCGTGCCGACGATCCAGGCAGTCAGCACACCGCCGCCGGAGCCGCCGGTGACGAACAGTTGCTCGGGGTCGACGTAGCCCTTTTCGATGACCGCATCGACCACGCTGATCAGGTCGTCGTAGTCCTCGCTCGGGTAGTTCTGATGGATCCAGTTGGCGAAGTCCATGCCATAGCTGGTGCTGCCGCGCGGGTTCGCATACACCACCACGTAGCCGTGCGCGGCGTAGAGCTGGATCTCGGGGGCGAAGATCGGGCCGTAGGCGGCGTGCGGGCCGCCGTGGATCTCCAGCAGCAGCGGGTACTTCTTGTCCGGATCGAAACCCGGCGGGCGCACGATCCAGGCGTGCACCGGCTGGCCGTCGTGGCTGGATGGCACGCGGATCTCCTCGACAGCGCCGAGAGTGCGCTGGGCAAGCAGCGGACCGCTGAGATCGGTCAAGCGTCGCGAGTCGCGTCCGCGCTCAGCCACGGCGACATTCGCCGGCGAGTGCACGCTGTTGGCCGTGTAGGCGATGCGGCCGTTGCGCGAGACGCTCATCTGGCCGCCGGTGTAGGGCCGGCCCATGCTGGTGCCGCCGAAGTCGCGTGTCAGTTCGCGCGGCGCCCCGCCGCCGGCGTCGATCCAGGCCACCACGGTCTCGCCCTGATCGTCGTAGCTCACGTACAGCCCGCGCCCGCGCGCGTCCCAGTGCGCGTCGCGCAGACCGCGGTCGAGGTCGCCGGTCAGCAGGCGCGATTCGCCGCTGGCCCGATCCATCACGAAAAGGCGCATGTCCTGGTGGCTCAGGCCGCTGTCGTCGAAGCCGACATAGGCAATGCGGCGGCCGTCCGGCGACACCCTGGGCGAAGCTTCCATGCCGTCGCGGCTGGACAGCCGCGTGAGTGCGCCGTCGGCCAGCGCCACCTGCCACAGATTGCTGCGACGCGGGCGGTATTCCCAGTCCTCGTCGCGGTTGGCGGTGAACACGATGGCGCTGCCGTCCGGCAGCCAGTCGTAGGCGCCGCCGTGCTCGAAATCGCCCGAGGTGAGCTGGCGCGGGCTGCCGCCCTCGGCCGACATCGTGAACAGGTGCACGCGGCCGGGCTCGATGAAGCCACGGCCGTCGGCGCGGTAGAAGAGCTTGTCGACCACGCGCACCGGCGGCCCCCAGTCGGCGCCCTTGGGTGGCTTCGGCATCGAAGCCAGCGGCTTGCTCTCGGCCGGCACGCGCATGGTGAAGGCGAAGGTCTTGCCGTCCGGCGACCAGGAAAGATTGCCGGGCGACTCCGCCAGCCGGCTGATGCGCGCGCTGTGCGCGTTGTCGAACCAGTGCACCCAGATCTGCGCGCCCTCCTCGCGCGAGGAGACAAAGGCGATGCGCGTGCCATCCGGCGAAAAACGCGGCTGGCTGTCGTTGGCGTTGCCGCTGGTCAGCGGGCGGTGGTTGGAGCCGTCAGCATCGATCGTCCACAGGTTGGCGCGGCGGCGATCGGTCTTGACGTCGAAGAAGTTGCGCACGTAGACGATGCGGCGGCCATCCGCGCTGATCTGTGGATCGCTGGCCCACTCCAGATCGAACACGTCCATCGCCCCGAAGGGACGCGTGTCCGCATGGGGTGCGGCGGACACGGTGAGCAGGACGAGCGTGACCAGGAAACGGAACATGGCGGACTCCTTGGTGGATGGCGCCGCGCTGTCGCGCTACGCGGTGGCGATGACAATGAGCAGGACAATGCCGAGAAGCAACACCAGCACCACGGCCAGCGCGATCCAGTCGCCGACGGTGCGCTGGTAGCGCACATGCGGTGTGGCGGCGATGACGCGCTGGTAGTCAGGTGAAAGCACCATGCGTCCCTTGGCGCAGAACATCAGATAGAGGATCCAGCCATGGATCAGCGTGCCCACCGGAATGGCCAGCAGGCCGAGGCCGGACAGCAACCCGCCCGGAATGCGCACCCACGACCGCAGGCGCCGGAATCCGAAACCGATGGTGCCCAACGCCACCGCGATCCCCAGTACGAAAAGCGCCGGCAGTGGACTCGCGCCGGTGGGCGTGGAAGGACCGGGCGTGGCGAGGATCACGATGGCCGACAGCGACATCATGAAAGCCCCCAGATAGTACAGCGCACCAACCGACTTCAACTGCCGCTCGTGGCGCACATGCGCACGCCGCAGCGCTTCGTCCGTGTTGTCGCCGCTCGGCTCAGCGAGCGCGGCGCCGGGTGGCGCATAGGGGTTGTAGGACACCGTCCACCTCCGACCGCAAGAAGCCAGGGACGATAGCGGATCGAACCGGGCTGCGGGAAGGCTGGCCGACGATGCTGCACCCGCGGTCGCCGGTTTGCGGCGTTTCCGCTAGGCTGCGGGGCTCGTTTTTCCGGAGTTCGCCCATGTCGCGCCTGCTTGCCCTGCTGGTCCTGCTCGTATCGCCGCCCGCCTTCGCCCAGAACGGCGAAGCGGAGAAGAAGAACGACAAGTGGGACGTGAACGCCGCCCATTGGGACGTGAAGGACGTCAGCTTCACGGTGGAGGCGGGCACCTGGATGAATCTCGACGTGTCGCCGGACGGCCGCGAGATCGTGTTCGACCTGCTTGGTGATCTGTACCTCTTGCCGATCGCGGGAGGCGAGGCCAGGCCGCTGCTGGTGGAGAACGCCTGGGCCATGCATCCGCGCTTCTCGCCGGATGGAAACCATATCGCCTTCGCCTCCGACCGCGGCGGCGGCGACAACCTGTGGACCATCCCGCGCGAAGGCGGCGAACCGGCTCAGGTGACCAGGGAGGACTTCCGCCTGGTAGCCAATCCGGCCTGGACGCCCGACGGTGAATATCTGGTCGGGCGCAAGCATTTCACTTCGACCCGTTCCGCCGGCGCCGGCGAAATGTGGATCTACCACCGCTCGGGTGGCGCGGGACTCCAGCTCACCAAGCGCAAGAACGACCAGCAGGACGTCAACGAGCCGGCCTTTTCGCCGGACGGCCGCTACCTGTACTTCAGCGAGGACATGAGCGGCGGCTCCACCTTCCAGTACAACAAGGATCCGCACGGCACCATCTACGTGATCCGTCGCCTCGACCGCGAGACCGGGGAACTCGTCGACCTGATCCGCATCCAGGGAGGCGCGGTGCGCCCCCAGCCCTCGCCGGACGGCAAGCATCTGGCCTTCGTGCGCCGCGTGCGCGACAAGTCGGTGCTGCATGTCTTCGACCTTTCGACCGGCGCGGTGCGCGCGGTGTGGGACGGCCTCTCGCACGACCAGCAGGAGGCCTGGGCCATCCTCGGGGTACATCCGAACTACGCATGGACGCCGGACAGCCGGCGCATCGTGATCTGGGCGCAGGGCGGCCTGTGGTCGGTGGAAGTGGCCAGCGGAGAGCCGGCCCGCATTCCCTTTTCCGCAAACGTGAACAAACAGCTCCACGAGGTGGTGAAGACCGACTTCCGCATCGAGCGCGAGACTTTCCGGCCGCGCCTGCTGCGTGATGTCGCCACCAGCCCGGACGGACGCTGGGTGGTGTTCCACGCGGTCGGTTCGCTGTGGAAGATGCGCCTGCCCGGCGGCAGACCGGAACGTCTCACCCAACGCGACGAATTCGAGTACGAGCCGTCCTTCAGCCCCGACGGACGCCAGGTGATCTACGTAAGCTGGTCGGACGCCGACACCAGCGCGATCCGCCGCGTACCGCTCTCGGGAGGCAGGGTGACCAAGCTCACTGCCGACAAGGGCTTCTACAGCGGCCCGCGTTATTCACCCGACGGCCGTCGCATCGTCTACCAGCGCGGCCGCCCGCACGGCCTGCTCGACTATCGCTTCGGCCTGGAGACCGGCCTCTATGTGATGGACGCCGACGGTTCCAACGCGCGCCGTTTCAGCCGCGAGGGTGCCCAGCCGCAGTGGGATCCGCGCGGCGAGCGCGTGTTCTTCATGACCGGCGGCGGTCTCGACAAGACGGTGAAGAGCTCCGATCTGCAGGGCGCCGAGGTGCGCGAGCACTTCAAGCTCAAGTACCCCACCCAGGTCTCGATCAGTCCGGACGGGCGTTTCGCCGCCTTCGTCGATCATTTCAACGCCTACGTCGCCGCGATCCCGCCGACCGGGGGCGCCATCGACCTCTCCAAGGACAGCAAGGCCATCCCTGTGGCGCGCGTCAGCGCCGATGCCGGGCCCTATCTGCACTGGTCGGCCGACGGCACGCGTCTGCACTGGATGCTGGGGACGCGCTACCACACACGCGAGCTCAGGGACACGTTCAAGTTCCTCGACGGCGCCCCCGAAGAGCTTCCGAAGCCCGAAGACACACCCTTTGTGGAGATCGACTTCCGCCTGCCGCTTGACGAGCCCGGCGGCACCCTTGCGCTGACCAATGCGCGCATCGTCAGCATGCGTGGCGACGAGATCATCGAGGACGGCACGGTGCTGGTGGAGGGCTCGCGCATCGCCGCCGTCGGCGCCGATGTGGAGATTCCGCGCGATGCGCGCGTGGTCGATGTCGAGGGACGCACGTTGATCCCCGGCATCGTCGACGTGCACGCCCATGCCGCCCATTTCCACAGCGGCATCTCGCCGCAGCAGAACTGGGCCTACTACGCCAACCTGGCCTATGGCGTCACCACCATGCACGACCCTTCGGTCAATACCGAGACCGCCTTCAGTCAGTCCGAGCTGGTCAAGGCCGGGCGCATCGTCGGCCCGCGCAGCTACTCCACCGGTACCATCCTGTACGGCGCCGATGGCAGTTTCCGCGCCCAGGTGAACTCCATCGACGACGCCCGCGCCCATCTGCGCCGGCTGCAGGCGGTGGGCGCGTTCTCGGTGAAAAGCTACAACCAGCCGCGCCGCGACCAGCGCCAGATGGTCAACCTGGCCGCGCGCGAACTCGGCATGAACGTGGTGATGGAGGGCGGCAGCACCTTCTTCCACAATCTGACCATGGTGCTCGACGGCTCCACCGGTATCGAGCACAACCTGCCGATCGCGCCACTGTACGACGACGTGCTCACGCTCTGGTCGCACTCCGGTGTGGCCAACACCCCGACCCTGGTGGTGGGCTACGGCGGTCTCACCGGCGAGTACTACTGGTACGAGCACGACAACGTATGGGAAGAAGAACGCATCCTGCGCTTCTACCCGCGCGAGGCGATCGATGCGCGCTCCATCCGCCGCCAGAAGACTCCGGAGTGGGACTACAACCACTTCGAGATCGCGCGCGCCAAGAAGGCGCTGTCCGATCGCGGCGTACGCATCCTGGTCGGTGGTCACGGGCAGATGCAGGGGCTGGCCCCGCACTGGGAGATCTGGATGCTGGTGCAGGGCGGATTCACGCCGCACCAGGCGCTGCGTGCGGCCACCCTGCATGGCGCCGAGTACATCGGCCTCGGCGAGGACCTGGGCTCCATCGAGCCCGGCAAACTGGCCGACCTGGTGGTGCTCGACGGCGATCCGCTTCAGAACATCCGCCACAGCAAGGACGTGCACCTTGTGATGGTGAACGGCCGCCTGTATGACGGCGCCACGATGGCCGAGCGCGAGTCGGGCAACCGACCGGCGCCTGTCTTCTACTGGCAGCGCCACGGTGCCGCCGCCATCACCGGCGCCGGCAGCTTCCACGGCGGCCCCACCGGGGTCTGTCACTGTCCGGCCTCACAGCGCGATCTGCGTGCCTGGCGCTGACCCGCATTTCTCGTGCCTGAGCGGAGCAAGCTCCGCTCTACGAAAGCCTTGCGGTCTGTGGGCTAGGTTTGAAATCGCAGGGGCGCGAAGGCGGGTTCGGCTTCGCCTTGGGCCTGATCCCCGCAACGCACCAGTCGCACGCGCAGGTCGTACCAGGCGGCCTGGCCGGTGATGGGGTCGGCATTGGCGAAGCGGTCGCCCGGAGCGAGGTCG
>DAOMOD010000007.1:35779-38651 GCA_035444205.1 Lysobacteraceae bacterium
CTGGCGCCCCTCGGGCGCAGATGCGTCGAGCGCCCAGGCGCCACGGCGCTTGCCGATGGCGTTCCAGGTCCACACCGTGCCCGGCGCGGTGCCGTGGTGATGGGCCACCTGCGCGCGCACGCGGCCATGACGCGATTCGATGAAGGCCCACTCGCCGTCGCCGATGCCGAGCGCGGTGGCGGTATCGGGATGCACGTACAGGACATTGCGTGCGGCGATCTGGCGGAGCCAGGCGTTCTGCGAGCCCCAGGCGTGGTACATGAACATGGGCCGCTGGGTGATGGCCGACAGCGGAAAGTCCTCGGCGCCGGCGTCCTCGAAGGGCGCATACCAGGCGGGCAGCGGATCGAAATGCAGGGCCACGCGTCCGCGCAGCTCGTCGGGCGGCTGCAGTGCGCCATGGCCGGAGGCGGCCAGACGGAAGCGTTGCAGGGTTTCGCTGTAGAGCTGGAACACGATCGGCGCGCCCGAGCCAAGAAAGCCCATGCGCTGCGCCCAGTCGAGGTAGTCGCGGTTGGCCATCTTGAAGTAGCGGCCGGCGGCCGGCACTTCGCCACGCCAGAAACAGCCGTGGTCGATATAGCGATCGAGCTGATCGGCATTGGGCGGCCCCTTGCCGTGCACATCGCCGTCGCCGCGCCAGCCGGCCAGCAGGCCGACGCCCGGGGCACGCTCGTGACGCACCATGAAGTCGGCGAAATCGCGGTACAGCGGCTGTCCTTGTTCATTGACCATGCCGGGCAGGCGCAGGCGCGCACCGAGATCGAGCAGCACCGACTGGAACGGGCGCACGTCGCGATCGGGTTCGACCACCGGCTGGCGTATCGCGTCGGCGGCGCCGTCGGCATCGGAGATCGGCCGGTCGAGCAGGCTGATGCAGTCGTGACGTTCGAGGTAGGTGGTGTCGGGCAGCACCAGGTCGGCGTAGGCGACCATCTCGCTCATGTAGGCATCGGCGTAGATGATGCGCGGAATGCGGTACTCGCCGCTGGCCTCATCTTGATCGGTCAGCCAGCCGATGGTCTCGGTAGTGTTCATCGCCGAGTTCCAGCTCATGTTGGCCATGAACATGAGCAGGGTGTCGATGCGATAGGGATCGCCGGCCCAGGCGTTGCGGATGACCGTGTGCATCATGCCGTGCGCGGCCAGCGGATAGGCCCAGGAATAGGCGTGGTCGATACGCTGCGGCTTGCCGTTCGCATCGACCAGCAGGTCTTCCGGCCCGTGCACGAAACCAAGCGGCGGCGCATCGAGCCGGCCTTCGGCATCGCGCCTGCGACCGGGGCGGTTGGGTGGCGGAATCGGTTTTGGGTAGGGCGGCTGGTAGCGGAACGAACCGGGTGTCTCCACCGCGCCCAGCAGGAGTTGCAGCAGGTGCAGGGCGCGGCAGGTCTGGAAGCCGTTGGCGTGCGCGGAGATGCCGCGCATGGCGTGCATGGCCACCGGGCGGCCGACCATGAATTCGTGGCGGCGTCCCCAGGCGTCGGTCCACGGCTGCTCGATCATCACCGGATCGCCGAAGGCGGTGGTGGCCAGTTCCTCGGCCAGCCGACGGATGGTCGCCGCCGGCACGCCGCAACGTTCGGCGACCGCTTCCGGGGCGTATTTCGGATCCATATAGCGCTTGGCGACGAGCTGGAACACCGGCACGGCGCGGCGGCCATCGTGCAGGCGGACGTCGCCGACAATGGCGGGGGTGATGTCCACACTGTCGGCGGGCACCAGATCGCCGGTCCCCGACAGGCGGCCATCGCTGGCCCAGCCCTGCCGCGACAAGGGTTCGCGGGCAAGACACAGCGGGCGGCCTTCGCCATCGCGGGCGAACAGGCCGTGGTCGTCGCTGCCCGGGTCCTGGATCACCAGCCAGTGGACGTTGGTGTAGCGCACCAGATAATCGAGATCGACCTGATCGCGACGCAGCAGCTCGTGGATCAGCGCAAACGCCAGCAGGCCGTCGCTGCCGGGGCGGATGCCGATCCACTCGTCGGCGATGGCGCCGTAGCCGGAGCGTACCGGATTGATGGCGACGATCTTGGCGCCGCTCTCCTTGAGGCGACCGAGTCCGAGCTTGATCGGGTTGGAATCGTGGTCCTCGGCCACGCCCCACAGCATCAGGTAGCGCGTGTGCTCCCAGTCGGGCTCGCCGAACTCCCAGAACGAGCTGCCCAGCGTGTACAGGCCACCGGCCGCCATGTTCACCGAGCAGAAGCCGCCATGCGCGGCGTAGTTCAACGTGCCGAACTGTTGCGCCCACCAGCCGGTCAGCGCCTGCGACTGGTCGCGACCGGTGAAGAACGCCAGTTCATCCGGATTGCGCGCGCGGATGTCGCCCAGCCACTGCGTGGCGAGCGCCAGCGCCTCATCCCAGGCAATCTCGCGGAACTCGCCGGAACCGCGCGGACCGACCCGCAGCAACGGTGCGGACAGGCGCGCCGGCGACTCATGCTGACGGATGCCGGCATTGCCTTTGGCGCACAACACGCCACGATTGACCGGATGCTCCGGATTGCCCTGGATGTAGCGGACCCGACCGTCCTTCAGGTGCACCTTGATGCCGCAGCGGCAGGCGCACATGTAGCAGGTGGTGGACTTGATCGTATCGCCGGGCGCGCGATGCAGCGGGAGGTCGAGATCGGCCATGGCGCGCATCGTAACGCGTCGATGGACTTGTCCGCCTGCGGCGGGGATTGGTTGTGTCTTTCCTGACTTGGTTTCCGTCCGCCCTCCGGCGGCCGGGTCACTTTTCTCTGCTCGTCCAGAGAAAGGTAACCAAAAGAGAGTCTGCTATTTGCGACTGGGCAATGACTGCGGCGAAATCCGTGACGTTCCCGCAAGCAGTTTCCCCGCTTACGCGCCTTCCGGGCATCCTGCC
>DAOMOD010000008.1:0-779 GCA_035444205.1 Lysobacteraceae bacterium
AGCCCGGCTGAGGGAGCAGCGCGCGCCACAGCGAGCGTATCGGCGTCCGCAGTAGGAGGGTGGTGAGAAATGGGGGCTAGGACGGCGGCATGGGAACCGGAATCGCCGCGTGTGGCCCACCGTGCGCGCCGCGTGAACGGGTAGAATCTGCGGCCCGTTCTCCCGCCTCGACCCTGCCCATGAAGCCCATCCTCAAGCCGGAACTGCTCCCTGCCCAGAGCCCGTCCCGCGCCCGCATCACCGCCGCCTTCCTGCGCGACGAGACCGATCATGTGCGCGAGATGCTGACGGGGGCGGAGATGGCACCGGCCGAGCGCGATCTGGTGCTGGCGCGGGCGTCCGAACTGGTGGCGCGGGTGCGCGCCAAGAAGGATCAGCAGAGCGCCATCGAGAGCTTCATGCGTGAGTACGACCTGTCCAGCGAGGAAGGCGTGCTGCTGATGTGCGTGGCCGAGGCGCTGCTGCGCATTCCCGACAAGGACACCGCCGACAAGCTGATCTCGGACAAGCTCGGCGACGCCGACTGGGAATCGCACCTCGGCAAGAGCGACCGCGTGTTCGTCAATGCCTCCACCTGGGGCCTGATGCTGACCGGCAAGCTGGTGCAGCTTGGCGAGGACACGCGCAAGGGCTTTGCTGCGGCACTGAAGCGCCTGGTGGCGCGCAGCGGAGAACCGGTGATCCGTCTGGCCGTGCGCCAGGCGATGCGCATCATGGGCCACCAGTTCGTGATGGGCCGCACCATCGACGAGGCCCTGAAGGCGGCGCGCGGCAAGGAC
>DAOMOD010000008.1:811-6568 GCA_035444205.1 Lysobacteraceae bacterium
ATGCTCGGCGAAGCCGCGCTGACCGCGCCCGATGCCGAGCGCTACCTGCGCGCCTACCGCGATGCCATCGCCGCCATCGGCAAGGTCGCCGACAAGGGCGATGTGATCGCCGCGCCTTCGGTGTCGGTGAAGCTCTCGGCGCTGCATCCGCGCTTCGAACGCGCCAAGCGCGAGCGGGTGTTGACCGAACTCACGCCGAAGGTGCTGGAGCTGGCCAGGCTGGCGATGGCACAGGGCATCGCGCTGACCATCGACACCGAGGAAGCCGACCGCCTGGAGGTCACCCTGGATCTTCTGGAAGCGGTGTTCAGCGCGCCCGAACTGGCCGGCTGGAACGGATTCGGTCTGGCCTTGCAGGCCTACCAGAAGCGCGCGCCATACGTGATCGACTGGCTGGTGGAACTGGCCGAACGCCATCAGCGGCGCTGGTGCGTGCGGCTGGTCAAGGGCGCCTACTGGGACAGCGAAATCAAGCGCGCCCAGGAGCTGGGCCTGGCCCACTACCCGGTGTTCACGCGCAAGGCCAACACCGACGTCAGCTATCTTGCCTGCGCGAAGCGCCTGCTGGCACGGCCGGACTGCTTCTACCCGCAGTTCGCCACCCATAACGCGCACACCATCGCCGCCGTCCACCACCTCGCCGGCGACACGCCCTTCGAGTTTCAGCGCCTGCACGGCATGGGCGACGACCTCTATGAGGAGGTCATCGGCGAAAAGCACCTGAACGTGCCCTGCCGGGTATACGCGCCGGTCGGCAGCCATGAGGACCTGCTGCCCTACCTGGTGCGCCGCCTCCTGGAGAACGGCGCCAACACCAGCTTCGTCAACCGCATCTCCGACGAGTCGCTGGCGATCGCCGATCTGGTGGCCGACCCGGTGGACATCGTCAAGGGCTACGCCAGCATCCCGCATCCGCGCATTCCGTTGCCGCGCGACCTGTACGGCACGCACCGGCGCAACTCATCGGGCTTCAACCTGGCCAGCGAGGAAGAACTGGCACGACTCGCCGAGGCCATCGCCAAGGCCACGGCTGCCGCCGAAGCCGCACCGCTGGTACCCGGTGCGACCCGCAGCCAGGAAACCGTGGCCGTCACCAGCCCGATCGACCGCCGTGAGGTGGTCGGCCAGTGGCGACCGGCCGACGCCGACATGGTGGACAAGGCACTCGATAACGCGGTGCGCGCGCAGCCGGACTGGGATGCGCTGGGCGGCGAGGCGCGCGCCGCCATCCTCGACCGCGCCGCCGATCTGATCGAGGCGAACGCCGGCGAACTGCTCGCCCTGCTGACGCGGGAAGCCGGCAAGACCATCCCCGACGGCATCGCCGAAGTACGCGAGGCCGCCGACTTCTGCCGCTACTACGCGGCCGAGGCACGCCGCCTGTTCGCCGAGCCCGAGCTGCTGGCCGGACCCACCGGCGAAACCAACCGCCTCTTCATGCACGGCCGCGGTGTATTCGTCTGCATCAGCCCGTGGAACTTCCCGCTGGCGATCTTTGCGGGGCAGATCGCCGCCGCACTGGTCACCGGCAACACGGTGATCGCCAAGCCGGCCGAGCCGACCAACCTGATCGGCCACCGCGCCGTGCGCCTGCTGCACGAGGCCGGCGTGCCACGCGAAGTGCTGCAGTTCCTGCCCGGCGACGGCGCCACGGTGGGCCGCAGGCTCACCGCCGATCCGCGCGTGGCCGGCGTCGCCTTCACCGGTTCCACCGAAACCGCGCGCGCCATCAACCGCTCGTTGGCCGATCGCGATGCGCCTTTGGCCACCCTGATCGCCGAGACCGGCGGCCAGAACGCGATGATCGCCGACTCCTCGGCGCTGCCCGAGCAACTGGTCAAGGACATCGTGCAGTCGGCCTTCGGCTCGGCCGGCCAGCGCTGCTCGGCGGCGCGCATCCTGCTGGTGCAGGCCGATGTCGCCGACAAGGTCATCGAGATGCTGGCCGGCGCCATGGACCAGCTCAAGGTGGGCGATCCCGGCCAGCTTTCCACCGATGTCGGCCCGGTAATCGACGAGGCATCGCACCGGATCCTCGCCGAACATGCCACACGCATGGATGCCGAGGCCAGGTTGATCCGTCGCGTTGAACTCGCCGACGAATGCGCCCACGGCTGCTTCTTCGCCCCGGTGGCCTACGAAATCGACGCGCTGTCGCGCCTGACCCGCGAGGTGTTCGGTCCGGTGCTGCACGTGCTGCGTTACAAGGCGAAGGAGCTCGACGCCGTGCTCGACGCCCTGAACGCCACCGGCTACGGCCTCACGCTCGGCGTGCACAGCCGCATCGACTCCACCGTGGAGAAGATCACCAGGCGCGTGCGCGCCGGCAACCGCTACGTCAACCGCAACATGATCGGCGCGGTGGTCGGCGTGCAACCGTTCGGCGGCGAGGGCCTGTCCGGCACCGGCCCCAAGGCCGGCGGCCCGCACTACCTGCCGCGCTTCTGCACCGAGCGCACCCTGACCATCAACACCACTGCCTCGGGTGGCAACGCCTCGCTGCTGACGCTGGGGGACTGAGGCGGTAACAACCCTCCTGCTGCGGTCGGTTGTAACTGATGCTGGCTAGAGCCCCGCACAGCCCGCGCAATGCAGCGCACCGATGCGATGCTGGTAGCGGCTCGGGCTTCCGGCCGGGATGGCCTTGCCGCAGCCGTCGCAGACGCTGTCGATGTCGAGGCGCTCCACCGACTGCACGCGGTAGGGCTGCTCCACGCCCTGCGACACCATGCCGCGCGGCGCGGCCTTCACGATCTCGGCACGGAAGCGCTCGTGCAGCGCCAGCCAGCGGCGGATCAACGGCTCCGCCAGGCCCTGCTCGCGCAGTACCGACTCGAACATTGTCTCGCGATAGTCGAACAGCTCGTCCGAGATGACCATCCAGTGGTGCGCGTTGAACGGGTTGAGCCCGAAGTAGGCGCGCTGGCCGGAGATCACATCGGCGAGGAACTCGTACTGTTTCTGCACCGCGCGCGCACGGCTGACGCCGTGGAAGAACGGTGCCAGCCGCGCGTCCTCGAAGACCCGCGCGTAGAACGCATCGAGGATGCGCGTCAGGACCGGACCCTCATCGAGCGCGGCCCACAGCTCGGGGTCGGGCGCGATCATGCGCAGCTTCTCGGCGTCACGCGGTGCGCGTGCCTGCACGAAGTCGAACGGGTCGGCGTGGATGCATTCGCGCCGTACACCCGCCTGCACGGCACGCCAGCGCGCCTCCTCGACCATGCGCGGCAGCCCGCACAGGAACACTTCGCTCTCCGACAGGTCGCAGCCTTCCTCGAAGGCGAAGTCGCTGATGCGCCCGTGGCGTGCCTCGGCGAAACCGGCGTCGCCGGTCAGCCACGGCCAGTAGCGAAAGCGGCTGTCCGCGCGTGCCAGGCCACGCAGCTCGGCGTGCAGATACAGATCCTCGCCGCGCCTTGCGCCATGGTAAAACTCGATCGGCGCCGCATGGCCGGCGGCCAGGGCCTCGCGCGCAAGCGCAAGCAACGCGCCGCCGCCGGTGCCGGTGGCCAGCATCAGCAGTGGCCGTTCGCGCATGGCGTGCGTGTAGTGCATGGCCCCTGTCGGGCCACGCAGGCGCAGGCGCTGCCCGCGGCGCACCTGGTCGCACAGCCAGGCACTCATCGCGCCGCCCTCGATGCGGCGCACATGGATGCTGAAGAAGAAGTCCGCACCGGCAATGCTGGCCAGCGAGTACGGGCGCGACATCCCATCTTCGCGGACCAGTACGACGTGCTGTCCGGCGCGGTAGGCAATATCGCGAAACGGGGCAATATCGAGAGCGACAATGTCGGCCGCCAGGCGGCGCACGCCGACGACTTCGGCCTCAATGGACATGCGTGTGGCCTGCGGCGGCGCCAGTTCGATGTCGCCCCGCGGCCGCGCGACACAGGGCAGGATGTGGCCCTCTTCCAGCAGTCCCGGGTCGACCTCGCGCTCGTGTTCTACTTCGCCACGCAGGAGGCGCAGCACGCAGACCTGGCACGAGCCCTTGCGGCAGGAATGACTCACCGGCGCGCCCTGGCGCAGCAACGCGGAGAGCACGGTCTCACCCGCGTTGGTCAGATAGTCCTGGCCGGCAAACGCGATGCGCACCGTTCAGGCGCTCCTGGCCGCGCCATCTTGCGATGCGGCAGCGACGGCCTGCGCGCACATCTTGCTGTGGCCCAGCACCAGTCCCAGACGCGCGTCGCTGGACGCAAGCACCGCCAGGATCAGCAGGCCGCCGGAATCTGGCACGCTCGATACCACGAGTTTTCCGGTGGAGCCCTCGATCAGTACATGGTCGAGCTCGCCGGCCTTGAGTTCGCGCAGCACGCTCTTGCCCAGCGCCACCAGCGAACTGGTCATCGCGGCGAGCTTGCCGCCTTCCACCTTGGTGCGCGACTTCTCGACGAAAGGACGGCCGTCGCGCAGGGCGAACATGGCCGCCTGGACGCCATCACAGCCCTGAAGCAGCCGGTCCAGTGCAGCGGCGCTGCGCGTTCGGTCAGGGGTATTCACGGGCATGCGATGTCCACCTCCGGATAGGGGTAACCGCCATGCTGCAGCAGCGTGAAGAGCAGCTCGAAGATGCGCACGCAGTCCTCGCGGCGGCGCGCATCGACCGCCAGCAGCGGTGCCACCAGCTCGTGCGCGCGCATGGCATCCTGGCAGGCGCGGCGCAGCTCCAGCGGCGGATCGGGATGCTTGTTCAGACACAGCACGCAGGGCAACTGACGAAGTTCATCGGCATAGGTGTCGAGGGTCTCGTTCAGGCCGCGCAGGGCATCGCCAGACGCTGCGTCCACCAGCACCACCACGCCCAGCAGACCATCGCGCACCACATCGAACATGAAGCGGAAGCGTGACTGGCCGGGCAATCCGTACAGCAGCAGACGTCCCGCACCGCCAAGGTCGAGTTCGCCGTAGTCGAGGGCCACCGTGGTGGTCTCCTTCCGATCGGCCAGACCGTCGGTGCAGCCGACGTCGGTCCTGACCGTTTCGATGTCGCTGAGCGCACCGATGCAGGTGGTCTTGCCCGCGCCGGGCTCGCCGATGAAGACCAGCTTGTGGGTGCCACTCACTGGGCAAACCCCAGAAGCTGCCCGACGCGGTTGGCCAGCCCGCGCCAGCCGCCCATGGCATGCAGGTCCACCCTTGGCAACGCGCGCCGCTCGACCAGGCAGTCGAGAAGATGCATCTTCTTCAACATCGCCAGCGTGCGCTCGATATCGGCCTGCGACTGCCCGGTACGTAGCGAGATTTCCTTGATGCTGGCGTGGCAACGGGTCATCGCCGCGAGCACCGGCCAGGATTCACGCGGCCAGTGCAGGAACTCCAGCGGCCAGGCGCGCAGGCGATAGCGAAAGGCATTGGTACCCTCCTGGGTTTCCGCGCGCGGGGCGGGACTGCCGTCATCGCCCGCCATCGCTGCCTCACTCAGCACCGCCAGCACCTCGGCCGCCCGCAACGGCCGGTGGATGCAATCGGAGCGCTTGAGCCTGGGTTTCTGGGCGCAGCCGATCTGAACGGCGGCGGCATCCAGCGGCTGCGGATCGGGATGATCGAGGTTGACCAGTACCACGTCGGCGTGCGCCGGTTCATCCACCACCTGCCACGGCCGCTTCAGGTAGTCGTGAAGCAACTTGAGAAGGGATCGCAGCGCCTCGATCTCGGCCGGTGCGAACTGGTGGCAGGCGACCTGGAAGATTCGGTTCGGCTGGAACATCGCGGCCATGTCTGGGCTCCATGCGGTTACGGGGGTGACGCGGG
>DAOMOD010000008.1:6578-21607 GCA_035444205.1 Lysobacteraceae bacterium
GCCGCCGTTGGCGGCCCGCGCCCTCCAGTCAGGCTGCGGCCTCGGCGTGCACGATCGCTGCACGCGCCTTGACCAGCACCATGCCGATATTGGCCGACGCCCGGCATACGAAAACGGCGGCCTGATTCGGGCTTTTCTTCGAGCGCAGGAACACATGGATCAGGTTGGTGCTGAACACCACGATCTCGTTGAAGTAGTGGTGATTGCGGTCGTTGATGCCGCGGGCCTTGTCGAACAGCTTCTCGATCTCGACCACGTTCTTGCCCTGGAACAGGTCACCGGTGGCCGCGGCCACCAGGTCAAGCACTTCGCCCGGGTGGGAATCGACCGTCTTCACGCCGAGCAGCAGTCCGCTCACCATGTCGACGTAGCCGGCGGCGACGCATTCGGGGATTTCGGTCTGGGCAGTGGCAAGGGCTTTGTCTAGAGACATTGTGGTTTTCTCCGTGGATTGCGCGTGGGATCAATGCCAGTCGCGGATGCGGTCGGCGAAGTCATGCAGGAAGCGGGTCTGCGCCATGCTCTGGATCGCCAGCGGCTGGGCGGCGCGCACCCGGTCGATGGCCTGGTCGGCGCTGTCGCCGAACCAGATGAGGAGGGTCGCAAGCACCGTACCGGTTCGTCCGAGACCGCCGCGGCAGTGCACGGCCACGCCCTCATTGCCGCGTATCAGCGGTTCGGCGATGCGGCACAGATCGACGGCCTGGGAAAAGCTCGGGGGCGCCATGTCGGGCACGGCGAAGTGCGCCAACGCGATGGAATGCAGGCGAAGCGCCTCGGCCGACGGCTCGCAGCGCTCCTCGGCGCAGATCAGCAGGCGTACGCCACAATCGGCCAGTCGCCGGTACTGTCGGGCGGCATCGAGCACCAGGCCTGGGCGGCTCATGCCGCACAGCAGCCCGGGAACCACCCACCAGATGCCATCGCCGGCTTTCCGGCATTGGAGGTTGCAGGGCAGATTGCAGTTGCCCGTCTGCACGTAGGTGCGTCCCGCCGCAGTGGTGGGACTGACGAAGAACTGTGCGGTTGCGATGCATTCCTGCACGGTGCCGCCCGCGATCAACGCGGTGCGACCGCCAAGGGCGAGGCAGTCGCGACGGTTGTGTGTGGCGACGACCACGGCAGCACGGCGTCCGAGATCGGCCAGCCGACTGCGCAGCATCCTTGCATGCGCTTCGTCGAGGTCCGCGGTGGGCTCGTCCGCCAGATAGAGCGCGGCTCCGTCGCGAAGCGCCGCCATGCGTGCGAGCACACGGCGCGTGCTGCGGGAAAGCGCAGAGGCCGGTGTTTCCCCTGCATCCTTGGTTCCGATGCCGGCCTCGTCCAGCCATGCCTGCGCCTGATCCATGGGAACGCCAAACTGGTCCGTCAGCTGTGTCAGCGCCGCGGCGTCGTCGCGAAGTTCGGCGTGCTGCGGCTGCCAGGCGGTGGCGACCGGATCAGCTCCGAGAGTGCTTCCGTCAAGCTCGGCCATTCCCTGCAGCGAAACATCCAACGGGGTACGGGCCAGTGCCGCCAGCAGAGTCGACTTGCCGGCACCCCCTGATCCCACGACGAACACCAGTCCCGGGCTGTCACCCTGAAGCGACGCATGGCGGATCACCCTTCGACCGCCACGCAGAATGTCTACACGATGCAGTACCAGCACATCCCTCTCCCCTCGGAGTTCACGTACCCTTTGCTCGCTATCGGTGGTCTGTTGCGGTGACGCTGGAGACATGGAATGTCGCAGCGGAGTGGCGGCTTGAATATCAGGGGTTCCCCCAAAGCCGCGGCGACATCGCGTAGAAATGGCCAGCCTTACAGCGCGCGACACCAATGTTTGCAGTCTTCTGCCAGCCGTCGCCGTCCGTGCCCGACAACCCTTCTCTCTTACTGCGGCATCAGGGGAATCCCTATTCCGAATTCAGATCGCCATGTCCAAAGTCGTCCCGCACCGGAACGACCACGGCATCGGACGTCCGATGGGACTGCTCTTCGGTCTGCCTGCGCCGCCGACAAGCTGAGTTCACCGTCACCAATGAATCAGGGGGAAACGTGACGACCAGAAAGGTTTCTCTCGCCATCGCCTGCGAGAGTCCGCTGCTTGAACGCGGGTTGCGCGACATGCTCGCCGAAATCCGCGAGTTCTCTCTGGTAGGCAGCGCGCGCGACGCCGCCTGTGCCCTGGAAATGCTGCGCGCCGATCACCCGGACGTGCTGCTCATCGACGCCACGCTGATGTCGCGATTGAGCCGACTGGTGACACGAGCCGACCCGCGTCCGCGCATCCTGGTGCTGTCCTATCGTGCCCATGCCGGCACCGATCTGCCCTGTGGCCGCGGCTGTGCTTGCGCCTTCGCGCAACCAAAGGTGAGCGAGCAGCACCTGCGAACCCTGCTGCGCACGCTAGCCGCGTGCGACGAGCGCACGTCCGGCAGCAGCCGCTGCGCGAACTGCCCGGCGCAGGATTCGCTGCGCCCGCCCCCGCTGCCGCTGTCGGCACGTGAACAGGAGATCTTCCTGCGCATCGGCCACGGCGAAAGCAACCGGATCATCGCCGCGGCGCTGGGCGTCAGCGTGAAGACCATCGAGACCCACCGCGAGAACATCAAGCGCAAGCTCGGACTTGCCTCTGCGCACGCACTCGTCGAGGCCGCAGTGCGCTGGCGCTGTGGAGATATCGAACTGGGCGACGCCGAGCGCTCGATGCGCTCCCGGCCGCGAGCAGCGATGCGCTGAACTGCTGCATCCTGCACCACCCGGAGGCGCGACTCGGTCCTGGCGCGCCGTTCTTCCGTCGCCCCCGTTTGCAAGTACCCCTCAGGCCGACCTGCATTCTCGCGGCAAGCGGGCGAATTCCTGCCAAGCCACATGCGTCGGACAGGCTGTCCATTCCCCGCGACGAGGGGACTGACGGCATCCCCTGCCTTTGGGCTATGCTCCGCAGCGCCCCCGCCGGGCCGACTGCGTTGAAGAGCACCGTCCCTCTCACCAAGCTGCAACCACCGCGTCCGCGACAAGGGATGATCGTGCGCGACAGGCTGGAGCAGCAGCTCGGCGAGGCTTTCGCAGAGCACCGGCTGTCCCTGATCTGTGCCCCTGCCGGCTTCGGCAAGACTGCCGCGCTGGCACACCAGGTGCTGTCCCTGCCACAGAGCACGGCGCTGGCCTGGATCACGGCGGACGAGTACGACGACCTGCACCGCTTCCTGCGCTGCCTGTTCCTGGCGCTGGAACCCTATGACCTGCCCTGGCGCACCGACCCCATCGCGCTCATTGCCGCGGCCACCGACGCGCAAGGTGACCTCGATGTGGCGGCCACCGGACTGGTCAACGCCATGGCGGCCTGCGAAGCACAGCGCGGCCTGGTGGTGGTGGACGACGCCCACCGCATCAAGGACGCAGCGGTATTCTCGTTCCTGCAACTCCTGCTCGACGAGCTGCCGGCCCAGCTCCGCGAGTTTCTCATGCAGTGCTCGGTACTTCCTGAGCTGACGGTCCAGCGGTGCATTGCCCTGACCGGGAATCCGGCCGCGGCCGAGTTGCTGCCGGAGATCGAACGGCGCGGACTGTTCGTCTCGGTGCTGGGCGGACGGGAGACGACGCTCACCCTTCATGAGCTGTTCCGGGATTGCCTGGCGGAGCGCCTTGGCCGCGAGCATCCCGAACTCCTGCCCGAGCTCCTCGATCGCGCCGCGGACACCGAGCCGGACCCGATCCGGCGCCTGTCCTACCTGCTGCGCGCCGGCCATTGGGACGTCGCCGAATCCCTCATGGAGGAGGTTGCCGAAGACATGCTCGCCGACGGCACCGCCGAGCCGGTGCTGCGGCTGCTAGAGCAGTTCCCCAGGGAACGCCGCGAACACTCTCCGCTGCTGGCGATGCTGCGTGCCCAGGTGGCGTGGGAGCGCTGGGACTGGCGCACCATGGTCGTCGAGTTGCAGCGCACCATCGCCGGCTTCCGGGCCAGCGGCGACCGGGTGCGCCTCCGTCGCGCCCTGGTTTTCGAGGTGGTCGCGCTGGTCGGCGGCGGCTTCAGCGGCGACGCGTGCAACCGGCTGGCCGCGATCGACCTGTCCGATGCGGACATCGAGACGCGCGCGCTGGCGCTCGCAATCGACACCTGGCATGCCATCGACTTTCGCGAATTCCGCCGTGTCGCATCCTCCTGGCTGACCATGCTCGATCTGCTCGAGCAGACGGACCGGGCGCGCATCTGGAACCACTGCATCCAGCGCACCCTGTACGTCTGGATGCCGGGCATGGCAGCGCCGCTCACCAGGCTGGTCGACCACGTGCTGAGGCGGGGTGGCGACACGCCCACGCAACTCCGCGCCATCGGCCACGTCATGGCGGCCTGGCTGGCGCTGTGGCACGGCGAGATGGATCGGGCCCTGGAGGCGGTGGCACAGGCGCAGGAGGATGCGCGCTGGCTGGGTCGGCCCGTCCGGCTGGTCATGTTCGCAGGCACCATCCAGTCCATCGTGCATGCCGCTCGGGGCGAGCGCGAGCAGGCCTATTCCGCGTTGGATGCGCTGCTCGGTTACTTCACCGCGGCGAGTCCATCGGGACCGCCGGCAAGCCCCACCTCGATGTACGGACATTACGTGTTTCTGGCCGTGCGCGTTGCCGATGCGCTGGGCGATGGCGCGGCTCTCAGGGAATTCGTGTCGCGACTGCCGCCGCCGCGACGTATCAAGAATCACGCCATTCTGCGCGCGCCGCTGGCGACCGTGCCCGCGCGCCTGGCGATGCTGGATGGACGATACGAGGAGGCGGTCGAGCGCTGGGCTGAGGTACTGCGGGACGAGACGGCCATCGACGTGCTCGGGCTGGCAGAGGAAGCGTGGCTCCGCTACGCCGATGCCCTGCTGCGTGTGGGCCGCAAGGCCGATGCCGCGGATGCGCTGAAGGTGGTCCTTGCCCGTGTCGCGGACACCGGTGAACTCGGCGGCGTGCTGCTCGCAGGTCGCGGCGTACTGATCCGCCTGGCGGGCGCACCCTGGCGCGACGAGTTCGAGTGGACCGCGCTCGCCATGCTGCGCGGCTGGGCGCAGCGCTTCGCCGCAACGGCGAAGGATCCGGCACCGCCCGTCGGCAACGGAGCGCTCAGTGCCCGCGAACTGGAGGTCCTGGCCCGCATCAGCGCGGGGGAGAGCAACAAGGCCATCGCGCGGGCGCTGGAGCTTTCGCCCTACACCGTCAAGCGGCACGTGGCCAATATCCTCGACAAACTCGGGCTGTATTCGCGCACACAGGCCGCGCACTGGTATCTGGCCAGCCACTGAGCGGCTGATACCCGACTGGCTCCGCCATGGCCCGCGGCTGGTTCCATGATGGCCCGCTGTGGGCCATGTGCAGGCGTCCCGGGCAGGTCAGCATGTCGGCACCCGGACCCAAGGTGTCACCGCCATGCCAGGCAAGCTTGCCATCGCCGTTCTCGCCATCCTGGCGGCAAGCCTGTCGCCGGACACCCCTGAGCATCCGCCGACTTGGTTGCACGACACCGGGCTCTACGCCGCGCCCGGCACGAACCTGCTTCGGGCGGAGGTCGTTTCCTTTTCCCCACAGTACCCGCTGTGGTCGGATGGCGCCCGCAAACGTCGCTGGATCGCGTTGCCGCCCGGCGCTGCCATCGACGCATCGCAACCCGCAGCCTGGGAGTTTCCGGCTGGCACGCGGCTTTGGAAGGAGTTTTCCGTCCGCGGCCGGCGCGTCGAGACCCGGCTGATCGAGCGTCTTGCTGACGGCGCGTGGCGTTTCGCGGCCTACGCGATGTACAAGCACTTCAACGACGAGGATCTGGAGGCGATCTTCGCGTTCCTGAAGTCCATCCCTGCCATCATCAATCGGGTGCCCGAGCCGCTGCCACCGGCGGACGTCGCGGCCGCAGACTGACCATCGAAGGAGCAGACCCATGCCTACTAGACCTGTCATTGCAGTCATCGGCGCCACCGGCGCCCAAGGCGGTGGGCTCGCGCGAGCCATACTCGCCGACCCGGCCCGTCAGTTCACGCTGCGCGCGATCACCCGCAAGCCCGATTCGCCAGCCGCAAACGCACTTGCCCAGGCCGGCGCCGAGATCGTGCACGGCGACCTGGACGAGCCCGAAACTCTGGCTCGTGCATTCGCCGGTGCATGGGGCCTGTTCGCCGTGACCAACTTCTGGGAACACTTCACCCCCGAGCGCGAGTACCTTCAGGCCGGCCACATCGCCACCGCCGCCCGCGAAGCCGGTGTCGGGCACCTCATCTGGTCGACACTCGAAGATACGCGCCGACTGGTGCCGCTCACCGATTCGCGCATGCCCACGCTGATGGGCCGCTACAAGGTTCCGCACTTCGACGCCAAGGGCGAGGCCGACGCGCTGTTTGCCGGCCTGCCGGTCACGTTCCTGCTGACCTCGTTCTACTGGGACAACCTGATCCACTTCGGCATGGGACCGCGACGCGGCGAGGACGGCAGCCTGCAATTCGTGCTGCCCATGGGCGAGCGCAAGCTGCCGGGCATCGCCGCAGCCGACATCGGGCCCTGTGCGCTGAGCCTGTTCCGCCAGGGCGGACCGGCGATCGGCCAGCACGTGGGAATCGCCGGAGAGCACCTGACCGGTGCGCAGATGGCCGCGGAGCTTTCCCGCGTGCTGGGCGAGCCGGTGCAGCATGTCGACATGGCGTTCGCGGACTACGCCGCGCTCGGCTTTCCGGGTGCGGACGACCTGGCGAACATGTTCCACTACAAGCACGATTTCCACGAGTCGTTCCGTGCGGCACGCCCGGTGGATCGGACCCGCGCGCTGTATCCCGATCTGATGGGCTTTCGCCAGTGGCTGGAGCGCAATGTGCAGGGTCTGCCGATGCCGGTCACGGGCTGAGCGGGCCGGGTAGCGTCCGGGATGGCGTGCGCCTTGCGCCCGGTACCTGACACCATGGAGCCTTCCGTGTCGGCAACGCGGCGCGAAGGCACCCGTTCCTCAATCGGGAAAGGATGGTGTGCCGGTCATCTTTTCGACCGGCTTCGGGTGCTCGCCCTTCTCGATCACCAGAATACTGTCGTAGAAATGCAGCGACCGGGTCGACTGCGTGAAGCTGGTGGGCAGGAAGCTGTGGGCGTCGCGCGAGTGCCAGGCGTGGAGCTGGTCGATCAACCCCTTGGCCAGTTCGATGAAGCTGAAGGGATGCCGGTAGCCGCCGCCGTATTCGCGCCAGTAGCTGGTGTGCAGGTCTTCCACCAGGAACACCCCATCGGGCTTCACTGCATCGTAGATCTCCTCCAGCGTGACGATCTGCTGCGCCATGGTGTGACCACCGTCGTCGATGACGATGTCGAAGGGACCACAACGTGCCTTCAGCTCGCGCATGAAACCACGGTTGCCCTGGTCGCCGATCACGATTTCGATGCCCGGCTCCTCCAGCGCCTTCACCCGCGGATTGACATCGAGGCCGATGATGCGCGCCTGCGGCCCGAAGTAGTTCCGCCACATCTGCAGGGACCCCCCATGGAACACGCCGATTTCCAGGATGGTCATGGCGCGGCCGCGAAAGCGCTGGAAATGCCGATGGTAGATATCGAAGTAGTGCAGCCACTTGTCCATCATGCGGCCCGGATTGTTGTCGAAGTACTCGCGAAGCGGGTTGTTCTGGGTGTGCGTGTCGGTCATCTCGGTTGCTCGGGCGGATTCGCTGGTGATTCTGGCCCGCGAATCCGCAGCCGCCAAGCGCCGCCATGCTTCGAACCCACGCAGCACGCACGAATGGCTTGCGCCATCGCGCCCGCCGCGTCGCCCATGCCCGCCTCCTGCACCGCCCGCGCCCGCCGCCACTGAACCCGCAGCCGGATCGCCGGTCTGAGCGGCGGCGACATCGCGGTGCCGATGCGCCTTGTCCATCCCGCCCCGGCCCAGGGCGGGTGGAACCACCGCTCCCCTGCAATGAATGCACGGCGGGCGGGCCCGACCCTGTAAACTCGCCCGCCTATGTATCTCGACTATTACGGGCTCAAGGATCCGCCCTTCTCGATCACCCCGGACCCGCGCTTCGTATTTCTCTCCGAGCGCCACCGGGATGCGCTTGCACACCTGCTCTACGGTATCGGCCAGGGCGGGTCGGGCGGGTTCGTCCAGCTCACCGGCGAAGTCGGCACCGGCAAGACCACGCTGTCGCGCCTGTTGCTGGAGCGGCTGCCCGAGAACACACGCGTGGCACTGGCGCTGAATCCGCGGCTGTCGCCGATCGAACTGCTGGAAACCATCTGCGAGGAACTCAAGCTCGACATCGAGGGGCGCCGTGGCAGCCTGAAGGGCCTGGTCGATGCGCTCAATACCTACCTGCTCGACGCCTACGCGCAAGGCCTGCGCGTGGTGCTGATCATCGACGAGGCGCAGAACCTGTCGGTGGAGGCGCTGGAACAGGTACGCCTGCTGACCAACCTCGAAACGCCCACCCAGAAGCTGCTTCAGATCATCCTGCTGGGCCAGCCGGAACTGCGCGAACTGTTGGCCAAACCCGAACTGCGCCAGCTCGCCCAGCGCGTCACCGCGCGTTATCACCTGACCCCGCTCACCCCCGACGAAACCGAAGCCTATGTGCGTCACCGCCTGCAGGTGGCGGGCATGCACCGGGTGCCATTCACCCGGCTCGGACTGCGCGCCCTGCACCGGCATTCGGGCGGCGTTCCGCGCCTGATCAACATCGTCGCCGAGCGCGCGCTGTTGGCCGGCTACGCGCAGGAACTGGAGACGATCAACGAACGGGTGGTCGATCAGGCTGCCGCGGAAGCGCTGGATCTCGACGGGCGCCGCTACATCCGCCCGCTGGCCGCCGCCAGTGCAGCCGTGCTGCTTGGCATGGTGGTGCTGTTCTTCGCCTTCGGACCGACACCCGAGGCCGAGGTCGAAGCGGAAGTCGAAACCGCCCAGGAAGAGGTCGAGCCGGACTCCCCGTTCGCGCTGCTCGATGACGCAGCGCTGGCCGCGCAGATCGCCGACAGCACGGGCGATGAGGCGGTGCAGGCGTGGACCCAGCTGCTGGCACGCTGGCAGATTCGTGCCGAGGAAGTACGCGTCCGCGATGCCTCGCGCTGTCCGCCCGTGCTTGCGCCCGGCATCTACTGCATGCGCGTAGCCGGCAACCTCGGCAAGCTGCGTGCCCTGCGCCGACCGGTGATCATGCGCCTTGTCGACGGCAATCGCGAAACCGTAGCCCTGCTGCTCGGCCTGGGCCAGGAGCGCGCCCGTATCGATCTTGGCGGCCAGGTGATGGAGACCTCACTGCGCACGCTGGAACGCTACTGGCTGGGCGAGTTTTTCGCCATCTGGCGTGCGCCCGATTTTCTGCCCGCGGTGATGCGCCGCGGCGACACCGGACCCGGGGTGTCCTGGCTCCTGGCGCGCCTGGCTCAGGTCGACGACAGCGTCGATGCCAGCCGCATCGGGCCACCGTATTACGACACCCTGATCGAGGAGCGCGTGCGGCGCTTCCAGCTGAGTTACGGACTGACACCCGACGGAATCGTCGGCCCGGAAACCTTGCTGGCGCTGACCGCCCACCAACCAGGCGGACCACGTTTGACCCGTCGCGTACCATAGACGACATGTCCCTGATTCTCGAAGCGCTGAAGAAGTCCGAGGCCGAGCGCCAGAAACGCCAGATGCCTGGCCTGCTCACGCCCGGACTGGCACCAAGACGCCGCCGCGGCTCGCTGTGGCTGGGCGCGTCCATGTTGCTGCTGGCTGCTGTCGGCGGTGGCTGGTGGCTGGGCCAGCAGAGCGGCGGCGCCGCCCTGACCGCACACACCGAAATGCGCGCCGAATCGCCGGCAGTGGAAGAAACATCCACGGCTGACGCGGACACCCGGCACGTCGTGCCGGACGAGACGCCACCCGCAACCGACGCCACCCTGCGTCGCCAACCCGCTTCGCCCAGTACGCAGCCAGCCCGGATGCCTGCGCGACCCGCGGAACGCGAGGGCGCCCCCCTGGTGGCGCCCTCGGCTCCCGACCCGTTGGCGGATCCCGACCTCGACGACCACACCCGCGCCCGATTGACGGACATGTTGGCAACCGTACCCGACCCGCCGCGCGAGACAGTCCGCCCCAGCCCACCACCGACGACCCGCCAGGTGGTATCCGCACTGACGCCAGTACCGCCGGACACCGGTACGCCCGGGCAGCACGATGCGCCAGGCACTCCGCTTCTGCATGAACTGCCCTACACCCTGCGGCGCGATATTCCACCGATCCGGGTGAGCATGATGGTATCGAGCGGCGACGCCGGTGCGCGTTTCGCCCTGATCAACGGCGAGCGCCGCAGCGAGGGTGACGAGGTGGCGCCCGGCGTACGCCTGCTGGGAATCGCCCCGCAGACGCTTGAACTGGAATTTCGCGGCCAGCGCTTTCTGCTGCGGCAGGGCGCGCTCTAGCAGGCTCGAGGAATTCGGGCCAGCCCACCCATGTTCGTCAAGGTCGAGACGCGCGCGCGAAACGATTTTCCCTGGGCGCTCCTTCTGCTCGTACTGGTGTCGGTACTTCTGTTCGTGCTGCTGGCGATGGCCGCGCCCGAACAGCGCCAGGCGCATGTGGAACGCTGGGGCGCGGTGCCGGAGACCCTGTTCGGCAAGGTCGGCGATCTGGGCGATGTCTGGCACGAAGTGCGCGGGTTGACGCTTTTCAGCGCACTGTTTGTTCATGCCGACTGGCTGCATCTGCTCGGCAATCTGCTGTTCCTGATCCTGTTCGGCGTCGCCGCCGAGCGTGCGCTCGGGCCGGCCAGATTCCTGCTGCTGTTCCTGGCCGGCGGCGCCCTGTCGATGCTGGCCGCCGCCCTGATCGTCGACAGTCCGGGGCACGTCATCATCGGCTCCAGCGGAGCCGTCTCCGCGATCCTCGGCGCCTATGTCACCCTGTTTCCGCGCGCCCGCCTGGGATTGGTGGTGCCGCTCGGCCTGTATCTGGAATTTGTTCGCGTACCAGCGGCACTTCTGATCGGGTTCTGGGCGCTGTTGCAGGTGCTCTTCAGCTACGTCGGCCCGAGCTTCGGCGCGGTCGCCTGGTCGGCCCACCTCGCCGGGTTCGTGATCGGCGTGCTGTTCGCACTGGCATCGCGGCCGGCGGTGTTCAGGCGCCTGCGCGGCTGAGGGGCCGGGACTCTGGACTCGGGAAAAGCGTGCATACGCTCCGCTGTCGTAGGTCGGCACCACCGTGCCGACATCGTCCCGTGCAACGTTGCAACGGCGGCATGGTGATGCCGCCCTACGTCTGGTCGTCCCGGCGAAAGCCGGGACCCGGTGCCTTGCGATCCACAGCAAGAATACGGTCCGCAAAGGACACACGAGACGCAAAGGGGGCAGCCTGACGGCTTTCCTTTGCGCACGTTGCGGCCTTTGCCGACAGCTCCTTGCCGTTCGACGTAACTCCTCAGCGCGCGGTGGCGAACTGCTGCAGCAGCGCGAGCGTGGCCTGCACTGCTTCGTCCTCGGTCAGGCTGCCGCGCCCCGGCGGCGGCACGCGGGTCAGACGCAGATCGGGTTTCAGTCCACCTTTCTCGATGGCACGCCCGTTGGGCGTGTAGTAGCGCGCCGTGGTCAGTTTGATGGCGTGACCGTTGTCGAGTGGCAGCAGCGTTTGTACCGAGCCCTTGCCGAAGGTGGGCAGGCCGACCACGCGCGCGCGCCCGAGATCCTGCAATGCCGCCGCCAGAATTTCTGCTGCCGAGGCCGTGCCGCCGTCGACCAGGACCGCCACCGGCGCGCCGTCCAGCAGGTCGCCGGGGGTGGCGTCGAAACTCAGGCGGGTATCGGGAAGTCGCCCGCGGATACTGACCAGCAGGCCCTTGTCGACCAGCAGGTCGGCCACTTCCACGGCGGCGTTGACCAGCCCCCCGGGATTGCTGCGCAGGTCGACGACCAGACCGGCCAGCGGCGCCCCGGCACGTTGCTGCATGCGCTGCAGCTGGCGGCGGACATCGCGCGCGGTATCGGTCTGGAAATTGCTGATGCGCAAGTAGCCATGTCCCGAAGGAAGCAGTTCGCTGCGCACGCTGACCACGCGGATGCGTTCGCGGCGCAGCTGCATCATCAAGGTGGCACCGTGGCCTTCGCGCTCCAGCGTCAGGCCGACACGCGTGCCGGCGCGACCGCGTAGCGCCGAAACCACCTCGCGCAACGGTGTGCCCGGCGCAACCGGTTCGCCATCGATGGCACGCAGGATATCGCCGGCCAGAACGCCGGCACGCGCCGCCGGCGTGTCGTCGATCGGCGCCACCACCTCGATACGGCCATCCTCGCGCAACTGCACCTCCATGCCGATGCCGGCGTAGGCACCCTGCGTCTCCTCGGCGAGCTCGGCCACCTCGCGCTCGTCGAGGTACTCGCTGTGCGGATCGAGTTCCTGCAGCAGACCGCGGATGGCTGCCTGCATCAGTCGCTCACGATCCAGCTCATCCACATAGCCGCGCTCGACGGTATTGAACACCGAGGTGAACTGGCGGATCTGCTCGATCGGCAGCGGCTGCGCTGGTGGCGCCGCCACGGACAGGGTGGGCAGGAACAGAGCAAGGAGAAGGATGCGCATGCGCGGAATCTCGGCGGACCCCATCGAGTATACGGCCGGAAGGCTGTCGTAGAACGGAGCTTGCTGCGCTCAGCGCATCAGCCACGGGCGCGGGTCGATGGCGCGGCCGGCCTGGCGCAGCTCGAAATACAGGGCGGGTCGGTCACGGCCGCCGCTCTGGCCGACGGTGGCGACGGCGTCGCCGGGGGCCACCCATTCGCCGGAATCGCGCAGCAGGGTCTCGTTCTGCCCGTACAGGCTGAGAAAGCTGTCGCCGTGATCGACGATCAACAGGAGGCCGAAGCCGGCCAGCCAGTCGGCGAATACCACGCGACCGTGGCCGACGGCGCGCACCTCGGCGCCCGCCTCGGCGTCGATCAGCATGCCGGTGCTGGCGCGCCCCTCGCGGCTTTCGGCACCGAAGGCGGCAAGCACGCGGCCCCTGACCGGCCAGGGCAGGCGACCGCGACGATTCGCGAACGGTTCGGCACCCTCCGCGGTTGCCGGGATGTCGGCAAAGATGTCGCTCAGGCGCTCGAGCAGCGCCAGCAGTTCGCGTTCGTCGCGACCCAGTGCTGCCAGCCGCTGGTCGCTGCTGCGCAATTCCGATTCCAGACTTGCGCGACGCCGCTGCTGCTCTGCGCGGTCGGCCGCAAGTCGCTCGGTTTCCTGCGCGCGGGCGGCGCGGGCGGTGGCGACCGCATCACGCTCGGCGGCCACGCGCAGCGTGATGTCCAGAAGATCCGCGAGTTCCTCGCCCAGGGCACGCAATCGCCGCAGTTGTTCGTCCTTGAGATAGCGGTGATAGGCCAGGGCCCGACCGACGCTGTCCACGCGATCCTGGGAAAACAGCAGCCTGAGCGGCGCATCCTGCCCGAGCACGTAGGTCGAGCGCAGCAGCTTCGCCAACGCCTGGCGCTGACCGGCCATTCGCACTTCCATGGCGGCACGCTCGGCCTCCAGCGCGGACAGCTCCGACTCGCGTGCCGCCACGGCTTCATCCAGCAGCCTGAGTTCGCGTGCGCTCTCGGCCACGCGCAGGTCCTGACTGCGCAAGGCTTCCACCTGTTCGGCCAGCGCGCCCTGCAGGCGCTGGCGTTCGGCGCCGACTTCGGTCATGGCCGCGCGCACTTCGGCGAGACGCGCCTGCGCGCGGGCTTCCTCGTCGGGCTGTGCATGCAGCAGCGCTACCGACAGCAGCAGCCCCAGCGCGGCGCCGATGCGCGGCATCGGATCAGGCGAACTCGACCAGGCTTTCGCCGCCCATCTCCGCCGGCTGCGGCAAGCCCATCAGCGCCAGCACGGTGGGCGCCAGATCCTTCAGGGCTCCGCCGCCACGCAGGCGTGCCGGGCGGCCGAGATACACCAGCGGCACCGGGCCGTGCGTGTGCGCGGTGTGCGGCTGGCCGGTGTCGTGGTCCTGCATCTGCTCGAGGTTGCCGTGATCGGCGCTGACCAGCATCTCGCCACCGGCCTGTTCGATGGCGGCACGCAGGCGACCGAGCGCCTCGTCCACCACCTCCACCGCCCTGACCGCCGCCGCGAACACACCGGTATGCCCAACCATGTCGGGATTGGCGATGTTGCAGACGATGAAATCGTACTTGCCGCTGCCGATGGCTTCGACCAGCCGGTCAGTGACTTCGGGGCAACTCATTTCCGGCTTCAGATCGTAGGTGGCGACCTTGGGCGAAGGCACCATGATGCGATCCTCGCCGTCAAACGGCTCCTCGCGTCCGCCGTTGAAGAAGAAGGTGACGTGGGCGTACTTCTCGGTCTCGGCGATGCGCAACTGCGTCAGGCCCTTGGCCGACAGGTACTCCGGCAGCGTGTTGGTGAGGGTCTGCGGACCGTAGGCCACAGTGGAGGGGATATCGGCGCTGTATTCGGTGAGGCTGACGAAACAGGCCAGGCGGATGGCGCGCTTGCGCGGGAATCCGTCGAAATCGGGCAACAGAAAGGCCTGGCTCAACTCGCGCGCGCGATCGGCGCGGAAGTTCATGAACGCCACGGCATCGCCGTCCTCGACGCGACAGCCGCCGCCGACGATGGTGGGCTTGACGAACTCGTCGTTTTCCTCGCGTACATAGGCGGCATCCAGTGCAGCGACCGCGCTGTCGGCGCTGAATTCCGCCGCGGCCTCGGTGATCGCGCTCCAGGCCTTCTCCACACGGTCCCAGCGCTTGTCGCGGTCCATCGCCCAGTAGCGCCCGGACACGCTCGCCACGCGTGCGTTGCCGAGTGCTGCACACCTGGCTTCGAGCGCTTCCAGGCTTGGCCGCGCGCTGCGCGGCGGGGGATCGCGGCCGTCGAGAAAGGCATGCACGACCACCCTGCCCACGCCTTCGGCCTTTGCCAGATCGAGCATGGAGAGGATGTGCTTCTCATGGCTGTGCACGCCGCCCGGCGACACCAGCCCCATCACGTGCAAGGTACCGCCCGCGCGCGCCGCACGGCACGCCGAGAGCAGCGCTGGATTGCTCTGGAATTCGCCGTCGGCGAT
>DAOMOD010000008.1:21635-29580 GCA_035444205.1 Lysobacteraceae bacterium
CGATGCGGCCCGCACCGATGTTCATGTGCCCGACCTCGGAGTTGCCCATCTGGTCATCGGGCAGCCCCACATGCAGGCCGCCGGTCTCGATCAGCGTATGCGGACAATCGCGCAGCAGCGCATGCCAGTTCGGTGCCTGCGCATGGGCGATGGCGTTGTGCTCGGTCTCCTCGCTATGGCCCCAGCCATCGAGGATGAGGAGGAGGACAGGCTTGGGTCGGGGCACGGCGGATCCGGGAATGCGGGTGGGCGGGACATTCTAGTTCAGGGCCTAGGGCTTGGGGCTTGGGGCTCAGGGCCTAGGGCCTAGGGCTTAGGGCCTAGGGGAAAATCCCACGTGCTGGAGCTTCTTGGCACAGTCCCTACGGTTCGATCTGCTGAAGGGCATTCCGCAAACACAAACGAGCACCGTACTTGCCGAACTCTAGGCCCTAGGCCCTAGGCCCTCAGCCCTGAAAGCCCCAAGCCCTACCCCGCCACCTCCGCCGCCGCCCTGCGTCCCGACTCCAGCGCCCCCCCGCATCCAGCCGTGATACGCCGTGGTGTGTTCACCGGCGAAATGCAGGCGGCCGACCGGGTCGGCGATGCCGGGCATCAGGGTGGTCATCTGACCCGGCAGGGTGAAGGCGTGCGCGCCGCGCGCCCAGCGGTCCTCGTCCCAGCACTTGGACCGACCACCCTCGACATGCGCGGCGAAACCCTGGAACCCCGCATCGACATGGCCCACCGCAAAGCGCACGCGCGCGGCTTCGTCCAGCGCGATCCGCCATGTCGCTGAAGCCCTGTTCGCGCAGCCACTCGCGCACGGTGTAGCGGTCCAGAGGCGCCAGTTCCGCTGACGGCCAGTCCGCCGAGGCGGCATCGCCGATGTCGGCGAACAGCGGACCCAGCGTCGCCCGCTGCAAGCCGCCAATGCCCATCTGCCGCTCCTCTTCGGTCAATCCGGCAAGGCCCGACAGGTCGAAGCTGCTGCCCATGGCGTGGCGCAGGCGCTGGCCGTCGATCATGGCGACTGTTCGCCCCTGGTGGGGAAGAACGGAAGCAGCGGCAGCTCGAACTGGCGTGCGTAGCCCAGGGTGAGATGGTGGCTGGCCGGAATGCGCGCCGCGCCGGCCTCGGCGTAGAGCGCGTCGGCGAAACTGCGCAGGGTGGCCACACGGCCACCTGTCCGGCGCCAATCACCAGGACATGCTGCGGCGTAGATGCACGCGGCAACAGCGGCGTCAGTGCTGCGGTGCCCACCTCGCCGAAGCGCAGATACAGCACGGCAAGCACCGAGGCTTGCAGAAATTCCCGACGTTGCATGACCCCCTCCCCGGCCGTACCGGTGGCGGCGGCTCGTCAAGGCAGCATGTCCGCGCCGCGTGACCGTCACAAGTGCACGGTTGCGTTTGCCCAACCCGATGCCTCACGCACTGACCTTTGGCACTCACACCCACGCCGCGCCCATGTAAACCTTTTCGCCATGTCCGTGCATCCAATCAGCGCACATTCCCAGGAGCACACCATGTCAAAAGTCATGCTTTCCGTGGCGGCGGCTGCCGCATTCGCCTTCGCCGGCGCCGTCCACGCGCAGGAAAACATTTCCAAGGTCAACGGCGGCATCCGCATCGAGGCCGGCCAGCAGGCGGGCAATCTCAGCACCGTCAACGGCGGCGTTCGCGTCTCCGACAACGCCGTGATCAAGCACGCCGAAACCGTCAACGGCGGCATCCGCATCGGCGACGGCGTGCAGGCCGAATCGCTGGAGACCGTCAACGGCGGTATCACCATCGGCAGCGGCAGCCGCGTCGCCAGGTCGGTGGAGTCGGTCAACGGCGCCATCGTCCTCGGCGAGGGCAGCGAAGTCGCCGGCGCCATCGAGAACGTCAACGGCGGCGTGCGCATGGCGGCCAACAGCGTGGCGGCCAGTCTGCAGACCGTGTCCGGCAGCATCAACGTTGGCGCCGACGCGCGCGTGCTTGGCAGGATCACCGTGAAGGCGCCGCGCGGCAGCTGGTTCGGCAACTGGGGCACCTCGGATGACCCCAAGGTGATCATCGGACCGCGCGCCGAGGTGGTCGGCCCGCTGGTGTTCGAGCGCGAAGTCGAACTGTACGTGCACGAAACCGCCCGCGTCGGCGAGATCACCGGCGCCAAGGCGATCCGTTTCAGCGGCGAAACGCCCTGAGGAAACACCGCAATCGTTGCCCGTCAAGCAAACGCCCGGCGACGCCGGGCGTTTGCTGTTCGACAAGACAATTTATTTACTGCGGAAGGGCAACTCACCGGCAGCGCAGGTTCCATTCACGCACAAGGGTGTCGCGCGCGTCCGCCATGGCGGCCGCGATCGCGTGCGGCACCGAGGCACGCACCGCGCGGCCGCGGACAATCGACACGTCCGCGCGATACGAGGCTGCGCGCACCACGACGTTGAACGCAATGTGGATTCCGAGCCCCGACCCATGGGCGCTCAGGACCTCGATATCGATCCGGTCGCGCTCATCTCCATGATCGCCGAGACCCGCCCCATGCAGCAGTCGACGCATGCCGGCATCGACGTCGAGCACGTGTGCGCGCCGACCACCGAGATCGCTGGTGGCGCGATAGTCCTCTCTGGCATCCATGACTTCTCCCAGCCAGAGCCCGCAGGAATCCGCCAGCCTGGGCCCGCGTTCGGCATGTTCCACGGCGCTGAGCGCCGAGTAGCGGTCGGGCGTGCCGGCGCATGCGGCGACGAGCAACAGCGTCGGCAGAGCGATGGCCTGGAACTTCATGGTACCGGGATCGAGCGCAGCGACTTGTCGCGGTTCCGAACCAGCAGTCGACGTCCATCGTCGCGCACGATCTTGCCATCCAGGAACTCCGGGACCGGCAGAAAGGCATCGGCGCGATACTGCCGCAGGATCTGTTCGTCCGGAGCGCCTGCAAGGTCGTAGGCAAGGAGCTCGATCGACCCGGCGATGCCCTCACGCAGCATCGCGTCGAGATCGGCAGCATCCATGTCGGACCAGGCCTGGGCACGTTCGTCGGCGAAGTAGACACCCTCGATTCGGGGCAGTGGAAACTCGTACTGGATGATGTTTGCGTAGAGCTCATTCTCCCAGTGCGGTATCGAGCGGCCTTTCCTGCGGATACGATCGACGATCCGCGCCCTGATTTCGACCCTGAAAAGTCGGAAATCCGGGAGGAAATACCACTCCTGCTCGACGACCAGAAAGCGCCGGCGTGTCGTCAGGCTGTTCGTCGCCTGCGAGGTCGCCTGCGACTCGTAGATCGGCACGAACTCCATCTGCGGGGAGAGTACTCCGCGATCCAGGTTCAACTTCACCAGTTGCAGCGACAAGGCGCGGTAGTCGTGTTCGGCGAGCCGGTCGCGGATCGCCGCCAGACGCCGTTCGGCCCGGCGCAGGCGGATGCCGTCGATGGTCTCCGCAATCGCCATGCCCACGGCCACGCCGACCAGACCGGGACCGGCCAATCCCGCATAGGTCGGTGACATGGCCACACCCACTTCTTCGGTCGGCAGGCGCACCTCGACCACCATGCGGTCGAACAGCGGAAGGTTCTGATGCCGTACGTACCCCGAATGGGGTTTGGATGCGCAAGCGACGACCAGCACGGCAAAGCCGGTCGCCACCAGGGCGCGCAGGATCCGGTTCAAGGCATGGACTCCCCTGGTATTCGTTGGCCCCCTGCCAGTCTGCGTTGCTCGACCCGGCAGGGCTCGGCACGGCACAGGGTACCTCAGTCGATGGCTCGCGCAATCTGGGGCGACCGCTGAGGCACAAGCGACGACGGCTGGTCCCGCGTCGCCGTGTTGCCGCGTCGCCTACTCGAAGCCATCGCTGAAGATGTGCGGCTCCAGTTCCCAGTTGCCGAACGGCACGAACACCGGGCCGACCTTCTTGCAGATCATCGAATCCTGGGTGCCGGGGCCCTCGTTGGTGCGGTCGCGCACGCCGCCGCGGTCGTACAGCACCACGTTGGTGCCGGTGCCCTCGGGGCCGCTCAGGTCTTCGCCGTTGGCGAGGTTGTTTTCCAGGAAGGCGCAGTCGCCGAGGTTGTTGGTCGGCCGGTCGGCGTATTCGCCCGGGTGGTAGACGGTGCCGAGCACGTCGACCAGGTGGAAACCGCGCCCGGACTGATTGGCCGGCGATTCGTAGTCGAAATCGCCCGGGAACATCCGGTAGCCACGCCCGGTCTGGCTGTTGCGCACCTCGAAGGTGCGCTCGCCGCCCCCGGGGCCGCCGTTCCGGTCGATCAGGGCGGTGAATTCGGTGTCCTGGATGACGTCGTTGATGCTGAACTGGTTGTTCTCGGAGCCGTCGATGTCGAAATCAAGGCGCCAGTAGTTGTGGTGCCAGTGGGTGGTGCTGTTCAGCGTGCCATTCGAATTGCCGAAGCCCATCTCCGGACTGAAGCTGCCGTCGGCGAAGAAGGTGAAGCGCGAGCTATACAGGTACCAGCCGGCGACATACTGGGTGGTGAGGGTGACGTGGTCGCCGCCGTCCTCGATCGACACGCCGGTGAAGCAGTCCGCCGCGCTGTGGCCGGCAAGCTGGAACGGACAGGTGCCGTAGGACTGGGTTGGATGATTCGAGCGATCACAGCTCGTGGTAGCCGGGAACTCGACGGAAGTCCCGAGCATGTTGCGCACCACAGGTTCGGCGATCAACGACGAGTTGCTGTCCTTCCAGTCCCGGTAGCAGGTGGAACTGGTGTATTCGGCGAACAGGATCGGCGAGTGCGCGGTCTTCAGAACCAGAATGCCCTTGTAATGCACATTGCGCACCTCCAGGCCGGAACCCTGCACGCCGGAACTCTGGCTGGGGCGCAGCCAGCACATCTCCCATACCGGATTGTCGGCGGGCCAGGACAGCTTGGCTTCACTGCCCACACACTCGGGACTGGCAGCATGCGCTGCGCCCGCGCCCAGCAGGAGAAGGGCGAACAATGGCTGGATCGACTTCATGATGCCTCCGGTACGTGCGGATCTTCGGCGGTGACCGGACGCGCCAGCGCCGGGTCGAAGAAGGGATGGACGACACGATCGCTCTGCAGGTCGACGATGGCGTGGATGATCCGGCGCACACCGCCATCGACCGTCACCATCACATGGATGCAGCGGCTGCCGAGGTCGCAGTAGGGATCGTCGGGCTCGCGATAGGCGAATCCGCCGAACCACTCGGCCCCGGGAACGGCCGCCGACGCGGCGAGCTGCGGGTGCTCGCGTACACGCCGGAACGCGATCGCCTGCTCCTCGTCGGTGCCGCGCAGCGCGCGTGTCGGCTCGTCCTCGCGCAGCAGCTCCTCGCCGTCGAGACTGAGCAGACGGCGCACTGCTACGCCGCGCGAATAATCCCACAGGTGCTGCACCTGACGCCGGTGGTCCTCGCCGCCCTCCTTGTACAGTTCGGTGTACTCACGGATCAGATGCATCCGCCCGCCATGCCACGGCGCATCGCCCGCCGGCGCCACCCAGGGCGCATCCTCCGGGCCGGACATGCGTGGGGTACCGGCGCAGCCGGCCAGCAGACATAGCAGGGATACGGCGGCCAGCGGTCTCATGGCGACACCACCACGCTGGCGCTGTCCATGTCCACCGGCGGCGCGCGGCCATGGTCGCTCCATAGCTGGAACATGTAGGCGCCCCGGGATTGGTCGGCGGGACCAAAATCGAAACTGCGGTCGCACATGTCGTTCTCGCTCGGAATCGCATGCGTGACCGCCTCGTCGCGCAGAAACTCGATGTATTCCTTGCTGGCGATCTGGAAACGCAGGGTGGCGGTGACGGTAAGCGGCAGGGCCGCACCGGCCGCCACCGGAATCGTGTACAGGGTGTCGTCCCAGTGCGCCAGCACACCGGGGCTGACCTCGGGATAGACGTGCCCGACCGGGCGGATCTCAAGATCGGCACCGCCACGGAAACCGGCCGGTGGAATGCGGTTGTCCTTGGCCACACAGTTGTTCAGCACGAAGTGGAACAGCTTGCGCCCCTTGCCGTCATCGGCGTCGCAGGTGTCGTTGCCGTTGCGGTTCCAGATGCCCTGCAGCACCTCGTAGACCTTCGCCTGCGGATCCTCGGTGAGCACCGCGGTGGCGGCATCGTAGGCACCGCTCTCGAACACGGTGTCGCCGTGGTTGTCCTGCACCCGCAGGTGGAGCCACATGCGGCGGCCTTCCGAGTAGCCGGTGGGCAGCTTGTGTCCGGCCAGGTTGGTCACGCGCACGCGCACGTCGAGATCGCCCGGCGCGCCGCCGAAGGACTCGACGAACAGCTCCACCTCGGCGCTGCGCTCGGTCAGCATCTCCTCGGCCCAGGCGATGGTGCGGTTGAAGGCTGCCACGCGATCCAACCCGTACACATCACGCAGGATCGCCGGAATCCAGGTGTTGGCACCCACAAATTCGTGCACCGAAAGCTGGTCCTTGCGCGATCCCGGATCCTCGAAACTGCAGGCGCGCGCGGCCTCGTCCTCACTCTTGCGCATATGGCAATGCTGGCAGGTCCTGCCGCGCGGCGCCCGCCGCAGCTCCGGGGCGACGCTGCCGAAGCCGTCGCCGAACACCGTGCTGCTGAAATCGCTGGCCAGCCATTCGCTGTAGGTGCGCTCGATCGGAAAAGGAATCCCCGTGTCGGTACCGTCATCCAGGATCAACGTGCGCAGCGGACCCTCGCTGGTGTCGGGCGTGGAAACGTCATGACAGGTGCCGCAGAACTTCGACGTACCGAGAAAACCGTCCTGCTTCCAGCCGTGGGGCGGTGGCGGCACCGCGCTGGTCTCGGAATAGGTGTATGGCCCCTTGCGGCAGGGGCCGAAATAGGTGCCCTCGTCGGTTTCGCACTCCACGCTGTCGTCGATCCACAGATTGCCGTTGCCGATGATGGTCGGCTGACCCAGCGGGCCCTGCTCGTCGGCGCGATGACAGAAGTGGCAGGTGATGCCTGCGAAATCGTTCTCGAAACCGTCCGACTCGACCAGGCTGCCGCTCAGCTTGCAGCCGTCCTGGCCATGCACGAAGGGTTCCTTGGCATCGCCAGTCTTGTGCACGCGCCCGGCCAGCCAGCCGCTGGGCGTATGGCAGCGCAGGCAGTAGTCGCCAACGCCCGGCAGATCCTTGTTGGCGACATCCAGGGCCGCCCAGAACAGCGGATCGCGGGTGGCGTTCGCCATCATCGATCCCGACCACGTGCTGTGCGGAATCAGGTTGGCGTCGTCCGGAGAAAACGCACTGCCGTGGCAGGAGGAACAAGCCTGCGGCTGATCGATCTGGACGGCGAGACCCGGCTGCGTGCCATTCGGCGTGAAATCGATGGGCACGCCGCGATCGGCCTGCGCAAGGGCAGCGGTGCCGACCACGACGAACACCAGGAGCAGACCGACGGACACGGTCGGAGTACGAACAAATGGCAAGGCGAAGACCCCGGGTTCGCGGCTCGCAAAAGGCGGAGCGCAAGCGCCAAGTATGCGCCATTGAAGCCTTGTGGCAAGTTGCAGCACACCATTCGACCGGTCGAAAGCGCGTGCACGACCGGTGACCGGGGTGTTCACTGGCCGCAATGAACGGCATCCCGTAGCATCGCCCGACCTGAAACGGGGGATCCAGATGCGGCCCTACCTGCTCATCATTCTGTGCGGCATCGGCCTGCATGCTGCGGCACAGGACCGTCCCATCGCCTTCGTCGGCGCGACCTTGATACCGATCGAGGGCGAGCCTGTGACCCACGGCACATTGCTGGTTCACGAGGGCCGAATCCAGGCACTCGGTACCGAGCTCGCCATTCCCGACGATGCAAGAGTGCGTGATGTGCGCGGCCGCGTCATCCTGCCCGGACTGGTCGACACCCATTCGCATATCGGCCAGGTGGCCGGCGCCGATGCGAGCGGGCCGATCCAGCCCGACGTGCGCGCACTCGATTCGATCAACGTGCGCCATGCCGGCATCCGCAAGGCGCGCGCCG
>DAOMOD010000008.1:29590-36524 GCA_035444205.1 Lysobacteraceae bacterium
CCACCGCGAACATCATGCCGGGCTCAGGTCACCTGCTGAGCGGACAGACCGTGTACGTGAAGCTGCGTCACGGCAACAGCATCGAGGACCTCGCCCTGCGCGACGCCGACGGCGCCATTGCCGGCGGCATCAAGATGGCCAACGGCACCAATCCGCTGCGCGCCACGCCCTTTCCCGGAACGCGCGGCAAGTCCGCCGCGCTGATGCGTGCGCAGCTTGTCGCCGCCCAGGAATACTGCGGCAAGATCGCCGATCGCCGGCTGGCCGCCGACAAGAAGCCGGCGCGCGACCTTGGCAAGGAAGCGCTGTGCAGCGTGCTCGACCGAAGCCGCATCGTGCACCACCACACGCACCGGCATGACGACATTCTCACCGTGCTGCGCATTGCCCGCGAGTTCGACCTGCGCGTGGTGCTGCACCACGTCAGCGAGGCCGGCGCGGTGGCGAAGGAAATCGCCGAGGCCGGCGTGATGGCCTCGATCATCCACGTCGACAGTCCCGGCGGAAAGCTGGAAGCCATGCACCTGCTGCCCGACAACGGCCGGCGTCTGGCCGAAGCCGGCGCCCTGTTCGCCTACCACAGCGACGACCCCATCACCGATTCGCGGCTGTTCCTGAGGCAGGCCGCGATGGGCGTGCGCTTCGGTCTCGACCGGGACCTCGCGTTGGCCGCGCTCACGATCAATGGCGCGAAGATGCTCGATCTGGAGGAACGCATCGGCTCGCTGACACCGGGAAAGGACGCCGACTTCGTCATCCTCGACGGCGATCCGCTCAGCGTCTATACGCGTGTGCTGGAAACCTGGATCGAGGGCGAGCAGGTGTTCGATCTTGCCAACCCGGAGCACGCGCTGTTCGCCACCGGCGGCTACGGCGCCGGACGCGACGCGGTCGCCACAGAAGTGATCGTGCTGGAGGGCGTGCAATGAACTCCATCGTGCGCAACGGACGAGTCACTTCTCTCGGCCCAGGAAAGCGGTGGGTGAGAAGGTCCTGCATGGCGAAGACGCGTCGCACCGCGGCGACGCTGGCCATGCTGCTTGTCGTGACTTCCGGCTCGACCGCATCCGCACAAGATCTTGCAGTGCGTGCCGAGCGTCTCCACACCCAGACCGGCGCACCGATCGACCACGGCGTGGTACTGATCCGCGAAGGCCGCATCGCCGCGGTCGGCACGCAGGACGAGATCGCCGTTCCCGAGGGCATGCGAGTCCTCGACGCCGCAGTGGTCACCCCCGGCCTGATCGACGCGCGCAGCGTGGTCGGACTGGCCGGCTTCATGAACCAGCCGCACGACCAGGACCAGCTTGAGTCCTCCGCGCCGATGCAGCCGCAACTGCGAGCGCTCGACGCCTACAACGCGCGCGATCGGCTGGTGGACTGGCTGCGCGAGCTTGGCATCACCACGCTGCATACCGGCCACGGCCCGGGCGCCCTGGTCTCCGGCCAGACCATGATCGTGAAGACGCGTGGCGGCAGCGTCGAGCAGGCAGTGATAAGACCCGTCGCCATGCTCGCCGCGCACCTCGGACCCGGTGCCTTCGGCGCGGAGAACAAGTCGCCCGGTACCCGCGCCAAGCAGATCGCCCTGTTGCGCCAGCAGTTCATCAAGGCCGGCGAGTACCGCGACAAGGCGGCCCGCGCCAAGGCCGATGCCATGCCGGCGCGCGACCTTGAACTGGAAACGCTGGTCGACGTGCTGGAAGGCCGCCTGCCCCTGCTGGTCACCGCGCAACGCGAGCAGGACATCCGCTCGGCCCTGCGCCTGCGCGAGGAGTTCGGCATCCGCATCGTGCTGGACGGCGCCGCCGAAGCCTATCTGCTCACCGAGGCCATCGCCGAGAGCGGTGTTCCGGTGCTGCTGCATCCGCCGATGGCGCGCCAGTTCGGCGAGATGGAGAACGCCAGCTTCGCCACGGCGAAGACGCTGCACGAGGCCGGCATCACCTTCGCCCTGCAAGCCGGCTACGAGAGCTATGTCCCCAAGACCCGCGTGGTGCTGTGGGAAGCCGCCATCGCCGCCGCCTACGGACTGCCCTTCGAGGCCGCGCTGGCCAGCATCACCCTCGACGCTGCCCGCATCCTCGGCATCGCCGACCGCGTCGGCTCCATCGAAGTCGGCAAGGACGGCGACCTCGCCCTGTTCGACGGCGACCCCTTCGAATACACCTCGCAGGTGATCGGCGTGGTCATCGAAGGCGAGGTGGTCAGCGGGAACGGGCGCTGAAGCCCCTGGCCCAGTGACCGTTTGTGGAGAGTGGCACCCAAGGCGCCCCTTCGAGACGGCGCTTCGCGCCTCCTAAGTGCAGGCTAACGAACCGCCTGCCACATCGCTCCGTTGTGTTCCCCTCCCTGCCTCCCCCGCAAGGGAAGGTCTGAACGAGCCGTCGTCCCAGCGAAAGCTGGGACCCAGCGCCTTGAAGACACAGGGCTCCAGCTTTCGCTGGAGTGACGAAGCCAGGCTTGTTCAGAGTTTCCCTAAGCAAGCGCCATTGTCTCCAGACCCCGTACTTCTCCGACCGTTCGTCGAATCGGCCGGACCGGAGAAAACGCCACGAACTTGCGCATGAACACATGTCGTTCAGCCGATCGCCGCTCTCCTTGCCTCGGAACCCATTCCTGTGGAGCACTTTCCATGCGTTCGTTCTGTTCCCATACATCCCGCCGTTTCCGGCACTGCTGCAGTTTGTTCGTATTGATCGCCTGCCACGGCCTGGCCGGCGCGCAGACACCGGTACTGCTCGGCGACCTTCGCGGCGGCAGCGGTGCCAATGCCGACATCGAGCAACTGGTGCTGATGAACGGGGTGGCCTACTTCACCGCCAACTCACCGCAGGGAGGCTTCGAGCTGTGGCGAAGCGACGGCACCCTGGCCGGCACCTGGCAGGTCGCCGACATCCATCCGGGGCCGGCCAGCAGCTATCCGGACTCGCTGTATGTGGACGGCAGCACGCTGTATTTCACTGCCTGCGAGCCGGTGGCCGGTTGCGAGGCGTGGAGGTCCGACGGAACCAGCGCCGGCACCGTGCGACTGACCGACATTGCCCCCGGCGCAGCTGATGCCCGGCCTATCGGCTACACCCGCTTCGGCAACCGCATCTGCTTCTCTGCCCGCGAGCCCGACGGCGGCGACGAACTGTGGTGTGTACCGGTCGCCGGGGGCCCGGCTACCCAGGTGGCTGACATCAACCCGGGGCCGGGGCACGCTCATCCGCGGCAGTTGCGCGCGGTCGGGAACCTCCTGCTGTTCACGGCCATCGACGCCGACGGCGATCAGGAACTCTGGCGCAGTGATGGGACAGCCGCCGGCACCTACCGGCTCAGGAACATCCGCGCCGTCGGCTCGTCCGAGCCGCGCGAACTGTTCGTGTCGAACGGAGTGCTGTATTTCAACGCCGACGATGGCATCCACGGCCGCGAGCTGTGGCGCAGCGACGGCACCGAAGCCGGCACCGTGCTGCTCAAGGATATCGAGCCCGGCGCCGTCGGCAGCGAGCCGCGGCGCTTCACCACACTGGGCACCCAACTGGTGTTCACCGCCAACACCAGCAGCACCGGCCTGGAGCCCTGGATCAGCGATGGCAGCGCTGCCAACACCCGCCTGCTGGCCGACATCGCACCCGGCAGCGCACACTCGCAGGCACTCGGCTACGCGCCATGGAACGGCGAACTCGTGTTCGAAGCCCGTGGCAGCGGCGGCGTGCGCCAGGCCTACCGCACCGACGGCAACACGGTGAGCGCGGTGTTCGATCTCGCTGCCGCCGGCGGCAGCGAAATGAACCAACTCGCGCCGGTCGGCAATGCGCTGATGTTCAGCGCCGAAGACGACGACGGCCGCGAGTTGTGGCGTTGGGACGCCACCGGCGGCGCGCGGCCGATGCGCGACACCCACCCGGGCAGCGAGAGCTCGTACCCGGACTACCTGCTCGCCCTGAACGCGACCAGGCTGTTGTTCGTTGCCGACGATGGCGTACGCGGTGCCGAGCTTTGGCGCAGCGACGGCACCGAAGCGAGCACCCAACTGGTGCGCGACATCCACACCGGCAGTCTCGGCTCGGCCCCCGGCCGGCCGGTCGCCGTCGGCCATCGGGTGTATTTCAGCGCCGATGACGGCATCGCCGGTCGCGAGTTGTGGACGAGCACCGGCACGCCGGCCAGTACCCAACGGGTGGCCGACATCGCCCCCGGCAGCGCGAGTTCCAACCCCGAGTGGCTGACCGCGCTCGGCAACCAACTGCTGTTCGCCGCGCGCGATGCGAGCGGCGACAACGAGCTGTGGATCACCGATGGCAGTGCCGCCGGCACCCACAGGGTCATCGATCTGAGCGCCGCCGCCAGCAGCAATCCCGCCTGGCTGACCCGGCTCGGCGATCAGGTCTATTTCGCCGCCAACGACGGCGTCAGCGGTGTCGAACTGTGGCGCAGCGACGGTAGCGCCGCCGGCACAGTGCAGGTCGCCGACATCCAGCCTGGCGCCGGCAGTTCGAACCCGAGCCAGTTGCGCGCATTCGGCAGCCAGTTGCTGTTCCTTGCCACCGGGCCGAGCGGCGGCCAGGAACCGTGGGTCAGCGACGGCAGCGCCGCCGGCACCATGCTGTTGCGCGACATCCACCCGGGCGGCAACAGCGGCGCGCAGCTCACAGCAGCGGTCGAGTTCGAAGGCCGGCTGTACTTCAGCGCCGACGACGGCAGCCAAGCCCGCGAACTCTGGCGCACAGACGGCACCAGCGCCGGCACCGTGCTGCACACCGACATCCATCCTGGCGGCGGCAGCTTTCCCGGCAGGTTTACGGTGGCCAATGGCCGCCTGCTGATGTGCGCGAACAACGGCGCAGTCGGCGCCGAGCCGCACGTTGCCAGTTCGACCATCGGCAGCGCGACCCTGTTGCGTGACATCAACCCGGACGGGTCCTCGAACTGCCAGTTCATGGGAAGCTTCGGCGAGTTCGCGCTGCTGTCGGCCACCGACGGCGTACACGGTAGCGAGCTCTGGCGCACCGATGGCACGCCCGCCGGCACACAGATGGTGGTCGACCTGCTTCCCGGCAGCAACGGCTCGTCGCCGGGCCTTAACGGCAATTGGATCAGCCTGCAGCGCTGGCTGTACTTCTGGTCATTCGATCCGGTCCTCGGCGGCGAACTGTGGCGCAGCGACGGCAGCGCAGCGGGCACGTCACTGGTGGCGGACCTTGCCGAGGGTGACGAATCGTCGAACCCGACCAACTTCGCCGTGGCTGGCGACACCGTCTACTTCACGGCATTCACGCCAGCCACCGGCGATGAACTCTGGGCGCTCACCCTGACCGCCTCGCAGCTACGGATTTTCGCCTCGGGCTTCGAGTGACGGCGGATCCGCGACCCTGATGGCGCGAACGCCGCCGATTGCTGCGACGACATTGCAGCAAGGTAGCCACGTCCGTGCGCTTCAGGAAAATGGAAGCAGGAGGGGCAGAGTGAACGGGCGCCGAGATTGAGGGGAGATCGAGGCGAGGCCAAAGGCGAGACCAGGAACTCCCACGATCACGATGATTCCGCTTCGTCCTCGCTCGCGCTCGCGTACCGGGCCACGGAGCGGAGCCGCTGAATGCGGCGTAGCGCAGTGGACCTTGCACGCGCCGTGATGGCGGTGGGGTAGCCGTCGCCTCCCCAGCGTCCGCTGCAACGCAGTTCAGCGGCGCCGTCGCGCTACCAATCGCTCAAGCGGCGCGGCAGCCGGCGGCGGGTATCGCGCACCGTCACAATGTCGATCCGATCAGCACGAACCAGATAGACGACTCGGTAGGGCGACTCGATCAACTCGCGGAGATCGTCGCGCCGATACACCACAACCACGCGTCCCGAGTGGGGATGCTCAGCCAGTTGCGCAACGCGTCGCGTCAGGCGGTCTACGACGCGATCCGCGTTGGTCGGCTGATCCTTCGCGATGTAGGCATGAATCTGGCGCAGCCGGGCTTTCGCCCGGTCGGTCCAGACGACCTTCATGCGAGGCCGAATTCGCGGCGCACGTCGGCGTTATCGGTGACGCGTCCCGCCGCGCTGTCGGCCAGGCCCGCCTCGATATCGAGCATGGCTTCGATCTGCTCGGCCAGCTCGTCCCAGCCCGCCGTCTCCGGCAGGCTGTCGATCAGCTTGTGCGCCTCCTGCTTGAACACGGCACTCATGGCGATACGCTCGATGGGGACCAAGGCTCGCATTCTACACCTCCGGTTCGCTCGGCGGCTCCCGCCGCGCCAGCGTCGCCGCCGGATGCGTCACCGCGTGGATCGCCTTGAGCTTGCCGGCAGCGTGCGTGCCGAGCAGCTGCCGCTCACCCTGCCTGAATACCTCGCGCTCACCGACTGGACGGGACGCGTCCATCGGCCCGACAAGCGCGGCCACATCGTCGGTGATCCGCCAGCGGCGCTGAAGCGTCTGGGCATGCCGGAGCACCAATGGCAGGACCAGGTCTTCGGCATCGAGCGCCGCTACTGGCGGGCAGTCGGCGCGGTCGACGCGCTCATGGCCAAGGCCCGAGAGCTGGGGCAATGCTGGCTCAAGGGTACGGGCGTGGCACGCAAGCTGGCGAAGACCGTCCAACGCTGAGCCCAAACGCAGCCCTGGGCTGATGCCGGTCGAGCGGGATCCGGCCGCTTCGTACGGCGGCGCGCCACCCGCACTCGCATCTCGCATATCTCAGGCCAGAACCCGGCGCGTTCGTCCGGTGCCGCTTGCTTCCTTTCACAGTTGCTCGGTCGAACACGGTCACCCGGTCAGTTCGTTGACGGCGCAAATCATGGCTGTCCTCGTCCTGCACTTCGTCGGGACGTGACATCCCGAGGCCTCATGCAAGAAGCAAGACCCCGTGCCCTCATTGCGGCCTGCTGATCAGTGGCGGATGTTCTGTCTTGCCCCAGGTTCCCTGGACCGAGTTGAATGTTAGTCATCCAACGAGGAC
>DAOMOD010000009.1:0-35572 GCA_035444205.1 Lysobacteraceae bacterium
CATAGCCCAGCACACGCTCGCGGTGCTGGGCGGTGACGAGCGGTCCCATGTCCATGCCGGGCGCAGCGCCGGGGCCGATCTTCAATGCCTGCACGCGTGGCGCGAGGCGCTGCACCAGAGCATCGGCGGTCTCGTCGCCGACCGCGACGGCCACCGAGATCGCCATGCAGCGTTCGCCGGCCGAGCCGTAGCCGGCGCCCATCAGGGCGTCGGCGGCCTGGTCGAGGTCGGCGTCGGGCATCACCACCATGTGGTTCTTGGCGCCGCCCAGCGCCTGCACGCGCTTGCCATGACGGGCGCCGGTCTCGTAGATGTATTTCGCGATCGGCGTGGAGCCGACGAAGCTGATGGCGGCGATGTCGGGATGCTCGAGAAGGGCATCGACTGCCACCTTGTCGCCGTGCACCACGTTGAACACGCCCCTGGGCAGACCCGCTTCCTCCAGCCACTGCGCCAGCAGCAGCGAGCTGGACGGATCACGCTCGGATGGCTTCAGCACGAAACAGTTGCCGCAGGCGATGGCGATCGGAAACATCCACAACGGCACCATCGCCGGGAAGTTGAACGGCGTGACGCCGGCCACCACACCGAGTGGCTGGCGCAGCGACCAGGCATCGATGCGGCTGCCGACGTTCTCGGTGGTCTCGCCCTTCAGCAAGTGCGGAATGCCGCAGGCGAACTCCACCACCTCGATGCCGCGCGCCACTTCGCCGAGCGCATCAGAATGGGTCTTGCCGTGCTCGGCGGTGATCTGGTCGGCGAGACGGTCGGCATTGGCCTCGATCCGTTCGCGCAGCTTGAACATGACGCGGGCGCGCCGTGCCGGCGGCGTCGCCGCCCATTCGGGAAACGCGGCGCGCGCCGCGGCCACCGCACGGGCGACGGTGGCGGCATCGGCCAGCGGCAGGATGCCGGTCTGCACGCCGCTGGCCGGATTGAATACCGGGCTGCTGCGGGTGAGGTCGCCGTCGATGCGACTGCCGTCGATGTAATGCGGAATCGGTTGCGGCTGGATGTCCTTGAGGCTGCGGACGGTGGCGCTCATGGTGGGATCCTCGGGTGTCAGGCGACCGCGCGGATGGAGGCGCGCAGGCCTTCGAAAAGCTGCTGTATCTCGGTTTCGGTGCTGATCACAGGCGGCGCCAGGGCGATGGTGTCGCCGGTGAAGCGCACCAGCAGGCCGCGCTTCAGTGCATCCTCGAACAGACGGATGGCACGCAGGCCGATCTGACCAGGCAGCGGCGCCAGCTCGACCGCGGCGGCGGCCGCGAAATTGCGCGTGTCGATGACGTTGGGTTCGCCCTTCAGCGAATGCACACCGTCCTCGATCCACTTGCCGAGTTCGGCGAAGCGCTGCGGGATGGCGTCGGCATGGAGGATGTCGAGCGTGGCATGCGCCGCCGCCACCGCCAGCGCGTGACCGGAGTAGGTGTAGCCATGGAACAGCTCGACCGCGTAGTCGGGGCCCTGCATGAAGGTGTCGTAGATGCCCTGCCGCACGATCACCCCACCCATCGGCACGGTGCCGTTGTTGACGCCCTTGGCGAAGGTGATGAGGTCGGGGGTGACGCCGAAGGCCTGCGCGCCGAACCAGTCGCCCATGCGGCCGAAGCCGCAGATCACCTCGTCGAAGATCAGCAGGATGCCGTGGCGGTCGCAGATCTCGCGCAGGCGCTTCAGGTATCCCACCGGAGGAATGATGACGCCGACCGAGCCCTGCATCGGTTCCACAATCACCGCGGCGATGGTGGAGGCGTCATGCAGTGCGACCAGGCGTTCCAACTCGTCGGCCAGATGCGCGCCCCAGGTCGGCTGGCCGCGCGAGAAGGCCATTTCGGCGAGGTTGTGGGTATGCGGCAGATGGTCGACACCCGGGATCATGGCCGGCGCGAACATCTTGCGGTTGGCCACCATCCCGCCCACCGAGATGCCGCCGAGTCCGACCCCGTGGTAGGCGCGTTCGCGGCCGATGAAGCGGGTGCGTGAGGCCTCGCCGCGCAGGCGGTGGTAGCCGAGGGCGATCTTGAGCGAGGTATCCACCGCTTCCGAACCGGAGTTGGTGAAGAACACCCGGTTGAGATCGTCGGGCGCGACTTCGGCGATGCGATCGGCGAGGCGGAAGGTGTCGGGGCTGGCGACCTGGAAGGCGGGAATGTAGTCGGCGCGATCGAGCTGAGCCTTCACCGCCTCGACGATGCGCGGATCGCCGTGCCCCAGCCCGCTGCACCACAGCCCCGAAAGCCCGTCGAACAGCTTCTGCCCCTCGCAGGTGGTGTAGTAGGCGCCACGTGCGCCGACCAGCAGGCGGTCGAGCGGGCGCGTGCGCTTGAAGTAGCGATTGTGGGTGAACGGCATCCAGTACGGATCGAGGTTGAGTACCTCGGGTGGGATGTCCCTGGTGGCGGTGTCGTTCATGTTCGCATCCTGGACCGCATGCAGTGAAGGCGAATGCCTACATTACTCCGCGGCCACGAAAAGCGGGAGCGGGGAGCCGGGAGCAGGGAGTGGGGAAGCGATGCTCTTCCCGGGTCCCGGGTCCCGGGTCCCGAGTCCCGAGTCCCGAGTCCCGGCTATTGCGCCACCAGGTCCCCGTAACTGTCCGGCCGGCGGTCGCGGTAGAACTGCCAGATGTTGCGCACTTCGCGGATCTGGTCGAGGTCGAGTTCGGCGGTGACCAGTTCGTCGCGGTCACGCGAGGCTTCGGCGACGATCTGGCCGCGCGGATTGCAGAAGTAGCTTTGCCCATAGAACTCGCCGATATTCCACGGCGCCTCGGTGCCGACGCGGTTGATGGCGCCGACGAAGTAGGCGTTGGCCACCGCGTGCGCCGGCTGCTCCAGCTTCCACAGGTACTCGGACAGCCCGGCCACGGTGGCGGAGGGATTGAACACGATCTCCGCGCCGTTCAGTCCCAGCGCCCGCGCGCCCTCGGGGAAGTGGCGGTCGTAGCAGATGTACACGCCGACCCTGGCGTAGGCGGTGTCGAACACCGGGTAGCCAAGGTTGCCCGGACGGAAATAGAACTTCTCGAAAAATCCCGGCAGGCAGTGCGGAATATGGTGCTTGCGGTACTTGCCGAGGTAGCTGCCGTCGGCATCGATCACCGCCGCGGTGTTGTAGTAGACGCCGGGCGCGTCCTCCTCGTAGATCGGCACCACGATCGCCATGTTGCGGCGGCGCGCGATCTCCTGCATCAGCTTGACGGTCGGTCCATCAGGAATCCGTTCGGTCGCCTCGTACCAGCGCGGGCTCTGCTCGGCGCAGAAATAGGGGCCGGTGAAGATCTCCTGCATGCACAGGATCTGCACCCCTTCCTCGCCGGCTTTCTCGATCAGGGCCAGGGTCTTGTTGAGATTGGCCTCGCGGATGGTGGCGATGGGTTCGTCGACAGCACAGGCCATCGAGGTCTGGATCAGTCCGCACTTGACGATTCGCGGCATCGAAAGTCTCCTGGCTGGGCCGCGCGGCACGCGGCTGTTTCAAGTTCGGCATTGCGGCCCCACCCCGCAGCGCACCCGGCACGCTCGGCGACGGCCTGGATGTGCGCCCCGATTCCGGTGGCCGGCGCCACGCCGGCCTGTCGCGGCGCAAGCATACCGATTTCGAGGGGCCTCCTGTGTCGGCGTGCACGGAAAGGTACGGTTACGGCGCCCGCAGCAGGAGAGTAGACTGCCCGAAAGTCCACGGTGAACCGTTTCGGTCGCCACCCTTGTTGTGAGATCTGAAGTCGTGGAGGTGTGGAAATGAGCAAGCCAAGGGATCAGAAGAAGGACAAGAAGAAGGCACCCACGCGCACCCTCAAGGAGAAGCGTGCGGCCAAGCAGGAAAAGAAGAAGTAGCCATGTGCGCGCGACCCTGGGTCGCGCGCGGCGGCCTGGATCTCAGCGCTCGCCGGAGTTGGCGTCGGCCGGCAGTCCGAAGGCAATCTTGCGGGACGGAACTTCAGTACGTGTAGAAGATGCGAAATCCGCAGAGTTGCATCTGCGCTCCCGCCACGTTCGGTCGCCAGTTCAGCAGGTAGGAATACAGGTTGTAGTCGACCACGTGATCGATGGCCGCACTGTCGTTGAAGCTGTTCCCGAAGTTGCCGGTCGACGAAACCGGGAACTCGGTGACGACGGTGCCGTACAGGTCGTAGATGGTGAACCAGCCGGTGCTGTTGCTCGCACTGGTGTCGTTGTAGTACATGCGCAGCACATCGACCCTGGCGCCTTGCGGCAGGTACACAGGCGTGTTGAACACACCAGAGGCCGAGCCGCCGCTATTGTAGATGCAGCCTCCACTGCTCGAAGCCGTGTGCAGATCCGTGCTTGTGCGCGGGCGCAGCGTGCTCCCCACGATACGCAGGTTTCTCGACGTTGCGGTCAGTTCATTGCCGAAAAGACCGTCCTCCGGCTCCTCAAACGACGGCAGCGACGGGCCGGTCGCATCGCTCGACGACCCGGTCGCATGCACGTTCGTTGCACCTGCCGCCAACGCGACAGCCAACGCGGAAACGAAGATCGGAAGCGGAAACTTGCGCATGACTGGAAATCCTCATGTCACCCGGATGTGCGCGCCACAGGCAGGCATCAGCCGGACTCGAACCCATTGCGGAAGATATCGGGCGGCTCGAAAAGAAAGATGCGAAATCCGCAGAGCTGCATCTGCGTTCCCGCCACGTTCGGTCGCCAGTTCAGTGCATAGGCATACACACTATTGTTGACCACGTGATTGATGGCCGCACTGTCGTTGAAGCTGTTCCCAAAGTTGCCGGACGACGAAACCGGGAACTCGGTGACGATGGCGCCGTACAGGTCGTAGATGGTGAACCAGCCGATGCTGTTGCTGGCGCTGGTGTCCGAATAGTACATCCGCAGGGAGAGTATTTCGGTGCCATCCCGTAGTTGCAGCGGAGTATTCAGTACGCCGAAAGCCGAGCCGCCGCTGTTGTAGGTGCAGCCGCCAGCAGCGGAAACGTCTACCGAATTGCCGCTATCACGCGGCCGCAGCGCGGATCCGGTCACGCGCAGGCTCCGCACGACCTGCATCGGCTCCACTCCACGTTCGTCGGTGGCCTGCGATGGAGTGTCCGGACCCTGCCAGTTCGATGGCGCCGAGGATTCCACACTCTGGGCCGCCACGACGCCGGTAGCCAGGCACAGACCCAGGAGGATCCCCCATGGCATTCGAGAATACCGGTGCGGATTGCTACCGGCACGCCAGCGCCTGGCGGGCAGCACCAGTTTCCGGCTGCCGGCCGCGGTGAATGCGATGGGATAGGGGTTCACGTGAAAGCCCTTGAACTCGTCTCTTTGGCCCAGGCTGACAGCAACGAGCGATGCGACAGCAGGTTCGCGCCGGGATCGTGACGCCGCGTGTACGTGCGGATCAAGACTCCTGAAACAGATCCATGGCCATATCAGGGTTCGAGCGTGGCGTCGCGAGGATCAGCGAGCGGCTTCCGCTTCTGCCGTTACATTACCAAGGCCATCATCCCCCTGAACCCCGCGCAGTGCAAGCAAGTAATGACGCGTCCTGCTGAACGCTGTGCGGGTGTTGGCAGTTGCGCGTCCGGTGCGGCACTTCAGCGCCTGTATCGGACATCACAAGGGAGCCCGGAAACCGGTTTGCGCGTGCACCGCGATCGCCCTTGACCCTATGATCAGGCCGCGGCCTCCGGCCCATCCACCAGGAATGTCATCTGCACATGGTGTTCACTTTCCTCGTGGCAGTGTGGCCTTCCATTGGGGGAAGGCCATCGGTTTCGAACAGGGGCGACCGAAGGCCGTCGAGGGCCGGTGCAAGGCTTTCATGGTTGATGCCGACCAGATCTTTGTGGCTCGGCAGGGTCCTGCACCGATTGCGTCGTTACGCGGCGTGCGACTCGGGGAGTCACCGGGAGCCATGCTGCGGGAAATGGAGAGCTATGATGCTACGAGCAGTTCTTGCGGCATGGATGTCGGTACTGGTCCCGCTGGCGAACGTGCGGGCCGATGGACCTTCCTGTGATCTGTCCTTCGAGAGCGTCCGATTCGACGTCTGCGAAGCAACCATCGAGCTGGTCAACGACGACCTGCGCTTCCTGGCTGATGCCGATGCATTCGCAGCCAGTGCGATCCGCGTGGTGAAGTTCGGCCGCCCGCTCAAGGCGGACGATCGTCAGGCGCTGCAGGCACTCGGTGCCGAGGTGCTGGACTACGTGCCGCACTTTGCCTACCTGGTACGCATGGATCCGACGCTGGACAGCGTGGCCGCTGACGTGCCGGACGTGGTGTGGATCGGGCCATTCCTTCCCGCGTTCAAGATCGAAGCCAATCTTGCGCGCGAACTGCGCGATGGCGGGGTGCTGTCGCAGGTCCCGGATCTCGATCGGCTGAGCGTGAGCCTGCATGCCGGCGAGGCTGTCGAGTCCGCACGAGACCGGTTGAGCGCGTTGTCCGGCCTCGACTTTGCCCATGCCGAGCAGACCGCGGACCGCCATCGCCTGGTATTTCGCTTTCGCCGGCCGCAGCTCGACGTGGCAGTGCTGGCGCTGAGTCAGGACGATTCCGTACAGGCCATCGCGCTGCGCTGGCCGCCGCGCCTGATGAACTCACAGGCGGGCTGGTTGCACCAGAGCGGCAACAGTCCCGACCGTCCCGTCTTCGATCAGGGCATCTTCGGCTGCGGCCAGGTGATCGGTGTGCTGGATTCGGGTCTGCATGTGCCGCACTGTTCCTTCGACGACCCGGTGCACGGTGCGCCTTCGTTCACCAGTTGCAACCTCGGTGCTGCATGTCCAGCCATCCCGCACGATTTCTCGCACCGCAAGATCGGCGCCTACTACAAGTGGTCGGGGCTGGCTGGCGGCATGGAGGATCTGCATGGCCATGGCACGCATGTGACCGGCTCGGCGGTGGGCAACAACCACGCCGCCGAAGTCGATTGCGCGGCGCTCACCACACCGGGTGGCGTCACCGACCTCGATGGCACCGCGCCCGGCGCCAAGCTGATCTCGCAGGAAATGGGACCGCAGCTCCAGTATCTGTCCACGCTGGGCGGAACCCTTTATCACGCAGCCCACACGGCCTATGTCAACACGGCGCGCATCCACAACAACTCCTGGGGGTCGGCCTGTCGTGACGCCGGCAACAACTGCATCCCCGGATGCCTGGTCGGCTACCGCGAAGCCAGCCGCGATGCCGACGCGGTGACCTGGGATTTTCCGGAACTTGCGGTGTTCGCCGCCGCGGGCAACAGCGGCAGCGGCTGCGGACCGGGCGCCGACATCGGGTCGCCGGGCAACGCCAAGAACGTGTTCTCGGTCGGCAGCAGTTGGCGCGGCATCAATGCCGATCAGATGTCGGGTTTCTCATCGCGCGGCCCCGCCAACGACCGCCGCACGCGACCGGATTTCACCGCGCAGGGTGGCGTGAACGTCGTCACGTCCACGCGCATCCATTCGGCCGCCACCAACACAGCCTGTTCGGTTGCGCTGTCGCAGGGTACCTCGATGGCCAGTCCCGCTGCGGCCGGTCTGGCGGCGCTGGTGCGCGAATACCTGGTGCGTGGTTTCTACCCCAGTGGAATCGAGGATCCCGCCCAAACCATTGCCAATCCCTCGGCGGCACTGATCCGTGCGCTGATGATCAACGGTGCCGAGACCATGACCGGCGCCGGCAGTGGCGCCGCCGTTCCCAACCAGAATCAGGGTTGGGGCAGGGTGCATCTCGACAACGTGCTGTACTTCCTCGGCGACAGCCGGCATCTGTGGCTGCTGGATCACCCGGGCATCCAGTCGAGCCTCACCCATCACCATTTCGTGGATGTGTTTCCGGGCGAGCCGCTCAAGGTGACCCTGGTCTGGCATGACTTCCCGGCACTGGTCCTGGCCAATCCGGCGATCGTCAATCAGCTCCGGCTGGAAGTCGTTACGCCCGGCGGCGAGGTGTGGTCGCAGAAGCTTTCGCCGGCCGGTGGTCTGATCGATGCCGATCCTTACCAGGACATCACCGCCATCGATTACGACGATCGCAACACGGTGCACCAGATCGTGTTGCCCGCGCCGACAGCGGGCATACACGAGGTCCGGGTCACCGCCATCCAGATCGCCACCGGTGGCGACCAGCCGTATGCGTTGGCAGTGACCGGCAATCTGCGGCAGGCGCTCGTGGTCGACCCGCAGTTCCGCGATTTCGGTCTGGTGTTCCTGGGTCAGGTATCGCCGCCGGCTGGCGTCCGATTGAACAACCAGGGCCCGGTGGATCTTCAGATCGACAGTATCGATCCTGCGCTGGCTCCGTTCCACTCCGATCCGCTCACCAACTGTCCCGCGCCCCCGTTCACGCTTGCCGCGGGTGCGGTGTGCGAGCTGATGTATCGTTTCGAGCCGCTGGTCGGTGGAATCGTGGTGCAGGACTTCCAGATCATCGACGCGAACGGCGCGGCGCTCGGAGACTTCACCCTGAGCGGCGCGGGCCAGGATCCGCCGCTGCTCGACATTGCTCCCACCCAGCTCGATTTCGGATCGGTGGTGATCGGTCAGACCACGCCAGGTCAAAGCGTCATGCTCACCAACGTGGGGACAGTGTCGGTGGACGTCACCGGTATCAGTCCGCCCGCGGCCCAGTTCCAACTGACCGCCGACACCACCTGTCCGCCGCTTCCCTTCAGTCTGCCGTCTCCGGGCGACCAGTGCGAACTGGTCTACTCGTTTTCGCCCACTGCAACCGGCACGTTGACGAGTGTCATCGATGTGACCACGACGGGCATGTCGCTGGGTCAGTTCAGCCTGGAAGGCACAGGCACACTGCTGGCGCTCGACCCGAACCCGGCGGTGCTTGACTTCGGCCCGGTTCCAGTGGGACAGCCCTCGGCGGAAGGCATCGTGACGGTTTCCAATCCCAACGTCATCGACGTGAACGTGAGCGTCATCGCCTCTCCAGGGGGCGAATTCCAGCCGGGCCCGTCGACCACCTGCGTGGCGCCGTTCCTGATGCCGGCGCAGTCGTCCTGCGATCTTGCCTACCTCTTCACGCCTTCGGCGGCCGGAACCTTATCGGGTACGGTGGCGGTCGACTCCGATGCGGGCTCACTTCTCATTGACCTGCAGGGAGAGGGTCTCGGCCCGCAGATCTTCAGCGACGGGTTCGAGTAGGCGTGGTGCCGGCCCTCCCTTTCGGGAGGGCCGGCACGCCTGTGAGCGCAGCAAGCTCCGCTCCACAATGACGCCGGAAACCCGACCGACTTCGCACGGCCCATGAGCGCCGGGCGGCTTCAGCGCGATTGCAAGGGTCCTGCTGCCTGCTAGACTTCGCGTTCGTCGCTGCACTTCGCTGGCGCGCAGGGGAACAGCATGGCGGTCTGGAAACTGTGGGTCATCGTCGGTCTGGTTCTGGCGGTCGCCGAGCTGTTGCTGGTGCCGGCGCAATTCCTGCTGATCGCGCTCGGCGTCTGCGCAGCGGTGGTGGGCGTGCTGACCTGGGGAACCGACATGGGCCATGCGGCGCAGCTCGCCTGGTTCGCCGGACTCTCGGTGGTGCTGGTTCCGGTGTTCGTCCACCTGTGGAGGCGCAGGGTGCAGGTACGCTACGAAGGCGCCGCCGGTGAAACCTCGATCACCCCGCAAGCGGCGGAAGTCATCGGCATCGCCCCGTTGACCGTCAAGCTGCGCGGCGACCGTTTTCCGGCGCGCGCCACCGACGGTTCGAACTTCGAGGTCGGAGAGGAAGTGCAGGTGCACGGTTTCTCCGGCATCACCGCCCTGGTCGCCAGGAAATCCTGATCCCCACCTAGGGAGTTGCCCCATGCTGGAAATCGTCATTGTTCTGGTCGTTGTCGTGGTGGTGTTTCTCGCCACCGGTGTGCGCATCGTGCAGACCTCGACCGCCGTCGTGGTCGAACGTCTCGGCTCCTACAACCGCACCCTGGGCGCGGGCATCAACCTGATCATTCCCTTCATCGACAAGCCGCGGGCGATCAGCCGCCAGTACTTCGCCGCCGATCACACCGGCCACGCAGTGCGGGTGAACCGCACCGAGGCCAAGATCGACCTGCGCGAGACGGTGATGGACGTGCCTCCGCGGGCCATGATCACCCAGGACAACGTCACCGTTTCGGTCAATACCGCGGTCTACTACCAGATCATCGATCCGATGAGCGCGGTGTACCAGGTGGAGAACCTGGTCATGGCGATCGAGGTGCTGACCAATACGACGCTGCGTTCCCTGGTTGGCAAGATGGAACTCGACCGGTTGTTCGAGTCGCGCGAGGACATCAACGGCGAACTGCAGCAGACACTGGACGAGGCCGGCAACAAGTGGGGCGTGAAGATCACCCGTGTCGAGGTGCAGGACATCGCCATCCCACGCGAGGTCGAGGACGCCATGCGCAAGCAGATGGTGGCCGAGCGCACCCGCCGTGCCATGATCGCCGAGGCCGACGGCCGCCGGCAGTCGGAGATCCTCGAAGCGCAGGGCGAGCGCCAGGCCGCCATCCTGCGCGCGCAGGGTGAGCAGAACGCCATCAACACCATCATGGCCTCGGGCGCCGGGCAACTGCACCCGAAGGACGTGGTCGGTTACCTGCTGGGCCTCAACTACCTGAAGACGTTGCCCGACATCGCCAAGGAAGGCGACCGCATCTTCCTGCCGGTGGAGGCCTCGGCGCCGAGGGCGGGACTGGGCGCGCTGGCCGAGCTGGCGCAGACCCTGAAGGCCCGCGCCGCCGGCTGACCGCAAAGGCCGGAATCCCGGTCCGCGGCGCGGACCGGGATTCCGGAATCATCCCTCAAAGCCGTCGGCGAAGATGTCGTCGTCGACGGTCGCCTCGACGATGTTCAGCGTCACCGTGTTGTTGCCGGGAAACGGGTCGGTGACGCCGCCGCCCACCACCGCGGTCGCCGTATTGGAGAGCGTGCCGGTAGTGCCCGGCGCGACCGTTCCGCTGATGTCGAACACCACTTCGCCTCCAGCCGGCAGCGAGACGTTCTCCGTGATGTTGCCGTTGCCCGCAGCCGCGCAGGTGGCGCCGCCGCTGCCGCTGCACGTCCAGCTCACGCCGGTGTACGCGGCAGGGAAGATGTCCACCACCGTGGTGGATGGCGACGCACTGGGACCGGCATTGTCGATCACCAGCGTGTAGGTCAGCGCAGCACCGGCGGTGTAGGTGGGTGGCGTGGCGCTCAGGCCGACGCCAACGTCGGCCTCGAAGGCGCCGGCCTCGCAATCGACCACGGCGCGGATCACCCAGTCGCCGGTGACGCCGAGCGCCGCGGCGTCGAACCAGAAGAACGGGCCGCCGATTGTGGCGTAGATGGCGTTGCGGCCCGGCTGGATGCCGTCGGTGTCGCGGACCACGCTGGGATCGCTGTTTGGTGTCGGCTGAAAATCAAAGGTGAACGCGACCACGAAGGTCTCGTTCGCCGTGACCGGCACGATCAGTGGAATCGCCTGCTGGTCGTCGAGAAAGCGCCACTCGTTGATCACGCCGTCGGTGAGCACCGGACCTCCAATGACCTCCGCCAGCGAGCCGGGATTGGGGAAGGTTCCCGAGCGGAAGATCTCGATCGTCCTGTGGATGGTCTGGCCGGTGGTGCCGGTAGGCGAACGCCAGAAGATCTGCACGGCGCGAATGTTGCCATTGCAGGGCGAGGTGAGCCAGGACGCGGCCTTCTCTCCGGCGACGAATCCCCAGACGATGACCGCCGTGCCGAAATCGTCCAGCGAGTCGTTTCTCACCACCACTTCGGCGGCATGCAACGGCGTGCCGGCCATGGCGGCCAGGACGCCCATCAGTGTTGCGCGCATTCTCCCTACCCCCGGCCGGAACTCCGGCTGCATCGAAAAACCCTGCGCCTGGACCGCGGATTCTCGCCAGCGGCGAGGGTCCTTCGGGCGGACGCCAAGTCGAAGCTGCGATGAGTCTAGCCCGAATGATTCCCGGTTTGCACGTGACCTCGCTTGTCTCGTGTCCGCCGGGGCGGATGTCAGGCCGCCGATCCGTAGACCGGAACGAGGAAGCTGGCGCTGAAGTCCGGCCCGCGTGTGGCAATGCTGATCTCCAGTCGCCAGGTCACGCGCGGCGCGTCGCGGAGTCGCGTCCCTGGCGCGTCGGCAGGCAGATCGAAGCGCATGTGCAGTCGGTGGACCTGCTTTCCTGCGGTGTCGTAGGTCAGGGCTTCTTCGTAGTCCCTGGTGGCGTCCTCTCCGCCTGCAGCGCAACTGATCAGCCTCACTCTGGCAGGGCCGGTCGCATGTGCGCCTCGCGGCAGATGCAATTCGGCCTCAAACGTCCCGCCGATGCGTGCGGGGAAGGTTTGCAGGTGCAGTGCAGGTCGCCCGAATCGCATGCGCTGAAGAGCCCTGAGCAGGAGCGCGGCGACCACCAGCAGCAGTATCACGTCGAAAACGATCACCACCGCCAGCCAGGGCACTTCTCCGGACAGCTCGACCGCCGCGCCGAACGCCGAAAACGAGCTGCGGATGTACTCGGAGCCCCACAGCAGTGGCAGGTGGAACAGTCCGTAGAAGATGCCGATGACCACGATGAACAACGCGCGCCGCAGCCAGCCGAAGAAGCCGGCGGGGCCGTCATCGCCCAGTTCGCGCCGGGTGGTCTGTTCCCAGGCATGGTCGCTTCGCCAGCCTTCCGCCGCGACGGCTCGCCGCACACCGAACAGTTGCGGGATGAAGGTGAGCAGCATGAATAGGCCGCCGGCGGCGAACATCGAACCGAAGGCGAGCGCCACCCAGCGGCTGTACGGGTTCGGCACGACCGGTTCGAAGTTCCAGCCGATAAAGGCCACTGCGGCGCCGGCGACCACGAAGGCTCCGGCAAAGGCCAGTGGAAACCACCATTGCGCGGTTACCGACTCGACCAGTGCAGCGCCCGGGCCGGAGGCCCGGACCGCAAGGCCCGGCGTCGACGCAGGCTCGGGTTCGGTCTGCCGCGGGACGGGGTGGCGGAGGATCGTGCGCGAAAGGACAGGGAATTCGCCCGTGTTCGGCGCGCCGGAGGGAAGGTTGGGCATGATGGAGAGGTCCGGCGATCCCCAGATTGAAGTTGGCATGTGCCCGGCCAGACTATCGGGGCCTCGCGCGGCCGACAAGCGGCATGCTGCCGTGGGTGGCTTCCTTCACGTGCCGGCTGGCTGCACGATCTGTTCGACCTGCCGCGCGAGGCGCGCGCCGGTTTCGTTACCGGATGCCAGATGGCCAACTTCACCTGCCTGGCCGCAGCGCGCCATGCAGTGCTGCATCGCGCCGGCTGGGATGTCGAGGCCGATGGGCTGAACGGCGCGCCGCGCGTCAACGTGATCGGTTCCGCCGAAGCGCACGTCACCATCGATGTGGCCTTGCGCTATCTCGGCTTCGGTGCGCGCGCGCTGCGCCGCGTGGAGTGCGATGCCGAGGGGCGCATGCGTGCCGATCGACTCGGCGAACTGCTGGACACGCTGGAAGGCCCGACCATCATCTGCGCCCAGGCCGGCAACGTGAACAGCGGCGCCTTCGACCCGCTGGTCGACATCGCCCGTATGGCACGCGCGCATGATGCCTGGCTGCACGTCGACGGCGCCTTTGGCCTGTGGGCGCGGGCCAGTCGCGCGCATCGCAGGCTGGCGGAAGGCATAGAGCTGGCCGACTCCTGGGCCACCGACGCGCACAAGTGGCTCAACGTGCCGTACGACTGCGGCGATGCGCATCTCGGTCTCGAACTGGGCCACGTCGGAGCAGGATGCTGTGCAGAGCGCCGAGGCGATCCTGCGCGTGTTTCGCGCGATGGACCGCCGCCAGGCCTGATCGCCCTACGTCAGGCAATCACTACCGCGCCGCTAGCAATGCGCCCGTCCGCGCGGTTTCGCATTCAGGGATCCTCGAACCCGTCGGCGAAGATTGCCGGCCCACATGTCAGGATCCGGATGTCGTCCAGGTACCAGCCCATGCGGTTCACCACAGTGGTGGAGAACAGGCTGAACTGGATCGTCACCGACGGGGCGAACGCGAAGGCGGACAGGTCGGCGACCTGCACGACATAGTCTGGCGTCGGATTGGCGTCCGGCGTGCGGAATACCTGCACCCCGTTGACGAACACCTCGCCTCGATCGAACGTTTCGAAGATGTGGTACCAGTGCATCCATTCCAGGGCGATGGGCTGCGATACCGAACTGAAATCGAAGGTCTGTTCGAGTGTGCTGGCGGCGGATGGGTTCTGGTTGGCATAGCAGCCGTCCAGATTGGTGGCGAACACGTTGACCCCGGAAAACGCCGAAGCGGGTTCGGGAGAGGGCACGGTATCGCAAAGCGAGTACACCTCCGGCACCACCTGCCCGCGCTCCCAGTCTCCGGCACCGCCGACTGCCCAGCCAGCGGAACCCAGCTCGAAATCGGTGGCGTAGAGCACGGTAGGGGGCGCTCCGCCCGGGCAGGTGAATCCTTCACCGCGCAGGTGCGGTGCCCTGACGGCCACTTCAGACTCGGCATTCGCGGTTAGTTCATCCAGTTCCACTGGCGTCCAGGCTGAGGCAGCGCCGGAAAACGCCAACAGAACGCCCGCGGGCAAAAGCACACATTTCGGAATCGACATGGCGAAGCTCCCATCCAGAGGTCGTGAGGGAGCGGCCTCCACGTCGCGCCCCTGGTCGATCCTACGCCAGTGCCGAGGTCTGTCAATGGACCTTGCAGGGACTCAGTCCCGGCGGTGCTGTACCCCCTTGGCGACGGCGCCGTCGGCCACGTTCAGCGTGACGCGGGGATCGGCTTCCACTCTGCCGAGTACCCGGCTGCCCGGATCGATGGTCAGGCTCGGAGCCTGGCCGTCGTAATTCTCGGACAGGCGCAGAATGACGTCGCCGTTGACCGTGCTGGTGCCGGAAAGATGAATGGACCCGGCATCGCCGTAGGTGATGGTGGCAAACCAGCCGAAGAACCAGCTCGCGCCCTGTTCGGCCGGGCTGTCGATCTCGATCACCACGTCGCCTGTGATCGTGCTGCCATCGGCAATCAGGATGTCGCCGCTGCGGCTGTGTACCGAACCGTCGACCTTGACGCCATTCAGGCGGACGTCACCGTTGCGTGAGCGGATTCCGCCGTCGATCTGGCTGCCCTTGCCGAAGCGGATCGCGCCGTTGCGGGTCTCGACGTCGGCGCCGACGCGGACATCGCGGCCGCCGCCGATGGATCCGTTGCGGCTCGACACCTTGCCCCTCACTTCGCTGCCGTCCTCGAGGTCGATGCTGCCGTTGCGGCTGTCGATGGCCGCCACCCGCGCCTTCGATCCGATCGTGACCCTGCCGTTGCGGATTTCGAGCTGACCCGCCGTGCTTCCGGCGCCGATGGCGACGCGGCCGTTGCGTGCTGCCACATCGCCGACCTGCGAATCGCGGCCGACGGTGATGGCGCCGTTGCGGCTGCCGAGCGCGCCGACGCGGCTGCGATCACCAACGTTCACCGCGCCGTTGCGGGTCTGCGCAGCACCGTCCACGGTCGCGTCGTCGCCGATGCGGATCGCGTGGTTGCGCGATTCCAGCGATCCCTTGTGCTGCGCACCATCGGCTATCGAAACCGGGTCGGCGAGGACCGGCGCCGCGGCCAGCAGTGCGGCCAACACGAAGGCGATGGAACGAAGGACGAAGCGAGCGTGCATGATGGAACTCCTCTGCGCATGGCTCCACGGGAGCGGATGTGGCGTGCGGCACGGATGCGGGTACCGCCTCACGGAAGGAATACCCGAAGCGTGGTCTGCGAGCATGTGCCAGAGTGCACGGTCGGGCTTCCATGGTTCGGCAGGTACCACGGAGTCAAGCGGGGCGAAGGACTCGAACGCCGCATGGCCGCCGCCGCAGATCTTGCAGCCACCTGTCCTCGACCCACCCTCCACTGCGATTGCTTGGGTCGGGGGCGCATTTCCCGGCTTGATTCGAAGTGGAGGACAGAACCATGCGCAATGCACTCACCTTTTCCGCGACCTTGATCCTGGGCGTGCTGCTGACGATGTCCGGCACCAGTACCGCTGCCGCGGACCGGGCACACGATCAGGCACCCGCGTCGCTGCTGCGGCAGGCCGATCTCGACCGGCGCGCAGCCGAATCGCGCGCCTGGGACAGCACCGCGGAAACCCTGGCCGAGATCGTCGCCGCCGACCATCCTGATCCCCCGGTCACGCCGATGGGCGGGTTCGAGGGGCCGCGCGAGGGAGACATGGACCAGGTGCTGCGCACCTTCGTCGCCGAGCCCGGAGTCGCCCGCTGGTTTCTGGGCTTTGGCGGACGCGGCACCGAGGCGCGCGCGTTCGCGGTGAGCCAGACCAGCAACGGACGGCTGCTGATGGTGGGCCAGATCGGGACACCGGACTCGGGCGGTTTGCCGACCCGAATCGGGATCGTGCAGTTCACCCACGAAGGGACGCTCGACACCAGCTTCAACGGCATCGGCCTGCAGACCTTCGACTTCGTCAACGCGAAGCTGGAACTGGTCGACGGATTCGGTCTCACCGAGACGCTGCACGGCATCTTCTACGACCGTGTCTACCTGCTTGCACGCGATTTCGAACTCGCATCGGGCGAGACCTTTGCCTTGATCTGCCTGCGCCGGCCGACACCGGGCCTGGCCTTCGAGGCGTGCCCGGACTTTCCGGTCGGCATCCGCTACTACAGCCTGGGACTGGCGGACACCTGCGCCAGCGACGACAGCGTTCCGGCCGGCATGTACCTCCATCGCGCCGATCCGCCACGCATCTTCATGGTCGGCAGCACCCGGCGCGCTTTCAATGCCTGCGCCGATTTCGACTGGGCCTTGCTCAAGGTGGGCCTGAACGGTGCCCGCGACAGCGGTTTCGGCAACGACGGGCAGGTTGCCTACTGGGTGCCCAACAGTCAGCCCGTGGACGTGGCGCGGGCGCGGGTCGTCACCGTGCGTGCGCTGGGCAACTTCGTGGTGGTCGGCGGCAGCACCGGTACCGGCGGTTCGGAGGTTTCGGTCATGGCCCAGTTCAACCCGAACGGCAGTGTCGATGCCGGCTTCTGCGCATCCGACGATGTCGACTGCCCCTCGCCGACGGCCCATCGCAATGGTCGACGGTCGTGGAACAGCGATGCCACAGGTCGCGTGACCGCCATCGCGCCGACCCTCGGCGAGGGCGTCTACACGGTGCGCCGGGTCGGGAGCGATGCCGCCGTGCAGACCTACGGTGCGATCTCGCGCGTCGACCATCTGGGTCGCTGCAGCGCCTACTGCAACGAGGCGCTCATGGTTCCGACCGAACGCCGGTTCGAGCCGGTCGCAGCGCGCTGGCGCGCGCTGCCGGGCGGATTCGATCTCACCGTGGCCGGCTGGGGCAGTGATCCGGACGACATCGATCGCAATCAGGCCTTCGTCTACCGCTTCCGCCATGGCGCGGGACTCACCATCGACATCGACGGCAACTTCGTCTCGCGGGTGGGCGTGCCTTGGCGGCAGGATATCGACTGGCCGACCGTAGGCGGAACCGCCGGACGCGAGGCGCGCATCTTCGCCATGACCGTCGATCGCCAGAACCGCGTGCTGATCGCCGGCACCTCACGCGCACTCGATGGGGAGTTCGACATGTCCATCGCGCGGCTGCAGGGACAGCTGGAACTGTTCTCGAACGGGTTCGAGTAGGGCGCGCGGGTCGCAGGCAACTGCGCGGCAGGGCGAGGCGCCCGGCCGCGCAGCGCGTTGCCAGTGGCACAGAGAGCGCGGCAGGCGCGTGGCGAAACGCGCGCGCTATACTTCCGCCGGAGCCAAACATCGAAGCGCCCGATGCACACACGGAATTCCCTGCGCCGCCGCCTCTCCCCCCTGAACCTTGTTGCACTGCCGCTGGTGCTTCTCGCGCTGGCCGCGCCGGTGCAGGCCCAGAAGGTCGACAAGCGACGCGTGGAGATGCTCGATCGCATGAACGGGCTGAGCCAGCTGCAGTCGGTGGTCTCGCTTGAGCAGCCGGCCGCTGGGGTGTTCTTCGTGAATCTCCGCGATCTTCATGACAATGACTACATCTACTTCATGGCGACGCAGCCCTCGATTACCGGAGGTACCTTCGCCGGTGGTGCGGCTGCGGCCGGTATCGGATTGCTGGTGGGGGCAGCGGGGGCGCGCGGTGAACTGTTGCGCATGCAGCGCGAATCGCACGCCCGACTGCTGACGCTCGGCATTCGCGATGACTTCCAAGCAATACACGCAACCTGGCGCGACACCGCCGCACGTGCGGCAGCGGAGAGCGACTGGGTGACAGGTGAGGTATCGATACGCGCGCGAGGTCGACCGCAAGACCCGCAGCGAGGGTGGTCCCTGCCCGCAGCGTGACCACTGCCTGTGGGTGGACACGCGCTGGGGCCTGTCCTGGGATGGGCGTCACGTGGAGACGCAGACGACCGTTGCGGTGTGGTCGCCGCAGTTGCGCAGGGCTGGCGAGAGAGCGGATCGTCACCCGGATTTCAGCAATCTGCTGGTCTACCTGTCCGACCCGCTCGACCTGCCCGACGTCCCTTCCGATGAGGATCGCGAAGTGCTGCGCCAGTCAGCGATGCAGGCCTACGAATACCACGGAATCCCCGCCCTGGTGGAGCAGACCAGGAGCGGTGGCAAGGTGGCGGCCAGCGCTGCTCGGCGCGAGGTGATTCCACTGCTGGAGACGCACCGCAAGAGGATGCGCCAGGCCGGCGCCGCGCGCTGGACGCCCGATACACAGGCATTCCGCCGCGCGCAGCTCTGGGGCGCCGACAACGGCGCGCGGTTGACGGCGGCGCTGGACGAGGCGCGCGCCGAAACCGACCGGATGCTCAGGATCGAGCTGTCCGAGGCCGGGCAGGCCGCCAAGACACGCATGCGGTTTCCGCACCGCGAGCGGCATCGGGTGGCCAGCGTCATGGCCGAAGGCGAGCGGCGTATTGTCTATCTCAACAGCGGAACGCTGGTTTCGCTTCCCGACGGCGTCGACTTCACCCAGGTATGGCCGCTGCACTATAGCGAGGCGATCGATTACGCCTCGACGTCGGAGGCGCCTGCTGTCGCCTCCGACGACGACACCGGCGATCATTGACCCGGCGGGAATGCGCCTGAAATTGAGATCCAGCACCGTTCGCCCTGAGGAGCGCGCATGGCGCGCGTCTCGCACGCGGGAAGGGTCATGAAAGGCCCTGCTCCGGGAGCGAGGAAGGGCGCGGGCTACCGAATGGCGAGTGGTTCGAGTGGTTCGAGACGCTGTCTCGAACCGGCTGCGCCGGACTCGACAGCTCCTCACCACGAACGGAGCAATTGATACTTTGCCGCCGGGTCAATAGAACTCACTGGCGCTGGCAATCTTCCCTTCGCCGATGCCGGCAATCGTCGGCTGGTGCGTTTCGCTGGACCATGCAGGCAGATCGGACCATCCGGTGGCATATGCTCACACTATTTGCACGATGCGGCGGTGGAAAGGCACACATAGGCTGGCTCACTGCGAGTGCCATCGCCGGCAACGGAAATCACCCGAATCGGCCACCGATAGTGCCCGTCCGAATCGGGGTTGGCCGATGTCCATGCATGTACGATCTTTGCTTTTCCACGCCTCACCTTCACTGGTGCCAAGGGATATGAGGGGATCGGTGCTCCAGCTTGCATGTCAGAGTCAGGCAGAAGAAGAAAGCCGTGGCTTCCCTTGCTGAGCCGCTGGCCTTTGGGTAGCCGGATCTCAAGTTCCAGGAAGCCTGCTCCGGCGCACGAGGTGTCGCCACCGATGGATGGCACGAAGCGGACTTCTCGAACCCTCGGTGCCGCGTGCCTGGCTACATCGTTGTCGGCGTGCGCATCAGGCACGAACTCGCGCGACGTGGCAAAGCTGCAGGCCGATACTGATGCAGGGGCTGCCAGCAGGATGCAGAAGAACGCGAGAGTACGCATGTGCAGCCTGATCGGGACAGAAGGGGACCTCGCGACACCTCCTCCCAGACCATCGAACATGAGAATCACGCATTCGACGGTTCGATGAACTGAGTTCCTGCCGCTGCACGCCTCTCGGCAGATCCAGGGTCGTTAGGTGGAGTAATGGTAGCGCAGCAGCGAATGCAGCAGGACCGGCTATTCCGGAGCATCCTGTTCACGCCAGATCACCTCTCGCGACTGGGCCTCCCCTGGGAGCAGCTCAATACGCTTCTCGCCTGAACGAAGCCCGTAGAAAACCAGGAACGCCATGTTGTCAACGCAGCCCGCGAGATACACACGTGGCCAGATGTCGTCGAGCCTTACTGCCCGCGCGTCCAAGGCCCGGATCTCTGGCGGCATTGAATCTCCCTTCAACTCCTGCCGGACACCTTCAGGTCTATCTCTTTCGAGTCGACTCATGACCTGATGAAGCAGGCGCAGCTCATCAACTTCAGCAGTCCTGGCCCGTTCTGCGGCACGCCTTGGGTCGCAGTAGGCGCCGAGAGATAGAACAGTGATGAGCACGAGTGCAATGCTTGATGCGAAAAGCCAGGCAATCATGCGTAGGACCTTTCTCATTCGGCGCGGGCCCGCTTGGTTAGGTGAAACCTGCACCCGGTGGGGGGTTGGGGCAAGGGTGGATGGAGTTTACTCAGAGCCGTCATGGCTGCGAAAGCAGGCACCGAGTGCCTTCCTCGCCGTTGCCGAGAGTGGTTCGAGTGGTTCAAGACAACGCTTCGACCCGGCTGAGCCGGCCTCTGTGGTTCCTCAGCACAAACGGAATGTCGAACGCCTTCGCGCCGGCGCCCTAGAACCGCTCGTTCCCCTCGGCGCCCAGATTATTGATTTTGGTCTTGCCGAGAATCTTCAGCAGCAGGTTGCGGCACGCCTTCAGCACCGGGTAGAGGATCCTGGAGGCCCGCCGCGACCGGAACGACCAGTAGGCGAGCCGGTTGAAGAATCCCCGGTTGGTTCCCATCAGCGCCAGCGCGTGGATGGCGTCGGGACCGTAGTAGAGTTCCGTGCCGACCTTCACCACCATCCCCTGGTCGATGTCGAGCCCCCTGGCGGTGATTTCGTCCATGATCGGGCCGCCGTCACGAGCGTCGACCAGCACCAGTCGCCCCACCGATTCGCGGATGCGCACCAGGTTGCAGTAGTAGTCGCAGGCGGGGCACTGCCTGTCGTAGACGACCAGCACATCGAAAGTCAGTCCGTTGGCGCCCCCGCTCATCGAGTCGCTGATCGCGCCTGCTTCAGTGCCGATAGTCTTCGGGATCGATGAACAGCGCGCCTCGCCACGGCTGGCCATTGCGAAAACGCTCCAGCACGACTTCCGATTCCGCCGCTGCTTCGAGCTTGCCTTCCTCCAGCATGCTTTCGATCGCGTACTGGATAAGTTCGATCGCCTGAATAAAATCGCCCGTCTCCGCGTATGCAGCGGCAAGCGTGCCCTGGAACGCGGCCTGTGGCCCGTTCTTTTCGATGGCGGCGGAGACGAGTTCGATGGCACGCCGTCCATCGCGGTAACGCTCGTCTGGGCAAGTGGCAAGCACCCACGCGGCGTTGTTCAGGGCATCCACATTGCCGGCCGCGGCCGCGCGCTCGAACCAGTACAGTGCCGAGCGGCAATCCTCGGCGACGCCGAGCCCGCCCATGTAGAACATGCCGAGCACGTTCTGCGCTTCGACGTGGCCCTGGTCGGCCGCGATCGCATACCACTCGAAGGCGGCAGACAGGTTCCGCCTGGTGCCAAGCCCGAAATGGAATGCCTCTGCAAGCTGGACTTGCGTTTCCGGGTCACTGCCTGGCCCAAACAGCCGTTCTTCCAGGATGCCGGTCCCAGGAGACTGTGCCGACGCGTGGGCGACCACGGCCCAAATCGTCAAGGCGAGAAGCATCTTGGCAGTCATGATCCGTCCCTCCGTCCAGCCGCCGAATTCAGGCTGTGCGTGATTCTACCGCATGGCGGTAGTTTGGCTCGCCCGTGCGCGGAGCGCTTCTCCAATCGAATCATGGGTTGCAGGCCTGTGCCCCTGCAGGGGATTCTCGATCTCAGGGGTCCGTTCGATCCTGCCGACTTTGCCGTTCGTGAGCGCGGTGTTGGTCGACAGGTTGGCGCGTGACAATTGTTTTTGACTCGCGACGAGTCCGAATAGCGTACGCTGCAACTTGGCCGACAGGCCCAGGGGGATCTCAGGCAGCGGCGCGGCGCCGCTGAATTCAAACCGTGTGCTGTATCACGTCATCGTCGGCAAGGGGGAAAAACGAGATGCGAAATAATTTATTGGTGCTTGGTGTAGCCGCAATTGTCGGCAGCCAAGCGTTCCTGGCGTCACCGTCCGCGGCCAATACCGGCATGCTGGCAGCCTCGGCGTCCACCGCGACATCGGTAGCGGTCACAACCCAGACGCGCAAGACAGAAGACCATTCTTCTCCTTCGGCGAATCCGGGTTCGACGCAGCACAAGGCTTCCTCCTCCGTCGCTGGCGGACCAGATCCGGCCTTCTACGCCGGTGAGCTCACCCTGGACAGCCTGACCTTCAACAATCCCAATGGGCAGGTTGCTGGCAATCAGCATTACTGTGTGCAGGAATTCACCGTTGACGCAGATGGTGTCTATGTCGTTGAGATGGCGTCGCCCAACACCAGCGGCTCACCATCCGATGCACTCGACACATTCCTGCGTCTATACGCCAATGCATTCGATCCGACAGCTCCGGCGGGTGCGATCGCGTTCAATGACGATTTCACGGGCACATTGACTGTGCTGCCTGGCCCGTTTGCGGGAATAATCACCGCAACGGCCACCGGCTTCCAGAATGCTCAGCCATCTTCGCGCCTGGCTGGCGTCGCCCTGACGGCGGGTACCCAGTATTTCCTCGTACATACCGCGTGGCCATCGTCAGGCAATACCCAGGGGGGCACGGCGGGACAGCCTGTCGGTGCGTTCTACGCCGGCATTGGGGGTCCAGGTGCGATCACTCTCGGTGCCAGCGATTGTGCCGGCGTTACCGATCCGGAGATCGAGGTCTCGCCGGGTTCGTTCGAGTTCACCGTCGAAGCCGGCGACACCGATTCCGACGCGCTGACGATCGGGAATATCGGCGGCGGCACCCTCACCTGGAACATCGAGACCGAGGATGCGACCGGCGCACTGCGCGGCGGCGGGTTCGATCCGCTGCTCGACGAGCCGCTGGACGTCCCGAACTTCACCGTCATCTCGCCGGCCAACGGCGGTACGCCGCAGGTGTTCACGATTCCAGCCGGTGTGCTGACCAGCGGCATCGTCGTCGGCTTCAGCTTCGAAGGCACGGTGAGCGGCATCACCGGCAATGGCGACTGGGCTTCCGACATGTGCATGCAGATCGAGGGTCCGGATGGCAGCATGTTCAGCGTCGGCGGCATCGGCGCCGCAATCCCGAACTGCAACGTCAATCTCTGGGACTTCAATGGCGGCGGTTCGACCAATGACGGTACCTATGCCAGCGAGCACCTCGATATCTGGCCGTTCCCTCCGGGGGCGGCGGACGATGGCGACTGGACCTTCACGTTCATTCACGGCTGGAACAGTACGAGCGCCAACCCGATGAACTGGAGCGGCGTGACCGTCACGCTGCACAAGGTCGGCATCCCCGAGCCCTGCGACAACCCGGGCCTGGTGAGCTGGCTCAGCGTCGACCCGGGTTCGGGCACGACCGAACCCGGTTCGCCGAGTCTGGTCGACGTCCTGATCGATACTGACGGGCTTGCTCCGGGCGTCTACAGCGCGAACCTGTGCGTGCACAGCGACGACACCGCTGGCAACGAGCTGGTCGTTGTTCCGGTCGAGCTGACCGTGATCTTCACGGGTGAACCGGAAATCACAGTCGATCCTGGTTCGCTGTCGGGTACCGCCGACGAGGGCGCCTTCACGACCGCAACGTTGACGATCGGCAACATCGGCGATGCTGAACTGTTCTGGGAGATCGAGGAAGCTCCGGCGGCGCATCCGCGCGCGCATTTCCCGCGCGTGCCGTATCAGGTGCGATCCAGCGGCAGAAGCGGCTCGCTGCATGCCGAACCGGTCGATCCGGACTGGCTGGAAAAGATGGAAGAGCGCCTGGGCGGCCCCGGCAGCCAGCACTCGCGCAGCGCTGTGCGCGGAGTGGTCGGCACGGTACCGGCGTACACGACGACCGGCTTCAGTCGCAGCGATTACGTGACATTGGACGCGCTGGTACCGGGGGCGCTGACGACGATCATCGATCCGAGCCCGGGAACGATCTTCGCCCAGACCTTCATCGACGACGACTTCAGTCAGCACTTCTTCGTCGCGACCGGCGGCGGTGCGCTTCCGCAGAACGCCTACGGCTATCTCGACACCAGCACCGGTGCCGTCAATCAACTCGGCGTGTTGACGGGCGTGCCTGCGTCCGGTACCTGGGTGAGCGCGGCCTGGGATCCGACCACCGGGACGGTCTATGCGGTCATCGTGCCCGCTGGCGGCGACAACCGACTGTTCTCGATCGATGTCGGCACCGGCATCGGCACCCTGGTCGGGAGCGTCAGCGGCATGACCGCCGGATCGATCCTCATCGCGATCGCGATCAACAACGCCGGCTCGATGTTCGGCCTGGAGATCTTCGACGACGTCCTTGTTGCGATCGACAAGACCGATGCGACCGGAGCCGTCATCGGACCGGTCGGCGTCAACGCGAACTTCGCGCAGGACATGGACTTCGACCGCAGCACCGGCACGCTGTATTGGGCCTCGTACCTGGGTGGCGGTAACAGCAACATCCGTACCATCGATACCAGCACCGGCGCCGCGACGGTGGTCGGACCGATCCAGGACGGTGCCGAGCTGTTGTCGTTCAGCATCGCCGTCGCCGGCGGCGGCAGCTGCGAGAATCCGGCCGATATCCCATGGCTGTCGGTGGACATCGACAACGGAACGATCGCTTCCGGCGGTCCCGACGATGTAGTCGAAGTGACCATGGATGCGGCGGCCCTCAGCGAAGGCGTCTACAACGCCCGCCTGTGCGTGCTCAGCAACGACCCTGGCAATCCGGTGGTGGATATCCCGGTCGAGTTCACGGTGACTGCAGCCGGAGCCGATCTCGCCGTCAGCGTGTTCGGCGTGCCGGGCATAGTCAGTCCCAGCGGCGCGGTCAGCTTCGCCGTCACCGTCGAGAATTTCGGTCCGGATCAGGCGGAGGATGTTTCGGTCCAGGTTGATCTGCCGGCCGAGTTCGGCTATGTCAGCGGCGGCCTGATCGATGGCAGCGGGGACTGGGATTGTTCGGCCGCTGGCCAGACCGTGACCTGCGACCTGACCGGCACGCTTGCGGTCGATGCCGAAGAGGTGCTGCAGATCGATGTCGATGTCGATGCCGACGCCAAGAGCGGCACGGTGGATACCTTGGTCGTAGTCACTTCGTCTACGGTCGACCCGAATCCGGCCAACAACATCGCTTCGACCTCGACGACGATCGCCGCTCCGCTGATCTTCGCCAACGGTTTCGAATGCGCGGAGGGCGTGCCGGGCTGCGGCGACGGCACCCCGGGCTTCTACACCGACCGCGACGAGTTCCTGGCCAACGTCCAGGCCGGATTCTACGAGGAACCCTTCAACGACGTGCCGGTCGGCCCAGCCGGGCCGATGCTGAGCTTCAGCGGCAACGGCTTCAGCTATGACGTCACCGCGGTCGGAGCCGGGTCGAACAACCTGTACAACGATCCGGGCATCGTCTCGACCGATTCGGCACTCGACGCGCTGCGGATCACTTTCACCGGCGCTCCGGTGACCGCGGTCGGCGGCAACTTCTGGGCCAGCGACATCGGCTTCAACCCGACCGGCGGCGAGATCATCCTGGAGCTGGAGGACGGTACGATCGAAAGTTACAGCCCGTCGTCGATGACCAGCTTCGGTGGCTTCGTTACCGTATCGCCGATCGTGCACATCACGATCGAAGCGCCGGACGTACCCGCCAACAACTGGACGACGATGGACAATGTGATCGTCGGCAAGCTCGATTGAATCTTACGACTCTCTGAGATCGTTCACTTTGAGGCCTCCCTACTTGGGAGGCCTCTTTCTTTCGTCGCCCGGACGGCGCCCAGTCCGCGCGACACCTGTGCGATCCTGCCGCTGTCGCCCACCACGCTGTCGCCGAAGCAACCGACTCAGGGCGCGGGACAATCCACGCCGAGCGGGCGGCTGAGGCGCACCAGTTGCTGGGCCGTCGAGTCATAGCCCGGCCGCGTGGAGACGTACGCCAGGGCCGCCGTGTTGCAGTCGTTGAACGCGATGCTCCACAGGCCCCAGGGCAGTCGTTGCACGTCGGCAGGATCGAAATCCGCACCGAAGCGCGCACCGGTCGGCTGCTGCACAGTGTCTGTGACGAATCGCCGCCCCTCTTCCATTGTGCCGGCTCCGATCAGCCATGCCTGGTTGCCTTCGGGCGTATAGGTGAACCAGAAGGCGACCGGCAACGGCTCGTCGCCGTCAGCGTCCACCATCTGGATCGAGAAGCCCTCGCCATCACGCGACGGGTCGTAGAACAGACCGCTGAACGCGCTGCCCGGCATCGCCGCGTCGCTGCCGCAGCCCACGCCGCTCATCTGTGCCAGGCGCACCAGGGGATGACTGCCGCTGCCGTAGTCCGGCGGACCCTGGTAGCTGAAGCGGCCGCTGGTGCAGTCCTCGAACTCGATGTCCAGCGAACCCCAGACTCTGCGTTCCACATCGTGCGGATCGAAGTCGGCGCCGAAGCGGGCGCCTACCGGGCGTGCCAGTGCGTCCACCCGCAGGCGTGCGCCGTCGACGCTGGCATTGCCGATCAGCCACATCTGACTGCCGTCGACATCGTAGGTGTACCAGATCACCACCGCCTGGACCTCGTCGAGCACTTCGATGCTGAAGCCTTCGCCGTCGCGCGCACTGTCGAACCACAGGCCGGAAATGCCGGCATCGACCGCGAACGACTCGACGCCGGCAAGCTGCGCCAATGCCGCCACGTTCATGCGCACGATGGCGCCGCCGATGTCGCGTGCGTGCGGGCCAAGATGGTCCGGGGTATCGCTAAAGCGGTGGTAGTGCGGGTAGGCGACGGTGCCGCGATGGATGCTCATGGCGGCGGGCACGCCGGCGTGGAGATACGGCATGTGGTCCGAACAGCAGGTGACGGAATCGATCACGACGTGATCGGGACTCAGCTCGGGCACGTAGTCGAGCGCGGCATCCGCCAACAGGTGCGCCAGCGCCAGGTTGGCGGCGGCATCGCCCATGTCGGTGCGTACGCCGATATGGACGCCGAGGGTGTCGTCCGGAGTCCAGCCGATCATGTCCATGTTGAGCATGGCCTTGACCCTGGGCAGCATGCCGGTAGCCCTGAGTGCGTTGACGTGACCGACGCTGCCGAACAGCCCCTGTTCCTCGCCGGAGTAGCACATGAACAGGATGCTGCGCTGCGGGCGAAATGGCAGCACCGCGCGGGCGGCTTCGAGCACGCCGGCACAGCCCGAGGCGTTGTCATCGGCGCCGGGCGTGACCGATGCGTTGGCAGGGTCGTTGATTTCCCGGCGCGAGTCGTAGTGGCCGCCGACGACGATCCACTCGTCGGGATAGGTGGTGCCGGTCCAGGATCCGATCACATTGGCCAGCGGCGCCGGCGTGGGAAAGGGGAAGCCGAATCCCGGCTCGCTGACGTCGAGACCCAGTGCCTCGAAGCGCTCAACCAGCCAGCGCCGTGCCTGGATCAGATCGGGCGAGAAACTCGACCGGTCGATCGCCGCCAGTTCGGCCACCGCCTGGAACCAGCGCTCCTGGTCGACCGCCACCACCGCCGCAAGTACAGCCGGGTCCTGCGCGCCAGCCTTGACCCTGCCCATCTCTTCGCGATCGAGGCGGCGCATGCGCGCGATGGTGGAATTCGGTGGCACCAGCTCGTAGGCCGGCGCGCCCTTCGACGGGTCGATCGGCTGGGCCTTGAAGGCCAGCGGCGAAAAGGCACGCGGAATGCGCACCAGGTCATGCGTTTCCCCGGGAAGTATCAGGAGTCCGGCCTCGGGCGGCGTGCCGCGATCGTTGCAGCCGCGGGCGTGCAGTGCGAGGCCATCGGGATGCAGGCGGCCGGTCTCGGCCATCTGTCGCCTTTCGGGAACGGCGGCACGCAGCGCCTCGACATCGCCCACCAGCAGCAGGCTGGTACCTGCTTCCACCCACCACGATGCGCCCTGAGCATGCTTGAGCGCCTGGACGTCTGCGGCATGGAGCCCGGCCAGATCCACCAGAAGGCCGTCGCCGGCCTGGGGCCGGGCCGCGGCCGGTGTCAGCGCCACAGTCAGGGCCAGGGCGGCAAGTGCATGTATCAGTGTCGCGCGGGGACGGTGTCGGGGACTGGCCATCGGCATGGCTTCTTTTCGGTTTCGGTTGCGCATTCTGCGATATTCTCCACAATCTTCTAGGGGCTTGTGGGGGGGGTGGTCCGGATGGCGCCAGACGCTCGGCGGAATCGCTCGGGTGCGAGCGCTTCATGCCTTCCCCATTCACGCACCGGAGCGCGATCATGATCGAAGTGCCCGAACTCGACGCGCATGCTGCGGCAAACCTGATCCGTGCGCAGTTTCCGGACCTGGCCGCGCACGAGGTGCGCTGGCTGGGCGAGGGCTACGACTGCGTCGCTTTCGATGTCGACGGCGAGTGGGTGTTCCGGTTTCCGAAGCGCAGCGACGTGTCGGACCAGCTTATGCTCGAAATGCGTCTGCTGCCGGCGCTGGCCAGCCACTCGCCGGTGCCGCTGCCGGGGTACTGTTTCCACGGCCAGCCGAATCCACCGTTCCCGCGCCATTTCGGCGGGTACCGGAAGCTGGCCGGCATGCCCGCGTCCGGCGTCGACTGGTGTACCAACGGTTATACTCACCTGGCGCCTCGCCTGGCGCAGTTCCTGTCGTGGCTGCATGCCTTTCCACGTGGCCAGGCGGCGCGCCTTGGCGTGCCGCAGCAGCACCTGGCGTCGATCGTCGATGAGGCGAAGGCCGAAGCACTCGATGATTTCGAGAAGGTGGCACGCGCCGCGCCGGATCAGCCGCTGCAGGAATGGCAACGTTTCCTCACCGATGCGCCGGCGAAGCTCAACGGGGGCGAAACGCGCCCCGTGATGCTGCATGGCGATTTCGCCGCCGAACACGTGCTGTATGATCCCGACGCGCATTCGATCACGGGCGTCATCGACTGGAGCGACGCTGCCCTGGGCGATCCGGCCCTCGATCTCGCCGGGCTCGTCCACTGGGGCGGCGATCGTCTGTTGCGGGCGGTTCTGGCCGACTACCGCGGCTCGGTGGACAGGGAAACGCTGGAACGTGCCCACTTCCTCGCCGCGTGCAGGGGTGTGGCCGATATGGCGTTCGGCCTCGATGCCGGACGTCCCGAGTACGTCCAGGGCGGCCTTCGCGCGCTCAAATTGGCGATCCCGACCTCCCAGGGTGCCTCGCTGTGAGCAGGATCCGGGTACGTCACGGTGATGTATAGCCGTGTGACTTCAATGGCTGCGCAAACAACACGCTGACGGCACCCTGGAGGCGGTCTCACCCACCTTGGGCTCCCCTACGCGGCCGGCTTGGCGCTCTCCCGCAACTCCCTGCGCAGGATCTTGCCGACGTTGGATTTCGGCAGTTCGGTGCGGAACTCTACGTACTTGGGCTGCTTGTAGCCGGTCAGCTCCTTCTTGCACAGGGCTCTCACGTCCTCGGCGGTGAGGTTGGGATCCTTCTTGACGATGACCACCTTCACCGCTTCACCGGCCTTCTCGTCGGGTACGCCGACCGCGGCGACTTCCAGCACGCCGGGGTGGGTGGCGATGACGTCCTCGATCTCGTTGGGATACACGTTGAAGCCGGAGACCAGGATCATGTCCTTCTTGCGGTCGACGACGTAGAAGTAGCCCCTCTCATCCATCTTGCCCATGTCGCCGGTGTGCAGCCAGCCGTTCTTGATGACCTTTTCGGTTTCCTCAGGCCGCTCCCAGTAGCCTTTCATCACCTGTGGACCGCGCACGCAGATCTCGCCCACTTCGCCCACCGGCAGCAGGTTGCCGTCCTCGTCCTGAATGCTGAGTTCGGTGGAGGGTGCGGGCAGGCCGATGGAGCCGGTGAAACCGGCGACGTCGGGCGGATTCACGGTGGCCACGGGCGAGGTCTCGGTGAGGCCGTAGCCTTCGATCAGCACGGTGCCGGTGACTTCCTGCCAGCGGTCGGCCACGGCCTTCTGCACGGCCATGCCGCCGCCCATCGCGGCCTTGAGGTGGCTGAAGTCGAGCTTGTCGAAACCGGGAGTGTTGAGCAGTCCGTTGAACAGGGTATTGACGCCGGTGATGATGGAGAACGGCACCTGGCCGAGCTCCTTGACGAAGCCGGGCATGTCGCGCGGGTTGGTGATGAGCACGTTCCTGCCGCCGAAGCGGACGAAGATCAGGCAGTTCACCGTAAGCGCGAAGATGTGGTACAGAGGCAGGGCGGTGATGACCACCTCCTCGCCTTCCTTCGCCTTGCCGGCGATCACCGGGGCCACCTGTTCCATGTTGGCCACCATGTTGCGCTGGGTCAGCATGGCCCCCTTGGCAACACCGGTGGTGCCACCGGTGTACTGGAGGAAGGCGATGTCCTCGGGTCCTACGTCCACCTTGGGCGGCTTCTTCGCGCTGCCTTTCGCCATGGCGTCGTTGAATCGCACATGGCCGGGCAGGCTGTAGGACGGCACCATCTTCTTCACGTGGCGGATCACGAAGTTGACGATCAGTCGCTTGGGGAAGCCCAGCATGTCGCCGATGCCGGTGACGATGACGTGCTTCACCGGTGTGTCGTCCTTCACTTCCGCCAGCACACCGGCGAAGTTCTCCAGGACAACGATGGCCGCGGCGCCGGAATCCTTGAGCTGGTGCTTCAGCTCGCGCGGGGTGTACATGGGATTGGTGTTGACCACGGTAAGCCCGGCGCGCTGCGCGCCGAACAGGGCGATGGGGTACTGCAGCAGATTGGGCAGCATGATGGCCAGGCGGTCGCCCTTCTTCATGCCGAGATCGTGGATCAGGTAGCTGGCGAAGTCGGCGCTCAGGCGGTCCACTTCGTCGAAGGTGAGTGTCTTGCCCAGGTTGGAAAAGGCAGGGCGGTGGCGGAATCGTTCGACGCTCTTCTCGAACACGTCGACGATGGAGCGGAAGGCTTCGGGATCGATCTCGGCCGGAACGCCTTGCGGGTACTGCGCCAGCCAGGGACGGTCGCTGCTCATGGGGATTCCCCTCCGGGTTCTTGATTCGTGCGCGTGGTGGTGTGGCGAAGGCGGCCAGTACGGCCGCGTATTGAGCGGGATTGCAGCACAGCGGGTGTAAGCTGACAAGCGAATCGGGATGGGAATGGTCTGGCGTATGCGTTGGTTTCCGATGAAAGCGTCGACGGGACGCGCGCGGGCTTGTGCGGCGCGGTCGATGCTGGTCGTGCTTGCCATGCTGCTTGCTGCGTGCGCACGTGAGCCGGATGAACAGGCGCTGCGCGATCGCATCGTCCAAATGGCCACCGCGCTGGAAGAGCGCATGCCGGCGCTCTTTATGACCGGCGTGGCGGAGGACTTCACCGGCCAGCAGGGGCAGCTCGACCGACGCACCCTGCATGCGCTGGTGCGCGCCGAGACCATGCGCCACCAGTCACTCGGCATCACCTTCGGTCCGATGGATGTGACCATGCACGGCGAGCGCGCCACGGTGCGCTTCAAGGTGTTCGCGCGCGGCGGCAGCGGCTCGTTCATCCCCGAGCAGGCCGGCACCTACGAGGTCGAGTCGGGCTGGAAGAAGGGCGGTGACGACTGGGTGGTGTACTCGGCGCGCTGGGAGCGGGCGGGGATGCTTTGAGTCGAGGGAGCAGGGAGCGGGGAGCAGGGAGCAGGGAGGGAAGCTTGGGAGCGGTGCCGACTGGGGACGCATGGTCGGCATGTGCGGGGACGATCGCGGCTATCGCCGCTCCTACGACAGCTCCCTTGTAGGAGCGGCGATAGCCGCGATCAAGCGGTGCTTGCGAAGCGCAGCGCTGGTCGCCCACGAATGGGTCCCTGCAGCGGGACCTATGTAGGAGCGGCTTCAGCCGCGATCAAGCGGTGCAATCGAGCGCGGCGCAGGTCGCGCACGAGGTGCACTCCTACAGGGGGCTTTTTGTAGGAGCGGCTTCAGCCGCGATCAAGCGGTGCAATCGAGCGCGGCGCAGGTCGCGCACGAGGTGCGCTCCTACAGAGGTTGCGGCCGCAACGCCGCCGCGCGCCTTGCCAGGCTGGCGATGCGTGGCCAGTCGCCGTCACTCAGTGCGTCGGCGGGGACCATCCAGGAGCCGCCGACGGTGGCGACGTTGGACAGGGCCAGCCAGTCCGGCGCGCTGGCGGCGTCGATGCCGCCGGTGGGGCAGAAACGCACCTGGGGAAAGGGGCCGGCGAAGGCCCTGAGCGCGGCGATGCCGCCTGCGGCGGCCGCGGGGAAGAACTTGAAGCGGCGGTGCCCGTGTTCGAGGCCGCGCATGATGTCGCTGGCGGTGGCTACGGCGGGAATCAGCGGAATCGCAGTCTCCGCAGCCGCGGCGTAGAGGGCATCGGTCGCGCCGGGTGCTATGGCGAAGCGGGCGCCGGCCTCGGTGACCTGCGCGAGCTGACCGCCGTCGAGCACGGTACCGGCGCCGACGATGACGCCGGGCACATCGCTGGCGATCAGTCGGATGGCCTCCACCGCCGCCGGGTGGCGCAGGGTCACTTCCAGCACCGGCAGGCCGGCTTCCACCAGTGTCTGCGCCAGCGGCAGGGCCTGGTCGAGCCGTTCGATGCTGAGCACCGGAAGCACCGCTGCGGCATCCAGGATGGCATCGACGGCAGCGGCGCGGGTGTCGGGGGTGAAGCTCACGGTGGGGTCTCCTGCGGCGGATCGCGGAGCGCCATGGCAGCGCCCAGCAGCCCGGGGTGCGGGTGGGTGATGATGTGGATGGGCACGGCGGCCAGATGATCGGCGAAGCGGCCCTTGGCCAGGAAGCGTTCGCGGAAGGCGCTGCTCTTCAGGAAGGGAATGAAGCGCGGCACGATGCCGCCGGCGATGATGACGCTGCGGGCGCCGTGCACCAGGGCGCAGTCGCCGGCGACGCTGCCGAAGATGGCGCAGAAGCGTGCCAGGGTGCGGCGGGCGATGACGTCGTGGCCTTCCAGCGCCGCGGCGACGATGTGCGCCGGTTCGCGCAGGCCGGCATGGCGGTCCGAAGGGTCGACACCACGCAGCGCCGCGTCGATATGCGACAGGCCGGCGCCGGAAAGCAGGCGTTCGTTGGAGACGCGGCCGAAGCGGGCGATGGCCCAGCGCGCGATGCTCTGTTCCTCGTCGCCCTGTGCGGCGAAGCTCACGTGGCCACCCTCGGTTTCGATCACCAGCCAGCCGCGCGTGCGGTCGCCAGCCAGCAGGCCCACGCCAAGCCCGGTGCCAGGGCCGAGCAGGGTGACGGGCCCGCGCTGGGGGAGTTCCGTGGCGCCATACAGCGGTTGCAGGTCGTCCGCGCCGAGTGCGGGGACCGCCCAGGCGACGGCGCCGAAGTCGTTGATCACCATGAGCTGCGCAAGACCGAGCGTCGCCTTGAGTTCGCTTTGGCTGAAGGCCCAGGCGCGATTGGTGAGACGTACCTCGTCGCCCTTGACCGGACAGGCGACGGCGAGCGCGGCGCGTTCGGGCTGCGTTTGGACGTCGGCAAGATAGTGCTCGGCGGCGTGGTGCAGACTGGCGAAATCGGCGCAGCGCAGGGTGCGTTGCTGACGCAACGTTGGCGGCGAGGTGCCCAGGTCGGCAAGGGCGAAGCGCGCATTGGTGCCGCCGATATCGGCGACCAGGGCGGGAGTGGTCATCGGGCCGTCACCATGGCGCCGCTGTTGCGGAACAGGCCGTATCGCGAACCCCGGCGACGGCTTGCTTTTGTAGGAGCGCACCCTGTGCGCGACCATCCTATGACCATATCGCCGCGCGCCGGTCGCGCACAGGGTGCGCTCCTGCAGTGGGATATGAAGCAGGGCATGGCGGGATTGCTTCGGTCGGACCCTCTCCCCCGGCCCCTCTCCCGGGGGGAGAGGGGAGCAAGCGGGGCTGCCTTTGTAGGAGCGGCGAAAGCCGCGATCCAAGGCTGCAACCGGAGCACCGGATCGCGGCTCTCGCCGCTCCTACATGGGGCGATGCGGGTCATGTCATGCATCCACGAACAGGGCGCCGGCGCCTTCCTCGGCGCTGGTGCTGTGCGCGCGCATCAGGCCGAACAGTTCGCGGCCCATGCCGCTGCGGTTGGGTGCAAGATCCATGGTGGCGGATTCACGCGCCTGCCATTCGGCGGCAGGTATCAGCGCGTCCATGACACCAGCCTCGGCGTCGATGCGCACGGTGTCGCCCTCGCGCAATCGGCCGATGGCGCCGCCGCAGATGGTTTCCGGCACCACGTGGATGGCCGCCAGCACGGCGCCCGAGGCGCCCGACATGCGGCCGTCGGTAAGCAGGGCCACGCGCTGCCCGCGCGCCTGCAGCACCGACAGCGTGGGCGTGAGCTTGTGCAGTTCGGGCATGCCGTTGGCACGCGGACCCTGGCCGCGGATCACGGCGACGAAATCGCCGTCCAATCGGCCGGCCCTGAAGGCCTCGAGCAGGGCGTCCTGTGAGTCGAAAATGCGTGCCGGCGCCTCGATGCGGCGATGCGCCACCGTCACGGCCGAGACCTTGACGATGGCGCGACCGAGATTGCCGGTGAGCAGGCGCAGACCACCCTCGGCATCGAAGGGCTGTGCCGTCGGTCTGAGCACGTCGCCATCCAGCGGATCGGTCGGCGGCGCGCGCCAGCGCAGCGCAAGGTCGTCGAGCCAGGGCTCCTGCGCCTGTGCGCGCAGGTCGCCGCCGTGCACACAGCGGATGTCGGCATGCAGCAGACCGGCATCGAGCAGTTCGCGGATGACGAAGCCGAGACCGCCGGCGGCGTGGAAGCGGTTCACGTCGGCCTGGCCGTTGGGATAGATGCGTGCCAGCAGCGGGGTGGCGCGGGAGATGGCATCGAGATCGTCCCAGTCGATGACGATGCCGGCGGCACGGGCGATGGCGACCAGGTGGATGGCGTGGTTGGTGGAGCCGCCGGTGGCGGCCAGTCCGGCCATGGCGTTGACGATGGCCTTCTCGTCGATGACGTGACCGAGCGGCGGCAGGTCGGGCGCGCAGGCGCGTTCGGCGGCGGCCACGGTCAGCGCATCGCGCAGCGGCGTGTTGGGATGGGCGAAGGCGGTGCCGGGCAGGTGCAGGCCCATCACCTCCATCAGCATCTGGTTGGAGTTGGCGGTGCCGTAGAAGGTGCAGGTGCCGGGGCTGTGGTAGCTGGCGGCCTCGGCGGCGAGCAGCTCCTCGCGTGTGGCCTTGCCCTCGGCGTAGGCCTGGCGCACGCGTGCCTTCTCGCGGTTGGGCAGGCCCGAGGGCATCGGCCCGGCCGGCACCAGGATCGCCGGCAGGTGGCCGAACGACAGTGCACCGATCAGCAGGCCGGGCACGATCTTGTCGCACACGCCGAGCAACAGCACCGCATCGAACATGTCGTGCGACAGGGCGATGGCGGTGCCCATGGCGATGGTGTCGCGCGAGAACAGCGACAGCTCCATGCCGGCGCGGCCCTGGGTGACGCCGTCG
>DAOMOD010000010.1:0-20344 GCA_035444205.1 Lysobacteraceae bacterium
CTGATCGAGAACATCCAGCGCGAAGACCTCAACCCGCTGGAGGAGGCCGGCGCCCTGAGTCGCCTGATCGAGGAATTCGATCTCACCCATCAGCAGGCGGCCGAAGCCGTCGGGCGCTCGCGCGCCGCGGTCAGCAACCTGCTGCGCCTGCTCGAACTGCCCGAGGAAATCCGCCGCCTGCTGGAAAGCGGTGGGCTGGAGATGGGCCATGCCCGCGCCCTGCTCACCCTGCCCGAGGCGCGCGCCATTGCTCTCGCGCGCGAAGCCTCCGCCAAGGGCTGGTCGGTACGCGAGCTGGAGCAGCGCGCCCGAGCCGCGCAGAAGGCGCGGCCGGCGCCGCGCAAGCAGGCCACCGCCGATCCCGACGTGCGCCGCCTGGAGCAGGACCTCGGCGAGAAGCTCGGCGCGCGCGTCGCCATTCAGCAGGGGCGCGGTGGTCGTGGCAAGCTGGTGGTGCATTACCACAGCCTCGACGAACTGGACGGCATCCTGGCCAGGATCAACTAGCCCTGGTCCGCGACCATGGATACGGCGAAAGCATGCGACGCCGCACCCGGTCATCAGGGCATGAGTTCCCGCCAAGCCCAGTTCGATGCCCTGGTTCGTGCCCTGTCCGCCGACCTCTATCGCTTCGCATACTGGCTGTGCCGTGACCAGACACTGGCCCAGGATCTGGTGCAGGAGACCTTCATGCGCGCCTGGAAGGCGATGGACGATCTGCGCGACGGCGCCGCCGCCAAGGCCTGGCTGATCACCATCCTGCGCCGCGAGCATGCGCGTCTTTACGAGCGCAAGTCGCTGCAGCAGGTCGATCTCGAAGCCGAGGACGTGCCGGAACACAACGCGCCGGGCCCCGACGCCGGTGCTGACGCCGGCGTGCTGCGCCGTGCGCTGGCCGGACTGCCGGCCAAGTACCGCGAGCCGCTGGTGATGCAGGTGCTGGGTGGCTATTCCTGTCAGGAGATTGCCGATGCCCTGGGCCTGACACCGCAGGCGGTGATGACCCAGTTGTTCCGCGCGCGGCAGAAGCTGCGTGCCGCACTCGATGGCGGCGACGCGCAGGGGGTGGTGCATGAACTGTCTTGACTATCGCCGTCGACTCGGCAGCGAGCCGCGCGAGGACGAGCTGATGCGCGCACATCGTGTCGAGTGCCCGCGTTGCGCCGAGCACCACCGCCGCAGCCAGGACTTCGAGCAGGCGCTTCGTGCGGCCATGCAGGTGCCGGTGCCGGAGGATCTGGCCGAGATGGTACTGCTGCGCCAGACCACCGTGCGCCGCCGGCGCCTGCCGCACGTGCCGGGCTGGCTGGCACTGGCGGCGTCCATCGTGCTGGCGGCGGGGCTGGTGTTCGTCCTGTGGCCAATGGCCTCGCCGACCGACGAGGACGAACTGGCGCAGCTCGCCATGGATCACTACCTGCACGAACCCTATGCCCTCGATCCGCGGCCGCCGGTGCCGGCGCCGCTGCTGCGCGGCAGTGCCGCGCGCCTCGGCGTCGATCTGGCGGCTGCGCCGGAAGCGGTGAGCTATGCGGCGGTGTGCCCGATGGGGCAGTACCGATCCTTGCACCTCGTGGTGCAGCGCCCGGAAGCCCCGGTGACCCTGTTCTACGTGCCCGCACTCGACACCCCCGAGCGCCGCTTCGAGCAGGACGGCATCCACGGCCGCGCCCTGACGGTGCCGGGCGGCACCCTGCTGGTGATGGCGGCGCGCGATGACCTGCTGGACGCGGTGGCGCGGTCCTGGGCCGTGGCGCTGTCGCCTCCCGCCGAGGTGGCCGCCGGCCAGCGCTGACCGCCAGCAGAAATGCCTGCGAGAGCAGGCATCCAGTGCCATCCACTCCGTTGCAACACCATGAAGACGCTGCGTTTCGGGGCAGGCTCCTGGCCTGTCCAAGGACTGGAGCGAGGCCATGGCGGGCATCCGCGCCAACGTGGGCGCCCTCCGGGCCGACCGTGGATCCGGTATTTCCGGCGTCCGTGACAGTCGCGACCCGGTTCTTCCGATTGCAATGTCAACGGGCCCAGACCGCATGGCTCACCGCGGCGGACGGATCGGCGTCCACAGAAGTGCCTGTCCCGGACCTGATCCGGAAAAGGTGGTGAGAAATGGGGACTGGGTGTAGGGTGGGGACGCCGGCCCCGGGGGGCAGTCGCATGGTGCGGTAGTCGTCGCACGGCGACGCCTTGTCGGGGCAGCTTTCAAACAGGGGAAAACTCAATGTCGCAGTCGACCGCTGGCCGCTTTCGGGCTGCCGCAGGGTTCACGCTCGCATGCGTGCTGTTGGTCTCGGGAGCGGCGGCGCACGCACAGGCCGTGCCGACGCTGAGCTTTGCAGGCCCTGACAGCTATACGCCAGGCACGACGGGCAACGTGTACACGCTGATCGTCGGCAATACCGGCGATGCCACAGCCAGTGGCGTTTCGGTGACCACCGACTTCCCGGCGCAGGCAAGCATCGCCTTCACCTGCGTGGCGGTCGGTGCAGGCTCCGGTTGCGGCGCCGGTGGCGGGTCCGGCAGCGGCAACGTCAACCGCAGCGTCAACGTGGCCGACGGCGGCTCCGTCACCTTCACCCTCACCGTGGCGTTCGGCTCGTCGATGACCGCCGATCCGCTGGTGGTGACCGGCACGGCCGGCGCGCTTGCCCAGCAGGTGTCCAGCGACCTCGAGCTGGAAAGCGATGTCTCGGTGAGCAAGACCTCGGCCAGCGCCGAGTACGTGCCGGGCACCGCCGACAGTTACACCGTGGTGGTGGCCAACGCGGGTCCCTCCGACGTCACCGGGGTGGGCCTGGTCGACAACGCGCCCACCGGCATGACGTTCACCACGTGGTCGTGCGCGCCCAGCGTCGGCGCAAGCTGCCCCAATGCCTCTGGCAGCGGCAGCATCGACGAGGCCGATCTGGCCATTCCGGCCGGCGGCAGCCTGACCTACACGCTGAACGTGTCGACGCCCTCGTCGGCGAGTGCGGCATCGATCGTCAATACCGCCACCATTTCGGTGCCCGCCGCGGCCAACGACCCTGATACCGACAACCACGCCAGCGCCTTCACCAAGACGCGCAGGGCGGAGACCGATCTTCGCGTGGTGTTCACTCCCAGCCTGCCCAGTGGAGCACCGGGACAGTACATTCCGGGCACCACCGCCAATGCCCTCACCCTGACCGCCACCAATCTCGGCCCGACCGACAGCTCCGGCGCCACGTTGACCATGGACTTTCCGGCCGAAGTCGAGGCCGCCACCTGGCAGTGCAATCCACTGGTGGCCTGCACCCCGAACGCCGGCACCGACACCGGCAGCGTGGTGGTGGCACTCAACGCGGCGAGTTTCACATCGGGCAGCAGCATTACCGTCTCGATCGCGCTCGACTACGACAGCGCCGCGCTGGAGCCGAGCATCGAGGTCGACGCCGGGATCGAGGTGCTCGCGGCCAGCGGCGACATCGATACCGATACCGACAACAACAGCGCGACCAACGTCTACGAGATCGATCGCCGCGCCGACATCCGCGTGCTCAAGACCAGCAACGTGGAAACCGCCAACCCCGGCGCCGCGTTCATCTACAGCATCACGGTCAGCAATCTCGGCCCCAGCGACGTAGGGCACGAAGCCAACGAACTCGGCATCCTGCTCTCCGACACGTTTCCCACCTCCCTGCGCGGCGACCCCGATCCGCTGCGCTGCGGCGTCGAAGATACCGCCGTGTGCTGGGACTACTGCGTCAGCGATGGCGGCACCGTCGATGATGTCGACCCCGACAACTGCCCGGAGGGTGTCGAGTCTTTCCGCGGTACCGGCAACATCCAGAACGAACCGTTCCAGCTTCGCAAGGGCAGCAGCAGCACCTTGTGGGCCTATGTGGCCGTCGGCGGCACGGCGTCGGGAAGCATTTCCAATACGGCGACCATCAGCCTGGACGCGCCGGACGTCACCGAGGTGAACCCCGGTATCGGCGTCAGCAGCACCGATGTCCTCGCCGTCGAGATCGGTACCGATCTCAGTGTGACCAAGACCGACGGTACCGACAGTGCGGTACCGGGTACCCTGCACAGCTACACCGTGGTGGTGCGCAACGACGGCTTCATCACCGCCAGCAACGTGGCGGTCCACGATGCCCTGCCGCTGTTCCCCGCCGCCGGCACCGCCGGCTTCGTCCCCGGTTCCATCAGTTGGCAGTGCCAGGCCTTCAATGGCGCCTGCTGCAACCACAACAGCAGCGTCTGCGGCGTCGGTACGCCGACGGCTCCGGTGACGGCCGACGTGCTGACCTCGGCGGTCGACCTGCCCGGACAGTCGCGGGTCGAGTACACCATCAGCGGACAGATCCATGCGCGCGCCACCGGCACCCTGGTCAATACCGCCACGGCCACGCCGCCGCCGGACATCGTCGACAGCAACCTCGACAACAACACCGCCACCGACGACGACACCGTGCTGTCGCCGCAGGCGGTGCTGAACATCAGCAAGCGACTGGTCACGCTGGAGGATGGAGCAGACGACAACTTCATCCTCACCTACGAGATCGTCGTGTCCAGCAGTGGGCCGAGCCATGTGGCGGGTGCGCTGATCAGCGATGATCTCGGCGACCCCGATCTCGACAGCGCCGAGGCCACCTGGACCTGCGAGGTGACCGTCAACCCCGGCAATACGTCGTGTGCGGCGGCATCGGGCAGCGGCGCGCTGGCGCCGGGCGTCGGCGCCAACCTCGATCCGGGCGGCGCATTGCGCGTCATGATCACGGTACCGACCGTACCCTTTGCCATCGGCACGGTGGTCAATACCGCCGAGGTGACTTCGGCCGCGGGCTCGGCTTCGGCCACCATCACCTCCGGGCTGTCGGGTCGAGCCAACCTCGATATCTCCAAGACCGACAACCGCGAGACCGCGATTCCCGGCGCCAGCACCGACTACGTCATCACCCTGCGCAACAATGGCCCCGACGCCGTGTTCGGCGCGCGCGTCGTGGATGTCTTCCCGCCGGAGTTGCAGAACGTCTCCTGGACCTGCGAGTCGACCACGCCGGTGCCGGGCGATCTCGGCTTCCGCCAGGTCGCGGGTCAGGCCGGCGCAGGCGGGCACGCCCTTGCCGTCAGCCCCGACGGCCGTCACGTATACGTGGTCGGAAACGAGGCCGACAGCCTGTTCGTGTTCTCGCGCGACAATGTACCGGGCCTCACCTTCGGGCAGGTGGCGGCGCTCGAGACCGAGGTGAATGGCCAGAACGATGGCTCCGATCCGGGTGGCGTCGTCACCGGCATGGCGCAACCGATCGACGTGGTGCTCAGCCCTGACGGACAGATGGTCTACGTGCTGTCGAAACCGGACGGGGGCGATCCCGCCATTGCCGCGTTCAGTCGCATCGGCAATCCCGCCCACCCGGACTTCGGAAAGGTGTCGTTCGCCGGCAGCATCACCACGGGTGTGCCGGTCGCGCCCAGGCGGATCATTGCCACCGCCGCCAATGTCTACGTCAGTGGCATGGCGGACATCGACAATGTCTCGACCAGCGTGGTCAGCATCTTCCGGCGCGATCCGGTCAGCGGCGTACCGATCCACGACATCCAGCATGTGCTCGCCGTGCCATCCGATCCCGGACCCATGGCGGTCTCGCATGCCGAGGCCAGGCTGTTCGTCGCCTCCGCTGGCGCAGGGCAAGTGGCCCGTTTCGCCATCAACACCACGGCCGGCGCCACGCCCATCGGACGCCTGAGTTCGGATGGCAGCACCAGCAACGCCTTTCTCGGCGGCGCCGATGACCTCGCCATCGTGCCGGCCAGCGGCCATCTCTACGTGCGCGCCGCCAGCGCCGGGCGCATTACCCAGGTCGTCTACGACGGCGATGGTCTGGCAGTTGGGGTGAGCTACCAGCAGAGCGCGCTGACCCTGCCCGGCGGCATGGGCAATCCGCTGACCGGCCCGGGCCGCATCGCGGTCGCGCCGGACGGCGAACACCTGCTGGCCAGCAGCCGCGAGCAGGGCGCCCTGCTCAGTTTACGTCGCGACACGGTGGGTGGCGGTCTCGAATTCGAGTCGGTATCGGCGCTGCTGGAGAACGCCGGCGACCTGGGCCTGACGCAGGCCGCGGATCTTGCGGTCAGCGGCGACGGCCGCCATGTGCTGGTCGCCGCGGCGCAGACCGGCACCGGCTTCTTCCCCTTGACGGTCTACTCCAGAAGCGCACCGGATCCGCTGTTCGCCTTCATCGAGCGCGATCGTCTCGCGCCCGGCGCGGGCCTGCTGGCGCCGACCGACGTGGCGGTCAGTCGCGACGGGCGGCATGTCTACGCGGTGAGCCTGCCTGACAACGCACTGACGGTATTCAACCGCTTCAACGACCGTGGTCTGACCGACGATACGGCCGGCCAGCACCTGGAATTCGTCGAGACGTACTTCGACGGCATCGCTGGCGTCAGCGGCATCGAGGCACCGCGTCGCGTACTGGTCAGTCCCGACGGCATGAGCGTGTACGTCACCAGCCAGGACCGCGATAGCCTGGCGGTGTTCGACCGCAACAACGATCCGGCTTCGGGCAACTTCGGCCGGCTGAGCTTCCGCCAGGTACTGCGCGACAGCCAGGGCGGCGTCACCGCGCTGCTCGGTGCGCACGGTCTGGCCATGGACGCCGACAATCGTCACCTGTACGTGGCGGCATCGTTCGAGTCGGCCATAGGCGTTTTCCGGCGCAATGCCGATCGCAGCCTGAGCTTCATCGGCGAGGCCCGGGGTGGCGTCGGTGGTGCCACGGGCCTTGCCGGTATCCGCGACCTGGTGGTCACCCGCGACCGCGGCCAGGTCATCGGCGTCAGCGCGGAGGCCAATACGGCGGTGGTGTTCAACCGCGACAACAACAGCGCCAGCAGCGGCTTTGGCAGGCTCGCCTTCCGCCAGTCGCTGCCGATGATCGGCGCCAACCGTCCCGTCTCGATCAGCATTCCCGGCGCCAACGACCCGGCCGATGTGGAGCACGTCTACATCGTCGCGCAGAACAGTCATACCCTGCACGTGCTGAAGCGGATCGTCGATCCGACCAGTCCCGCGTTCGGCACCCTGCAGAACCTGTTCGTCTACAGCGACGGCAGTGGCGGCATCGCAAAGATGCGCGGCCCTCGCGACGTGGCGGTCAGCGGCGACGGCAAGCGCGTCTACGTCGCTTCCGAGGTCGATCACAGCGTGCTCGCCTTCGACCGCGACCTCAACCGCAGCAGTGCCAGCTTCGGCGGCCTCAATCTGGCCGAAGTCCGCACCGACAATGTCGATGGCGTCGACGGCATCCGCAATGTCTACGCGGTGGCGGTCAGCAGCGATTCGCGCCACGTCTATGCCGCCGGTTTCGGCGACAGCGCGGTCGCCTCGTTCGCCGTGGGCACCGGCTCCACATGCAGCGCAGGCGGCGGTGGCGACATCGACGATCTGGTCGATATCGGTGTCGGCGGCACCCTGGTCTACCGCGCCAATGCCACCATCCGCCCGGACGCCCTGGGCGTGCTGCTGAACACGGCCACGGTATCGCTGCCGGAACGCTTCAGCGATCCCGACGACCCCGACATCACCGAGTTCTCCGATTTCGACAGCACGACGCTGACGCCGCGCGGCGACCTGTCGATCAGCAAGACCAACAGCCAGGTCTCCGTGGTCGCGGGCGAGGTCGTCACCTACGAGGTGGTGGTTCGCAATGCCGGCCCCAGCAACCTGATCCACACGTCGGCAGCACCGGTCGTGGTCACCGACATCCTCAGCACCAATCCGGCATTCGTCGCCGATTCGATCAGTTGGACCTGCGTGGCGAGCGGCTCCGGCGCGCTCGATTTCATCGACGTCTATGCCGACAGCATGACCGGCATCGACGGTCTCGGCGGCGTCAGCGGACTGACCCTGATTCCCGACAATATGGCACTGCCGGGCCGCTACCTGGCTGCGGCCAGCGTGCTCGACAGCAGCGTCACCCTGTTCGAACGCGATCCGCTGGACGGGCGCCTGACCCAGGCGCTGCGCATGGCCCATGGCGACATGCTCAACGGCGTGCCGCTCACTGCGCTGGACGGCGCGCGTGCGCTGGCCGCCAGCGCCGACGGGCGTTTCCTGTACGTGGCCAGCCGCACCTCCGACGCCGTCAACGTGTTCGAGCTCAGCGACGGTGGCGGCGTGCTGCGCGCCGACCTGGTCGAGGTACAGCAGGGCTTCATCGGGCTCGATCAGGCCCTGCACCTGGTGCTGAGCCCCGACGGCGGCTTCCTCTACGTGGCCGGCGCCAACGACAACGCCATCGCCGGCTTCGCCCGCAACGCCGATACCGGCCATCTGACCTGGATCGAATCCGAGCAGAACGGCGTCAACGATCCGACCGATCCCGGCGGGACCGTGGCCGGCCTCGAGAACGTCGAGTTCCTTGTCATCAGCCCCGGCGGCGCGCACCTGTATGCGCTGTCGGCCAGCGGCGGCAGCATTGCCCGCTTCGATCGCGACGTGACGACCGGCCTGCTGACCTGGCGCAGCGTGCGCAGCGGCAGCGATTTCGGTGTGGCGATGGACGGCGCCTCCTCGGCGCTGTTCGATGCCGACGGCAGGTTCCTTTACATCACCGCCGCCACCGCCAACCGGGTGGTCGTCCTGCAGCGCAATATCGATCCCGGTAGCGGCGGCTTCGGCACGTTGAGCTTCGCCTCCAGCGTGGCGCAGGGCGTCGGCGGCACCCAGGGCCTGCTGGCGCCGCGCCGTGCCGCGCTCAGTGCCGATGGCTCGCATCTTTACGTCACCGCGCAATCCGGTGCCGCGGTGAGCTGGTTCATCCGCGACCCCGCCGACGGCTCGCTCAAGTTCCTCGGACTGCGCTCCAACGAGAGCAGCGAAGTGGACGGCCTGGCCGGCGCCACCGGCATCGTCATCGACAACGATCTCAACCAGGTCTATGTCGCGGGCACGCTGCAAGCCTCGCTGGTGCAGTTCGAGCGCCGCATCGACTCGTTCTGTCCTGCCAGCGGCATCGGCGACCTTGATCATGTTCCGATCCACATCGCCGCGGGCGGTCAGGTGACCTTCAACATCCAGGTGCAGATCGCCACCCAGGCGACCGGTACGGTGGCCAATACGGCGACGGTTGCATCGCCCCTCGACCCAGAGCCGGGCAACAACGAAGCTTCCGATTCCGACGTGGTGTCGGTAGTGGCCGATCTTGCCATCACCAAGGACGACGGCCTGGCCGAGTACGACGGGCTGGCCGGCGCGCGCGCGCTGACCGGCGACGCCAACCACCTGTACGTGGCGGGCGCCGACGACAACGCCATCGGCGCCTTTGTCCGCGTCAACGCTCCGGGCGAGCCCGAGCATGGTTCGCTGCGCTTCCTGCAGGTGCTGCGCAGCGCCGTGAACGGCGTGGTGGGCCTGGGCGGCGTGGCCGACATCCTGCTCAGCGACGATGGCGCCCATGTGTATGCGGTCAGCCCCACCGAGAACAGCATCAGCACTTTCGTGCGCGCGCTCCCCAGCGGTCGACTGACTTACCTGGAAACCGACCAGAACGGCGTCTTGGGTGTCACCGGCATGGCCGGGGCCCGCGCCGTGGCGCAGAGCCCCGACGGGCAACACCTTTATGTGGCGGGTGCCTTCTCCAACGCCATCGCCGTGTTCCGCCGCAACGCCGAGGCGTCGTCGCCCGACTTCGGGCGCCTTGCCTTCCTCGGCATGGTGCAGAACGCCGTGGGCGGTGTCATGGGTCTGGAAGCGCCGATCGCGCTGGCGGTGTCGCCGGACGGCATGCATGTCTACGCACTCGGCAACGCCTCGGATTCGGTGGCGGTGTTCCAGCGCAATCCCAATCCGGGCAGCAGCGGCTTCGGCATGCTCGCCTTCATCACCCACTATGCGGATGGTGTGGGCGGCATCTTCGGCCTCGACGGCGCCCGTTCGCTGGCGCTCAGCGCCGACGGCGAACACCTCTACGTGCTGGGCACCGAAGAAGGCAGCCTGGTGCACTTCACCCGCAATGCCGGCAACGGGCACCTGAGCCCTGCCGCGCTGATCCGCGACGGCATCGATGGCGTATCCGGCCTGGCCGGTGCATCGCGCATCCGCCTCAGCCCGCTGCATGACCACCTCTATGTGGCCGCAGCCGCCAGCAACGCGGTGGCGCATTTCCACCGCGAATCGGCTGACGGCAGTCTGGCGTTTGCCGGCATTCGCGCCAATGGTGACCCGGCGCCGCTGACCGGCGGCCAGGTGATCGGCCTGGGCGGGGCCAGCGATGTCATGGTGTCGGCGGACGGCGACCAGCTGTACGCGGTGTCACGGATCGACAATGCGCTGACCGTGTTCCAGCGCGATCATGACGTGGAGGCGGGCAACAGCGGCGAACTCGACTATCGCGAAGCCTTCTTCGACGGCCTCGGCGGGGTCGCGCCCGGCGAATCGGTGACCTACCTGATCGCCGTGGAAAACCATGGTCCCAGCAACGTGGCGCAGGCGCGCGTGGTCGACACCTTCCCGCCCGAGTTCGAATCGGTGACCTGGGAGTGCACCGGCAGCGGCGGCGGACTGTGTCCCTTGTCGGGCGTGGGCAACATCGACACCATCGTCTCCCTTCCGGTCGGCGCGCGCGTCACCTTCGCTGCCACCGGCGTGGTCAGCAACCTTGCCAGCGGGCGCCTGGTCAATACCGCCACCGTCACCGGCATCGGCGTGGTCGACCCCAATCCCGGCAACAACAGCGCCACCGACGACGATACCGTGCTGTCTCCGGCCACCGATCTGGTGGCGGCGATCGACGATGACAGCGATGTGGCCATACCCGGCGGGCGCATCGACTACAGCGTCACCATTGCCAGTCTGGGTCCGTCCTACGCCGGTTCCGCGCGGGTCAGCGATATCGTCCCCGCCGCCCTGCACAGCGTCGAATGGTCATGCCACGCCGAGCCGGTGGCAGGCGTGCTCGACCTGCTGCAGACGGTGCCCGAACCGCTGGATCGCGTGACGGCGATCGCGGCCAGTGCGCTCGGTCAGTACGTCTACGCCAGTGGCACGCACAACGGCATCGGCTCGCTGGCGGTGTACCGCCGCGATCCGCTGAGCGGTGCGCTCGACCAGCGTCAGTTGTTGCAGAACGGCAGTGGCGGCGTCAGCGGCATCGCCGGCGCCGCGCACCTCGTGCTGTCCAGCGACGAGCGTTTCGTCTACGTGGCCGGTCAGGACTCCGACGCGGTGGCGGTATTCGCGCGCGACGGCGTCAGCGGCGAGCTGTCGTTCCTGGCCCGTTACGTCGACGGCGAATTCGGTATCGACGGTATCGGCGGCGTGCGCCGCCTGCTGATGGGGCCGGGCGGCAACCGCCTGTACGCGGCAGGTATGCTGGACGACGCCATCGCGGTGTTTACGGTCAACGCGTCCAGCGGTCTGCTGACGCCAAGCAGCCTGATCCGTCAGAGCGATGCCGGCGTCGACGGCCTGAATGGCGTGTCCGCCATCGCCTGGACGGCGAACGACAGCCACCTGCTGGCGGTGGCCACCGACAACCAGTCGCTGTCGGCTTTCGCCCGGCACCCCTCGACCGGCGCGCTGAGTTTCGTCGCCACCATCCAGAACTTCCAGGTGGCGGGCGATGCCCTGCTCGGAGCGCTGGATGTGGTGGTGGACGGTGAGCGCATCTTCGTGGCCGCCAGCGGCGGCCACCAGGTGGCCGAGTTCCGTTTCGCCGCGGGCGGCAGCCCGGTCTTCAGCCTGCAACAGGTGATCGCCGATGGCATCGGCAATGTCGCCGGCCTGATGGCGCCCGAAGCCCTGGTCTTCGATCCCGACCAGGCGCGCCTGTACGTGGCTGGCGCTGACGCCCTGCATCTGTTCAGCCTGCTGGCTGAGGTGCCGGATCAGCTCGCACGCTATGACAGCGGCGTATTCCCGATGCTGGACGGCGTAGCCGCCCTGGCGCTGTCACCGAACAATCGTCAGCTTTACGCGGGTGGTGAGGGCATCGGTGCCTTTGCCCGCGAACGCGGCTCGCGCTGTCCCTTGAATGGCACGCGCAAGCTGGCCACGCACACGGTCGACATCGCGCCCGGCGGCTGGCTGACCTACATGGTCAGCGGTGAGATCTACCCCAATGCCACCGGGTTGCTGGAGTACCAGGTGCGGGTGGATACGCAGATCGCCGACCAGGAGATCAATCCCGCCGACAACGTCGCCATCGACATCAGGGTCCTGACCCCGGCGCCCGACCTCGGTATCGCCAAGCGTGCCGACCTGGATGAGGTGGTGGCAGGACTCGGGCTCCACTACATCATCGACGTCGACAATGCCGGTGTATCCGACGCCCTGGAAGCGCGGGTCACCGATGCTCCGCCGGTGTTCCCGGATATCGACCCAGGCGTGATCGCCGGCGAGTTCGAGTGGACCTGCGCGGCCAACCTGCCGCTCGCCCCGCTGGCCCTTTACGGAAGCGACTCGCACCCCGTGCTTGCCGGAGTCGGCGCCATGGTGCTGGCGCCGGATGGTACGCGCCTGTATGCGGTGAATCCCGATCTCGATGCCTTGCTGGTGTTCCCGCGCGCACTCGACGGCAGTTTGGCCGATCCCGCCGTGATCGCCGATGGCAGCAGCCTGGGCGATGTCACGGTCAGCGGCCTGGCGGGCGCATCCGATGTGACGGTCACTTCCGATGGACGCCACGTTCTGGTGACCGGATCCGACGCCAACAGTCTGGTGGTGCTGGGCTGGAATGCGACCAGCGGCAGCCACGAATTCGTGCAGAAGCTCACGACCGGCACGGGCGGAGTATTCGGCCTGACCCGGGCCACCACGGTGACGGTATCGCGCGACGGCAAGGCCGTGTACGTGGGCGCCCGTGGCCAGGGCGGGGTGCCGCCGGCCATCGTGGTGTTCGCGCGCAACACCGACAGCGGCCTGCTCACCTTCATTGAGCGTGTGGCCGATGGTCTCGGCACCATCCTGCCCGACAGCAATGTGCTGTTCGGCGTGCGTCGACTGCACTTGAGCGAGGACGGCCGCCACCTGTATGCCGTCGCCAGCCAGTCGAACGCGATCAGTGCCTTCGCGGTGAACCCGACCACCGGTACGCTCGGCTACCTCGGCGCACTGAAAGAAGGTGCGAACGGCATTGCCGCGCTGGCCGGCGCCCGCGCCTTGCTGGCTACCCCGGGCGATGAGCAGATCTACGTGCTCGGCGACACCTCGATCGGGCTGTTCCAGCGCCATGAGAATGGCCAGATCACGCACGCCGCGACCTTCGGCAACATTCCGAGCGTGCAGCAGACCCGCAGCATGGCCATGCGTCCCGACGGTTCGCGACTGTACCTGGCCGACAGCGACGGTGCGCTGCACGTGTTCGCCCGCGACTGGTCGAACGGCGATCTCGAACGTCGCTACTCTCTTGACGCCGCGGTGCCCGGCGGCGCCGGTGAAATCCTGTACGCGGCCGATCTGACCGACCTCTACCTCGGCACGGCTACGCCTGGCGCCATCGCCCAGATCGACGAACTGGCCCTGTCGCGTTGTTTGAGCGACCCGCGCATCGGCGCCGTCCTGGACGAAGTCCTTGATCTTGGCGTCGGCGGCTGGGCCGAACTGGGATTCGGTGTCACCGTGCATCCGAGCGCGCGCGGCGTGCTGGCCAATACCGCCAGCATCGCACCCGGTAGCGGCAGCGACCCCGACATGGACAACAACAGCGCCACCGCGCTGACCCCCATTCTGGTGGTATCCGACATCGCCATTGAAAAGACCGCACCCGTGCAGGCGGTGGCCGGTGCACCGATCAACTTCCAGATCCGCGTAACCAACGAAGGTCCCAGCACCGCACTCGGCATCCGCGTGGTGGACACCCTGCACCCGGCGCTCTCGGATGCGACCTGGACCTGTACGGCCACGGTCGATTCAAGCTGCCCGTCGAGCGGCAACGGCCATCTCGACATGGAGGCCGATGTGTTCCCCGGCGGCGAGCTCAACATCGTGCTGACCGCGACCATCGCCTCGAGCTTCACCGGCATCCTGCCCAACACGGCGAGCCTGGTGCCCGAGATCGATTCGACCGACCCCACGCCGGACGATCATGAGTCGAGCACCGAGACCGAGGTGATCGCGGTGGCCGATGCGCAGGTGGTCAAGAGCAACGGCGTGGACGTCGTGGTGGCCGGCACCGACGTCACCTACACCATCACGGTCAGCAATCCCGGACCCAGCGACGCCCCCGAGGTGCAGGTGCTCGACATGCCGCCAGCGTCGCTCAGCGATATCGTCTGGACCTGCGCGCCGAGCGGCGCCGCCACCTGTCCGGCCGGCGGCACCGGCAACATCAACTTCGTCGCCGCGTTGCCAGCGGGTGACGTGCTCGACATCGTGCTGACCGCCCGTCTTTCGCCGGCTGCCACCGGGACGCTCAGCAACACCGCAAGCATCGTGGTGCTGGGCGACGTCGAGGATCCGGATCTCGACAACAACCAGTCCACCGACAGCGACCCGATCGGCATCGAGCCGGACCTGTGGTTGCGTCTGATCGATCCACTCAATCCCTTCGACCCGGCCGGGGGTTTCGACCTGCCGATCGTGGCACTGGTGACCAACCTCGGACCGTCGAATTCGTCGGGTGGCGAGCTGCTGGTCGAGTTCGACCACCCGCTGGTGCAAACCTTCGACCCCGACTGCGTGCCCGAAGGGACGCATGCGCTGCGCTGCCCGATCCCGGCCCAGGAGGTGGGACTGACGCACCTGGTGCGCATGGACTTCGGCAATCTGCCACCGGCCCCGGGTTCGCTCACCGTGGATGGGGAGGTGTTCGCCTTCGACGACGATCCCGACCTGTCCAACAACACCGACAGCATCACCAACCACTTCGCGACTGGTGGCGACGTGCTGGTGTACGTCGAGAACGGACTGACATCGCTGGTGCCCGGGCGCGCCATCGCCTATCGCGTGCTGCTGATCAACATCGGATCCCTGCCGGTCAACGACGTGCAGTTGTCGGTGCCGATCGCCGAGGGATTGCTGAATGCCACATGGAGTTGCATCGATGTCCCCGGCAACCTCTGCGAGGGCAGCGGCAGCGGCGACATCGTGGCGACCTACGACCTGCCCCCGGCGGCGTTCGCCGAGTATCAGCTGCAGGCAGTCGTGGACCCCTTCATCGAGCCTCAGGTGCAGCCGACCATTGCCCAGTGGGTCCACGCGGACGTGCCTCCGGACAGCGACATCAATCTCGCCAACAACGAGTGGGTCGACGAGGATCCACTGGTCGACATCATCTTCAGCAATGGCTTCGAGACGCTGACGGAAACACAGCAAGCGCTTCAGCCGAAGACGGGGCAAGGCGCGCCGCAGGCGCTGCCATGGCAGCGCAGTCTGCACTGGCTCCAACTGATCCCTCTTGACGGCACTACCGGAGGCCGGCCATGAATCGTGTCATCGCAAGCATGCTCGTGCTCGGCGGCTTTGCCCTGGGTTGGGGCGCAGCCACGCTATGGCCGACGGCTGGCACGTCTTCCGAGCCTGGGGCATGGGTGGCCCGCATCGACAGCGAGTACATCAGCGTCGACGATTTTCTTGACGAGATGCGCCGGCGTGGTGGCGCCATACCGGGGCAGTACCAGGAACTGGAACAGAAGCAGGCCCTGCTCGACACCCTGTTGTATCAGCGGGCCCTGGTGCACGCGGCGGCCGAGGAAGGCATGCTCGACGACCCCGATGTGCGCCGCTCGCGCGAGCAGATCCTCATCAACCACTACCTGCAGCAGACGCTGAGGCGCAAGCAGCAGGCGCTGGCGGTGAGCCCGGAGGAGATCCAGGCCTTCCACGCGGAGCAGGGTGGTCAGTACACCATCCCGTCGCGCCGGCGGGTGGCGATGATCCATATTCCGGTGCCCGAGGGCGCCGATGAGGCGACCTGGCAGCGGGCGCGCGACCTGGCCGCCGAAGCCCTGGACAAGACGAGGAACCAGAACGGCGACGTGCCGCATTTCGGCGCCATCGCTCGCGAGTATTCCCACGACAACGCAAGCCGCTATCGTGGCGGCGTCATCGGCTGGATTGCCGAGGGTCAGGCCGAGCGCTACCGCTACGACCGGGTCTTCCTCGACGCCGCTTATGCGCTCACCGAGCCGGGCGAGTTGTCCGCCGTCCTGGATGGCGCCGACGGTGTCTATCTGGCCCGCCTGGTAGAGCTTGAGGCGGCGCGCGAGCGCAGCATCGATGAACTCTCGACGGGCATCCAGCAGCGCCTGATGCGCGAGAAGCTTGCCGCGTCCGAGCAGGCTTTCCGAGATGCGCTGATGCGTCGTTTCACCATCGAAGTGCGCGAGGACACCCTCGATGCCATCGATCCCATGTCCCCGCCAGCGGCGCTCGACCGACCGCAGCCGCCGGCCATGCCGAGTGACGAAGGGTAGATTCCGTTATGGCCAGCCAATCCATGCATTCCATGTTGAAGCGCATTGCGCTGCTCATGCTGATCGGCGTCTGCGCGCCGGCCGCCGCCACCGACCTGCAGCAGGTGATCACGCTGAAGCCGGGCTGGAACGCGGTCTTTGTCGAGGTCGAGCCCAACGAGCGCGATCTCGACACCTTGTTCGCCGGCATGCCCGTATTGAGCGTGTGGCGCTGGCTGCCGACCCGCGGCGACTCGCAGTTCATCCGTGATCCCGCCGAAGGCCTGGAGAACCTCGAAGGCTGGTTTGGCTGGTTCCCCGAGCCGCGGCCCGAAGCCTTCCTGTCCAATCTGTTTCGCATGGACGGCAATACCGCGTACCTGATCCGCATGGGCGGCACCCAGAACCGACAGTTGGTGTTGACCGGCAAGCCACGCTTTCGTGCGCCGCGCTGGGAGCCCGATGCCTTTACGCTCACCGGTCTGTCGGTGGATCCCGCGCAGCCACCCACCTTCGCCGAGTTCTTTTCCGCATCGGCAGCGCACCAGGGCCAGCCGGTGTTCGCACTGGCGGCCGACGGCCGCTGGCAGGAGGTCGCCTCGCCGGTGGCGACCACCATCAAGTCGGGGGAGGCCTACTGGTTCTGGACCGAGGGCCGGTCGCGCTACCAGGGGCGCCTGCATGTGGTGCTGGAACAGGGCGATTCGCTGGAGTACAGCGCCGCGCTGGAAGAGATACGCGTGGTGCTGCGCAACCGCAGTGGCGTCAACGGCACCTTCCTGGTCGAACGCCTGGGCGGCCAGCCCATGCCGCTGCTGTTCCTCACCGAGGATCCGGAAACCGGCGAGACTGGCTGGCCCACCTTGCAACCGTTCCTCGCCATCGACGCGCCGGCCAACGAGGACGTGTTCCTGACACTTGCGGTCCAGCGCCGCAGCTTCAGCAGCGACCGCATGGACGACATCCTGTCGATCCGCGACGAACATGGTCAGCGCGTCCTCCTCTACGCGGGCGGCAACACCGTTCAGCCGGGCGGCGCTGCCGGCGGCGCCACCCTGATGGCGAAAACCGCGGGACCGACCTTCGCCGGGCTGTGGGTCGGCGAAGTCAGCGTCGGCGCCGTCAGCGAGGCGCAGCAGGCAGGCACGCAACCGACGCCGACCGGCCGTGATTTCGTCCAGCGCTTCCTGATCCATGTCGATGGTGTCGGGCGGGCGCGTCTGTTGAAGGACGTGATCCAGATGTGGGAAGAGGGCACCCTGATGCCAAGCGCTATCGATCCCAACTTCATGGAAGTGGATCAGCCTGGGCGCTTCGTCCTGCTCACCAACAAGAATCTGATCGGTCTGTATACCGGCGCGGCATTGCGCGGCGGACAGCCCGTGGGCATCCGCTTCAGCACGGTGGCCTACGACTTCGAGGACGAAACTCTGGAACTGGTGGGCGGATTCGGTCCGGCAGAGCAGCTTTCCGGCACCATCGTGGTGGAGCCGGAGCTTCCCACCAACCCCTTCCTGCACCGCTACCACCCGGACCACGACAACCTCGACGCCCAGTTCCTCAATTTCCGGCTCGAGGCCTACCAGGTGGTACGCAACATCCAGCTCAGCTTCACCGTGGACGATCCCCTGGGCCGCAATCCACCGGGCTGGGGCGACACCGTGGTGGGCGGTGTGTTCAGCGAATCGATCACCGGGTTGCACAAGAACACCATCTTCACGTCCGGCCAGTTCCGGCTCAGGCGCGTTTCCGCCGTTCCGGTACTGAACCAGTGACAGGGGCTGAAGGCATGAATCCGACCAAGCATCCGACATTCATCCTGCCGCGCCTTTGTGGCGTGCTGGCGCTTTTCCTGGCCGCCTTCAGCGCGCCGGCCTGGGCCGTATGGCCGCAGTCCTTCGGCGGCAACGGCGACGACGAGATCGTGGTGGTGCGGCACGCCAGCAACGGCGATGTCTACATCGCCGGCCATTTCAGCGGCACCATGCAGGTGGGCTTCGACACCCTGACTTCGCAGGGGGGGCAGGATGTCTTCGTGGCGCGGCTGAGCGCCACCGGGCAGGTGCTGTGGGCGCGCAGCGCAGGCAGTATCGTCGGCGATCGCGTCAACGACATGGTGCTGGACCCCGCCTACAACGTGTACCTGGTCGGCGAGTTCTCTGATACTGCGGTGTTCGGCGGTATCGAGCTGTTCGCCGACGGCCCCTACAGCGACGCTTTCGTCGCCAAGATCAACCCCAGCGGCGACTGGCAGTGGGCGCGACGCATGGGCGGCGCCGGCAGCGACGCTGCGACCGGCGTGGTGCCGTTGCCGGGCAATTCCACGGTGATTCCGCAGATCCCCGAGTCGGTGCTGGTGGTCGGACGCTACGAGTGCCAGGCGACCTTCGGCAAGGACGCGAACAACAACGATGTCGCGCTCAGCAAGTCGAACTGTTTCCAGGGCGCAAGCGATCTGTTCGCCGCGCGATTCAAGGCGAACGGCGAGACCATCTGGGCTGTCGACCGTGGCGGCAGCGCCACCCGCGTCGATGCTGCCGATCACATCGCCATCGACGGCGACAATCGCGTCTACATTGCCGGAAGCGAGGCCCAGGGCGGCCTGGTCACCCGCCTGAACGATCCGTTCAACAACCTGGCCAACTGGGACACCAGCAACTCGAACTTTGGCAGGGTATTTCCAGGCAGCGGCTCGGTCAGCTACACGGCTCAGCCAGGGACCACCTGCATTTTGGCGCCCAATCAGACCCGTTCGTATTCGATCTTCACAGGCACCAACCACCTGGTGCTGCGCGGCGGCACCGTCAACGTCGATTCCGTTGCGTACAACACAAGCGGACGTCAGATGCTGCGCATATCCCTGGAGGCGATGCGCGGTGGAGACTTCGGCACCATCTTCAACCGGCTGATCTCGGAGTACCCGGACTTCAACGAAAACCTGGAAGTGCGCTATCTCGACAGCGATCTGCAATGGCGACTCCTGGAATCCTTTCCCGGAGGCGGCGGGAGACCTGGGCTCGAAATGTTCAGCCGCACCAATGAGGGCGCCTACTTGCTGACGCCCGAGACCCACCCGAAAGCGTTCCACAGCGGGTTCCGAATCCGACTCCGGCTGACCGGTGGCACTGGCGGTCCACACAACCGCTCCGGCATCAACCTGGGTAATGGACTTGGCGCCTGCTACAGCGCGACCAACGCCTACTGGGACTGGTGGCATGTCGACAACCTGCGCATCGATGAGATCGGGGTGCGCTCGCCGTTTGTCCTGACCATGAGCAATGTGCTGAGCGACACGCCCAGCTTCAGTGCGCCGACTGCGCTGCCATCTGCGCTCAGCCTCAGCGATATGGCCGTCGTTGGCAGCGGCGGCAGCAAGCGCCTGATGCTGCATGGCACGACCAGCGATGACACCGTGCTGTCGCCATGCCTGACCAGCGGCAGCGGCGCCTATGTCGCCAGTCTCAATGCCAACACGCTGAGCTGCGTGTGGGCCAAGGTGGTGGCCAACGCCAAGGGTGGCGCCATCGCCACCGACAGCACCGGCAACCTCTACGTCACAGGTTCCTTCACCGGCTCGGCCACCTTCTCCAACGATCCTGGTGGCACCCTGGAGGCGCATCCGGGTGGAGCAGACGTCTACGTGGCGTCCTATTCCGACAGCGGCGTTCCACTCTGGGCCACTGGCGGCAACCGTCACGACCCGACCGGTGTGCCGTCCTTCGCCGGTGGCGGCGGCGATGATCGTGGGCAGGGCATCGCCACCGATGGCGCGTCCACCGTATACGTGGGCGGCCGTTTCGAGGCGGTGGCCCAGTTCGGGCAGAGCGACTCCCTGGCGGCCATCGACATGGCCGACGCCTTCCTCATCAACCTCGGCACCGATGGCCGCTTCTTCGAAGAGGAGAAGTGGATCGCCGGCGTGCCGCTGGTACCGCCTGCCAACGCCAAGGTGGACGACGTCACCTTTGCACCGCAGTTCGCC
>DAOMOD010000010.1:20384-34644 GCA_035444205.1 Lysobacteraceae bacterium
AAGATCTTCTTCTGGGACGGGCCGGTCGTAAGCGATCCGGCCAAGCTCATTCCATTGCAGCCGATCTCCGGCATCGAAGTGCGTTGGCGCGTGCAGGGCCAGCCGCTGGAATCCGACCAGCGCATTCCCCGCACCGGAGGCATCGCCTGGCCCACCGAACCCTGTGCTGCCACCGATCCGAACGGTTGCTTCCAGGTGCATGTGGTGGGCGCGCCGGTCGAGGCCGAGCCGCCCAGCGGTGGCTTCAAGGTGCTGGAGCTGATCAATCCCGGAACCGGATCCAGTGGTGCCACCTATTCGGCCGGGCAGTTCAGCGCCGAGCGCAGCGGCACCAGTGTGCTGCTCTACGTCAATGGTCCGACGCTCGATGTACAGCAATTCCGCGTGGTCGCCGAAATCGTGCGCACGCTGCCCTATACCGCGGTGCCGTTGTTCGTCGACAACGTGCCGGCAGAGATCGGCAGCAAGATCGTCGAGCCGTTCCACAACGAACCCAACCGTACCGGTTTCGTGGTCAACGAGCTGGCCTATTACGATGGCTTCGGCGCCGATGCCGCCTACAACCGTTCCTCGCGGACCGGCGCCATCGTTCCGGTCAACCGCTACAGCGCAGCGCGTCCCCAGGAGCAGGGTCGCGAGCTGGCGGTGGCCTGGTATCGCGAGAACGGCAAGGGTGTGTTCTGGCCGGCCAAGTCGGTGCGCTACGCCCCACACTGGCCGTTCGATCCGGACCGCATCATCATCGCCAGCCAGCAGGGCAGCGAAGTGCTGGGGCAGCCCGTGCTGAGTCCGGTGCAGTTCCCCTCGGCGCGCATCTACATCCAGAACGATTTCGATCTGCCGGGCTTCAATCCCAACGACGAGCATGCATTCACCGCGCCGTCCGCGACCGGCACCGGTTTCGAGGCCGTGTTCGCCCTGCGTTCGGACTTCGGCAGTAACCTGGTCGGCGACCAGGCGGCCGCGTCCGATCCCTATGTGCTGCTGAAGTACTTCGACAACACCGCGCTGGAGTGGAAATTCAGGGTGTACAAGGTCGATGCCACCGGCGCCGGCTTCTCGCAGTTCCGCTTCACCGGTACCGCCGGCACCACGGTGTCGCCGCCGTATCCGGTGCGCCTGTTGCCAAGCTGCCCGCAGTCCTTCGTGCTCGGCCAGGCGATCGGCGAGCAGCCGCCTCCGCCGTTCTTCCAGGACTACAAGGCGCAGATCTGGGCCAAGTCGGCGGGCAGCGGGTCGGTGCTCTATTACTATCCGGCGCAGCCCGGCTTCTACACCGATATCGACAACAACAACGCCAACGACATCCAGCCAGGACAGTGCGTGCCGTGGCTGGCGCGTCTGCCGGCGGCCCAGGGCGGGTCGGCCTCGCCGCTGGATCCCATCCTGGTCGGATACGACATCGCCTGGCCCGATGAGACGCCATTGCTGGTCAACGGCGAGACATTGCTGAAACCCAAGCGTGGACTGCCCAACATCTTCGACCAGGCCGCCGTGCAGGTGGTCTACGACGACATCCAGGACACCACCGAGAATCCACTGCCCGGCGATACCCTGGCGCAGATGCTGGACCCGCTGAATCCGAGGATCGTGCGGCTTGCCAGCATTCCGGAGGAGATCGCCACCGAGTTCCAGACCGACGGCACGCGGCTGATCCTGGGTTCGGCCGACGGGTCGCTGAAGCTGCCGGTGTCGGTGCGCCAGCGTCTGCGCTACGACGCGCAGAACGGACGCCTGATCCTGACCGGCGTCTTCAACGAAAGTGGCGCCGGGGAACCGTTCCTGTTGTTGAACGTGCTGTCCAAGCGCGACCGCGTGATCCTCAAGCGGCTGAACGGTGGCGACGGTCAGGAGCAGAGCGATTTCACCGGCGGCTGCGCCAGCCTCGGCGAGGGCTGTACCTGGGACCAGGCGGTCGAGGCACTGTTCCGCCTGTCGCGCAACCCACAGGGCATCGAGAAGATCTGCCTGCAGTCGGTCCTCGACGAGAACCGCAACCGCGTGTGCCAGTTGAGTCGCCCGGTGAACGAGGACGACGTGCTGGTCGGCTACCAGGACACCAACAACGACGGCGTGCTGGAGCCGTTCCGCGCCGTGGGCGTCAAGGCGGCACTGTCGGCCGGGCTGTCGCAGGGCGAGGGCTATCTGACCCTGGCCTTCAACAACGACCCCGCGCTCACCCCGTTGCCGGTGAGCCTGGAAGTCATCCAGATCGGTTGCCTGCGCTCGCCGCCGCCACCGCAGCCGCCGACCATCCTCAGCACCTACCAGGGGCAGATCAACGTGATCATGCCCGACAACATCTTCGACGAGCAGTTGGTGCTGCGTCACAGCGGCGATTTCGGTGGCGATCCCGATGCCCTCGAGTTCGAGTGGTTCTTCCACCCCGACATGGACGGCACCCCGCCGATGCCGCTGCCGCAACCGGAGATCGGCCAGCTCAACGGCTGGTTCCAGTTCCCCACGCCCAACGCCCAGGGCCAGGTCGAAATCAGTATCGAGGGCGCCAACATCCAGACCCTGTCCGACAACTGGTATCTGGCGCGCTATCGTGGCCTGCCCAACTGCGGCAACCAGACCAACTGGAGCCTGTGGGCGGGGCAGCCCGGCGCCACGCCGATCAACCAACGCGCCCAGCTCGCCATCGGCTGGGTCAAGCGCGTGTTGTCCAGGCTCAACCCGTTCGAGGCGCGGGTGCAGAACTTCGCCCAGGCAGCCACCAACAACTACGCCAGCATGCTGATCCAGCTCGGCGAGCGCTACGAGGGACCGGTGGCGCTGAACAACGACCCGGACAATCTCAACAGCCTGGGTCTGATCGAGGCCTATACCACGGTCATGCGCCGCGCCCTGCAACTGTCGGTGGATGCCACGCCGCCGGTCGACTACGGTCCGGCCAACGCCGCCATCCTGCTGGTGGCCTCGCGTCTGGTGGACTTCTACACCCTGCTCGGCAACGAGGCCTATGCCGACGCCCAGGATCCCACCATCGGCATCACCACCAGCGGCGGTACCTTCTCGCTGGCGCCCAGCATCTTCAACTTCCAGAACCAGCTCGCCTCGCTGCTGGAGGAGGAGCTGATCCTTCTGCGCGGTCGCGACGACAGCTTCGGTCCGGTGGCGGCGAGACCGGTCTACAACCGCCTGTTCTGGAACTTCACCACGGGCGATGGTGAAGTGGCGTACGCGTTGAGTTACAACATCTCCGACCAGAACGCCGACGGCGTGATCGACGAGTTCGATGCCCGCATCATGTTCCCGCAGGGTCACGGCGACGCCTGGGGTCACTACCTTACCGGCACCAAGATCTACTACGAATTGCTGCGTCATCCGTTCTACAGCTGGAACCCGCAGACCGAGGCGATTCCGGTGGCTGGCGTGCCGATCACCGTGGATTTCCTCGACGAGCGCCAGTTTGCCGAGACCGCCGCGGCCAAGGCGCGCACCGGCGCCGAAGTGGTCGACCTCACCTACCGGCTCAACTTCGTCGACGACCCCAACGGCCAGTGGCAGGGCTACGAGGACGTCGATTCGCAGCGTGCCTGGGGGCTTGCCGAGTGGGGTCGACGCGCCGGCATGGCGGCGTATTTCGACTGGGCAACCATCAACGCCATCCTGCCCGACGAGGATTCCGATCCGAACCAGGTCAGCATCCAGCGCATCGATCGCCGCACCGTGTCCGAGATCGAGGAGATCGCCGGTCACTACGCCTCCATCCAGGGCCAGGTCGACAAGGCCGATGCGGGGCTCAATCCATTGGGCCTGGCAAAGGACGTGGTGCCGTTTGATATCGATCCGGCACAGCTGGAAACCTACAACAAGACACAGTTCGAGCAGGTCTACGACCGCGCGATGGCGGCGTTGAAGAACGCCGTACAGGTCTGGGACTATGCCAACGAGCTGAACAACCAGATGCGGCGCAACCAGAACGAAGTCGATGACCTGACGCTGCACGCCAACAACCAGGAGACCGATTTCGCGAATCAGCTCATCGAGATCTTCGGCTACCCGTACGTCGACGACATCGGCCCGGCGGGCACCTATCCGGCCGGATACAACGGTCCGGACCTGTACAACTACATGCTGATCGACGTGCCCGCCCTGGCCGGTACCGCGTTCGATTTCGACAGTGACATCGGCGACCTCGGGATCAACCGCATCAATACGTTCACCGCCAGCTACACGCCGGCGCCGAACGGATTGAACTTCTTCGACATGACGCCGACCCCGTTCAACGCCACCGCCACCGGCGACGGCGGCGTGCCTTGCGCGCAGTTCCCGTTTGCGTCCGGCTGTGCGCTCGGGCAGCTCGACGTCAATGCCGATTCGCTGGAGGTGGAGTACACCACCATCGAATCGCCCGATTTCGGCTTCTGGTTCACCAAGCCCGAATCCTGGACCGGGCAACGCCGCGCGCCCGGACGGCTGCAACAGATCCTGCAGCAGATGCTGCAAGCGCGCATCGCGCTCAAGCAGACCATGTTGGAATACGACGATCTGCGCGTTGGACTCGAAATCGCCATCGACAATCTGCAGGCGGTTTTCAACATCGAGGAGGCAAACCTCAACATCTCTGTCCAGCAGCGAAATACCCTGCTCGGGCTCACCGTCACCAGCCAGATCGCCACCAATGCAGCGATCGTCGCGCGACGTGTCGGTGAGCTGCTCGATACCAACTTCAAGACCTCCTCGGAGTGCATTCCCAGGACGACCATCGCCGGTGTCGCGGCCGGCGGCGACCTGTTCTCGGCGGGCCGCTGTACGGTCATCGCGGCCGGCAGCATCCCCAAGGCGGTCCTCGATACCGTCGCCGATGGACTGGACATCGCGTCCAATGCCTTCGAGGCGGCCAAGGAGGACGTGGGCGAGTTGTCCGGAATCCGCACCGCCATCAACGACGCCACGCTCAACCTTTACGACGCGTCGGGTGAAATCGACAACCTGTTGCGCCGCGAGCCGATGCTTCGCGCAGAGATCTTCGCCCGCGTGGAGGCGATCAAGCAGCTCACCGGCGAGTACCAGGCCACGTTGGCCGAGGGCATGCGGGTGATGGACCGCATGCTGGCCTTCCGCAAGCAGGGCGCTGCGGCGATCCAGGAATACCGCTACCAGGACATGGCCTTCCGCATCTTCCGCAACGACGCGTTGCAGAAGTACCGCGCCTCGTTTGATCTGGCGGCACGCTATGTATTCCTGGCAGCCGCCGCCTACGACTACGACACCAACCTGCTGGGCAGCAACACCCAGGCCGGGCAGCAGTTCCTGACCAACATCGTGCGCCAGCGCAGCATCGGCCAGATCATCAATGGCGTGCCGATGCCGGGCACTCCGGGCCTGGCCGATGCCATGGCCCAGCTCAAGCTGAACTTCGACGTGCTCAAGGGCCAGATGGGCTTCAACAACCCGCAGATCGAGACCAACCGGTTCTCGCTGCGACGCGAACTGTTCCGCATTCCGGAGGGTCCGGAGGGCGACGAAACCTGGCGTCGCAAGCTGGATTCGATGCGTGTCGCCGACCTGTGGGCAGTGCCGGAGTTCCGCCGCTACGCCCGTCCGTTCGCGCCACAATCGGCAGGGCCGCAGCCGGGACTGGTGATCGACTTCACCACCAATGTCACCTTCGGGCTGAACTTCTTCGGCTGGGATCTCGGCGCGCAGGACAGCTCCTACGACTCCAGCCAGTTCGCCACCCGTGTTCGTTCGGTAGGTGCCTGGTTCCGCGACTACGCCGAGCTGCCCCTGGCGGACGACCCGCGCATCTATCTGTTCCCGGCAGGCGCCGACGTGCTGCGTGCCCCTTCGGCATTCGACTTCACTACACGCGAGTGGCAGGTGGTCGATCAGGCGGTGCCGATCCCGTTCCCTGTCGGCTCCGCGGACCTGGGTCGTTATGACTGGAATCCGGTGGCCGACACCTTGAGCGGTTCCAGCGTGGAGGTGCGGCGCTACGCGCGCTTCCGCGCCTACCACCTGGCCGAGCCTTTCGACGACAGCCAGGTGACCGCCGACAGCCGTCTGATCGGCCGCTCGGTGTGGAATCGGCGCTGGGTCATCATCATTCCCGGCGGTACCTTCCTGGCCGATCCCAATGAGGGCCTGGAGACGTTCATCCACGGTGCGCGCATTCCCGGCGGCGGTGGCGTCCGCGATGGCGAGGGAGTCAGCGACATCCTGATCTTCTTCAAGACCTACGCCTACTCGGGGCTGTGACCATGAAAAGTCTTCTCGTCAAGACGCTGGGTGCGCTGCTGGTCGGCCTGCTGCCATGGACGGCCGAGGCCCGGATCGAGGCACCGGATCACGTCATCTACGGCAGCGTGACCATCTTCGGCACGCCGGCGGCCATGGGTGTGGAGGTCAGTGCCCGCACCCTGGCCACCAATGAACTGGTGGCCAGCTACCGGTTGGGGCGGTTCCCGCGTCTGGGGTCCCAGTACGCCCTGCGCATTCCCATGGATACGGTCAATCCGCGCTTGCCGGGACGGGCGCGACCGGGCGACCCGATCCGCATCTTCATCGGTACCCATCTTGCCGCCGAGACCGTGGTCGGGCTGGAAGGTGTGGCCGTGCGCCTGGACATCGATCCGCAGAACATGGGCACCGGCCCCAGCATCAGGATCGATCCGGTCGCCGAGTTCGAAGGCAACAGCGGCACCACCGCGTTCGACTTCCCGATATTCGTGCAGTCCACCGGCAACGATTGGACAAGTCCGGCGACGATCGAGTGGCGCACCGAGGACGAGAGCGCCAGTGGCGGCAACGAATGCGGTCCTGGCATCGATTACATAAGCGTCAACAACGGCATCCTGACCATCCCCGTGCAAGCCGTCGGTCCCGACACCCAGGTCGGAACGATCACCGTGCTGGTGTGCGGCGACGACGTCATCGAGCCCGACGAGACCTTCGTGGTGCGCGCCACCTGCATCGGCTGCGTACTGGTCGAGGAGACTGCCGTGGGCACCATCATCGACGACGACGACGTGCCTGAGCTGCGCTTCCTCGACATCTACGTCAACAAGCCGCAGGGAAGTACCAGCACTGCGTTGTTCGCGGCCACGCTGTCGCGCAGCAGCGAGTACGACGCCAGCTTCAGCTACCAGACCGTCGACGGCAGCGCCCTGGCCGGCGTGCACTATCAGGCGGCGTCCGGCAGCATCACCTTTGCTGCCGGCGAGGTAAGCAAGCCGGTCGCGGTGACCCTGTTGCCGCACCCAGAGATCGAGCCGGAGCGTGAGTTCCGGCTGCAGCTCGGCAATCCCCTGGGGCTGAGTCTGCAGCGCGAACAGGTGCTGGCGTTCATCATCGATCCGCGCTTCGAGCCGGTGCTGACGCCGGACGACAGCACGATCGGCGGCGACGGCGGTGTGCCCGGGCTGATCAATCCCAGCGCGATCGTCATCGCTGCCGACGGCGGCAGCGCCTACGTGGTCAGCGAAACCGGCGATGCCGTGCTGCATTTCGCTCGTGATGACGCCAGCGGCGATCTGACCCTGGATACCACCTATACCGCGGCCAGTACCACCATGGATGGCGCCCTGCTGGACGCGCCGCGCGACCTGTTGCTGAGCGCGGACGGGGCGCACCTGTACGTAGCCGCACGCGCCGACAATGCCATCAACGTGCTGGCGCGCGACCCCCTGGACGGCAGCCTGAGCCTGGTGCAGACCCGTGCCCAGGGGCAGAACGTGAACGGCACCATCATTACCGGACTGGCCGGGGCGATGGCGCTGGCGCTTTGCCCGGACGGGCGTCACCTCTATGCCGTCGGCGCCGATATCGCAGGTGGCGGCGTGGCGGCGTTCGAGCGCGACGCGCTGGACGGAAGGCTGACCTTCCTGCACGCCATCGTGACAGGTGGCCTGCCGTTCTTCGAGAGACCTTCCAGCGTGGCAGTGACCGAGGATGGCCGCCACGTCATGGTGGCTGCCCGCAACTCCAACGCGTTGCATGTGTTTGCGCGCAACGACCAGGAAGCCGACGCCAACTTCGGCCGGCTGACCGCGGCCGCCGTGTATCGCGATGGCCAGGCCGGGGTGCAGGGCCTGGTGGGGGCCTTCGGGATCGACGTGAGCCGCGATGACCGCCATGTCTACGTGGCCGCCGAGGGCAGCAACGGCGTCGTCTGGTTCGAGCGCAACCCGGCCACTGGCGTCCTGACCTGGCGCGAGCGCTGGAACAAGGGTGCCGGTGTCCCGGGTCTGGGCGGCCCGAAGGCGATCCGCGTCAGCCCCGACCAGCGCTACGTCTTCGTGCCCGGCTTCGCGGACAACAGCCTGAGCCTCTTCCAGCGAGTCGGCGGCGGCGGGCTGGAACTGCGCCAGACCCTGTTCGACAGTCAGGCCGGTCTGGAGGACATGACTGGCCCGATGGCGCTCGACACCACGTCCGACAACCGTTTCGTCTACGTGGTGGCCAACATCGGCAACGCCATCATCCGCCTCAGGATCAAGCTGGAGGATCCGATCTTTGCGGACGGCTTCGAGGACCCGGTCGAATGATCGATCCGGTTCCGACCCGCCGCGACCGCAGCGGGTCGGGATCGAACGCGCCGCGCACTGTGGGCGATATTGCCAAGCCCGGGGCAGGCCGATACAATGCGGGGTTCCCTTGGCCGGATCTTGCTCTTCGCATCCGGTCCAGTAGCCTTTACTCTTCTGTGAATTCGAGGTGTGTCATGGCCCGAGTGTGCCAAGTCACCGGCAAGGGCGTGCAGTTCGGCAACAACGTCTCGCACGCCAACAACAAGACGCGCCGGCGCTTTCTTCCCAACTTGCACGAGCACCGTTTCTGGGTGCCCAGCGAGAACCGTCACGTGCGCCTGCGTGTGTCCACCCAGGGCCTGCGCACCATCGACAAGAAGGGCATCGAAGCCGTTCTCGTCGACTTGCGCAAGCGCGGCGAAAAGGTCTGAGGTAGGCAGCCATGGCATCCAAGCGCGACAAGATCCGTCTCATCTCCTCTGCCGGCACCGGTCATTTCTACACGACCGACAAGAACAAGAAGAACACGCCGAACAAGATGGAGATCAAGAAATACGACCCGGTAGTGCGCAAGCACGTGCCGTTCAAGGAAGGCAAGATCAAGTAAGCGCGACGCATCGCGTCGCGCTGCATTGAAGAAAGCCCGCCTGACGGCGGGCTTTTTTGTGGGCTATTCGTCGGTCAGCAATTGGCAGGCCAGCAGGATCTCGTTGGTGATGGTCCAGTCCTGGCGTCCACCACAGAGCAGCACTTCTTCGGCGATGCAGACGTCGCCGTCTTCGTCGACCAGTCGCACATCGTAGTGGTCGCAGGGGATGCCGTGCAGGAGGTAGCGACCGCCGCTTTCGAGGATGTGCTGACCGAGCTGGTCGGGACCCCAGCGGCGCGAGTCCGAGGGTGACAGATAGAGCTCGTGGATGTCCCAGTCGGCACGATTGCGGATGGTGACCGCAGCGTCGCCGGCGAAGACCGGCCAGGGAAGGAACGATGCTGCGACCAGCGCGGCAAGCAGGAATCGCGGGGACATGGATGGCGCCTCAGGCGCTGCGACATGCAGCAGCGGTCATTGCATACGGTTGAGGTGCCGGGCGCAATCGGACGATCACAAAGTTCACCACTCGGCACAATGCTTCGAGTCCGGGGTATGCAAGGGTCGATGCCATGACCGAGACGGCTGCATGCGGCCGAGCGCGGGCGGCCGACAGGTCGCCACATGCCGAATCGGGTGTGTTGCGGCAGCCGCCCCGAGCACGGTGGGGCGGCTGCATGGCGTGGCTGGGCTCAGCGCCGGGCCGGCGCCAGCGTGTAACCCTTGAGAGACTGCGCGAACGCAGACAGCGCCTCGATGCCGCTCTGCTCGGCCTCGTGGCACCATTGCTTGAGCGCATCCAGCATGGCTTCGGAGCTGGCGCTGCCGCGCTCCAGCATGGCCGCAAGGCGGCTTCTGAACTCGACCACGGTTGCCAGGCTGGGGCGCTGCTTCACCCAGTGCACCAACGTGTCGCGGGTATGACCGTCGAGCCAGCGCCCGTCGTTGGCCAGCGCCCGCCGCATGCGCCCCGGCAGTGCGCGCAGGCTGTCGCCGGCATGCGCCAACTCCTGGCGCAGGGTGGGTGCGGTGACGTGCTTGAAGTAGTGCGTCATCACGCTGAACCGATGCGCCAGCAGCGCCCGCAGCGTCTCGCCGTCCGGCAGGTTCATGTTGGGCCGGATATCGAGCCTGGGCGCCTCGCGCAGGATGGTGGCCAAACCGGCCCTCTCCAGGCCGCGCAGCACCACCCAGCCGATATCGAACTCGAAGCGGCGCAGGGCAAAGCGTGCCGAACTGGGGAAGGCATGGTGATTGTTGTGCAGTTCCTCGCCGCCGATCAACACGCCCCAGGGGGTGAGATTGGTGGAACGATCGGCGGTTTCGAAATTGCGATAGCCCCACCAGTGGCCAAGGCCGTTGACCACGCCGGCCGCCATGACCGGGATCCACATCATCTGCAGTGCCCAGACGGCGATGCCAAGCACGCCGAAGGCGGCGAAATCGACGATCAGCATGAGCCCCGGCCCCATCCAGGAATGGCGACCGTAGACGTTGCGTTCGAGCCAGTCGTCCGGCGTGCCGCGGCCGTACTTTTCGAGCATGGCCGGATCATCCTTGGCATCGACATAGAGGCTGACGCCGTCGAGCACCACCTTGCGGATGCCGTAGATCTGCGGGCTATGCGGGTCTTCTTCGGTCTCGCACTTGGCGTGGTGCTTGCGGTGTACCGCCACCCACTCCTTGGTCACCATGGCTGTGGTCAGCCAGGTCCAGAAGCGGAAAAAGTGGGCAACCGCCGGGTGCAGGTCGACGCCGCGATGCGCCTGGCAGCGGTGCAGATACAGGGTGACCGAGAAGATGGTGAGCTGGGTTACCACCACCAGCCAGATCAGGACAGTCATCCAGGACACGCCAAGCAGGCCCTGGGTCAGGAATTCATATAGAGGAACGGACATCGTGGAGTACCGGGGGAGGAAGTGGAACTATACGCGAGCATACCTCACCCTTCCATGACGTCCTGTGCGATAGCGAACCCATATGCCTGAACTGCCCGAAGTCGAAACCACGCGTCGCGGCATCGAACCGCACCTGGTCGGGCGTGCCGTGACCGCCGTGGTGGTCAGGCAGCCGAGCCTGCGCTGGCCGGTGGCCGCGGAACTGCGCAATCGCCTGGTCGGCGCCGTGCTGACCGCGGTGAGACGGCGCGCCAAGTACCTGCTGCTGGACAGCGAAGTCGGATCGGCCCTGGTCCACCTTGGCATGTCCGGATCGCTGCGCATCCTGCCGGGCGCTACACCGCCAGGCGTGCACGACCATGTCGATCTGCACTTGGCCGATGGCCGCATGCTGCGCTTTACCGACCCGCGCCGCTTCGGCTGCTGGCTGTGGCAGGCTCCCGGCGATACCCACCCGCTGCTGCGCGGCATGGGTCCGGAACCGCTGGACGACGCCTTTGACGGCGAGCATGTATGGCGGCTTTCGCGGGGGCGTGCGGTGGCCGTCAAGACCTTTCTGATGGACCAGGCGGTGGTGGTCGGCGTGGGCAACATCTATGCCGCGGAAAGCCTGTTCCGCGCCGGCATCCACCCCGCGCGCGCCGCCGGTCGGATCGCCCGCGCGCGTTATGCGCGCCTGGCCGAGGCGGTGAAGGCGGTGCTCGCGCACGCCATCGACCGTGGCGGCACCACTTTGCGCGACTTCCTCAATGCCGACGGCGCACCCGGCTACTTCGAGCAGGAACTCATGGTGTACGGCCGCGAGGGCGAGCCCTGCCGCGCCTGCGCGACGATCTTGCGTGGTCTGCGCCTCGGCCAGCGCGCCAGCGCCTACTGTCCGCGCTGCCAGCGCTGAGCTGAGCCCCGGGATGGTCGCCGTATCTGAGCGCCGTCGAAGGGTCGAGCCCGGCTGAAGGAGCAGTGCGCCACAGCCAGCGTATCGGTGTTCGTAGCAGAGCCTGTCCCGGATTCGATCCGGGAAGGGTCGTGGGAAATGCGGGCCAACCATGCACCGCCGCTGGTGCGGACTTGACCTGTCTTGCTTGTGCCGATAGTTTCAGACTTCGGGTTGCCCGAAGGCGCCCGTACGCGGCGTGCCCGAGGAGGCGGCCGTGGCTTTTCCGGCCGGACTGCGCCGCGAGCTTTTGGCCAGGTTCGGGTGCCAACGAGCAAGTCGGGCCAGCGGAAGGTACCGCCGCCCGCAAACCAAGGGAGTGCCATCCCATGCGCTTTGTCGCCATCCTTCTGGCTGTACTGTTTGCCGCTGCTGCCCACGCCGAACAGGAACGGCCGACCAACGTCACGGTCCAGGAATACCTCGCCGTTCAGCAGGACATTCGTGCAGGCTTCGAGCAGGGCAAGCCGCGCCGGCTCAACCGCAGCGAATGGAGGCGCTTCGACGAGGCGCAGGCCCGGCTGCGTGCGCTTCTGGAGGGAGTCGAGCATACCGATGAGCTCAAGATGGACAGGCGCCTGGCCCTGTTCAACATCCAGGAAGAGATTGAAGCGCTGCTCAGAGGCAACGAGGACGACCGCCTGATCTGTCGCAGCGAGCGGCCGACCGGGTCCAATATCGGCCAGCGTCGCTGTCGGACCGTGGCGGAGATGCGCGAGTACCGCGAGGCGGCCCAGGAAGCGGTTCGGCGCCTGCCACAGACGCTGCGCACCGGCGAAGGACGTCAGTAGGTCGCCGGAAAATGCCGCCGCGGGCGGCCGTGGTCGGGGTTCCTGATCGCTTGACCACGGTCGCAGGCGGCGGTACGTTCCGGGTGCCACAGTTGCGGCGCTGGCTTCGTGGCCGGGGCCGCCCCGTGTGCATGTGCCACCACGCTTGCTACCGACCTCGCGCATCCAGGCGATGCCAACCTGATATCAAGGACATTCCCATGATCCGATCCCTCCTTTCCGTTGCCGCCCTGATGCTGTGTATCGGCACGCTCGGAGCCACGCAGATTCCCACCCAGGGCGCCGCCGTCGACGAGTTCCTCGCCTACCAGGACACCATTCGCGAGCGTTTCGAGCAGCAACTGCCTCGCAAGCTCAGCCGCAACGAGTGGAGCCGTCTCGAGCAGGCCCAGGCCACCCTGCGCAAGCATCTGGAGGGCAAGCCCGGGATGGATGCCTTGAATGACGACGAGCGCACCGCGGTCTTCAACGCCCAGGAGGAAGTGGCGGCGCTGATCCGTGGCGACGAGAGCGAGCGCGTGATTTGCCGGCGGGAGCGTCCTACCGGTAGCAACATCGGCGTGCGTACCTGTCGCACCATCGCCGAGATCAACCAGGCGCGCGACGCCGCCATCGAGGCGTTCATGAAGCTGCGCACGCCGGTCCTGGACGGCGGTTGACCAGATTGCTGGCCCGGAATCGTCGTTGCGCCGTCAGCGCAGCGGCAGTTCCGGCTGCTGCAGTTCGATCACCCCTTCGCCGCGGGTGATCCGCTTGAATTCGCCGCGGCTCACCGACACGTAGCGCTCGTTGCCGCCGATCTCCACCTGCGGGCCCTCGGTGATGGCGCGACCGTGCTCATCCACACGAACCACCATGGTGGCCTTGCGGCCGCTGTGGCAGATCGTCTTGATCTCCACCAGATTGTCGGCCCAGGCCAGCAGGTACTGGCTGCCCTCGAACAGCTCGCCGCGAAAATCGGTGCGCAGACCGTAGGCCAGCACCGGGATGCCCAGACGATCGACCACCTCGCCGAGCTGCCACACCTGGCGGCGGGTGAGGAACTGCGCCTCATCGACCAGCACGCAGTGCAATTCGCCGTGGGCGGCGATGTCGGCGGCGACGATGGCTTCGAGATCGTCGCCGCCGCCAAAGCTCAGCCCCTGCGCCGACAGTCCGATCCGTGAGGCCACCACGCCGACGCCGTGGCGGTCATCGAGGCGCGGCGTGAGGATCAGCGTACGCATGCCGCGCTCGCGGTAGTTGTGCGCGCTCTGCAGCAGGGTGGTGGTCTTGCCGGCGTTCATCGCCGAGTAATAGAAATAGAGCTTGGCCATGGGTCCTCCGCGGGGGGCGACATGGTAGCGCGCTGCGGAGCGCCTGCGGCGCGGGTTGCTGGTGTCGTCCATGACTTGGTTTCCGTCCGCCTCCCGGCGGCCGGGCACACCGCGGTGTGCTCGCGCTCCTTTGCAGGAGCTGCGAAAGCTGCGACCGCAGCGTGTCGGTGTTTCCCTGTTCCTGTTCGGAGCGCCTTCGGCGCGGGTTGCTCGTGTCGTCCCTGACGGGGTTCCGTCCGCCCTCCGGCGGCC
>DAOMOD010000011.1:0-20564 GCA_035444205.1 Lysobacteraceae bacterium
CCGGCCTCGGCGCCGAGCGCGGCGTGCTGATCCGCTCCGGCGAGGCGATCCAGACCCTCAAGGACGTCAAGGTGGTGGTGCTCGACAAGACCGGCACCATTACCCGGGGCGAGCCCTCCCTGACCGACGTCGTCGCCGCCGCAGGCGAGAACGAAGGCGCTGTGCTGGCGCTGGCAGCGGCTGTCGAGAACGCTTCCGAACATCCGCTGGCCAAGGCGGTGGTCGACGGCTCGCGTGCGCGTGGCATCGATGTCGCCGACGTCGACGACTTCGCGTCGGTCACCGCGCGTGGCGTGCGCGGGCGGGTCGGTGGCCGTGCCGTCCTGATCGGCAACCGCCGTCTGCTGGCCGAGGAAGGCGTCGCCGGCCTCGATGCGCTCGATGGTTCGCTGGCCGAACTGGAAGGTCGCGGGCGTACCGCGGTGATCGTCGCTGCCGAGGGTCGCGCCATCGGGATCGTCGCGGTGGCCGATACCCTCAAGGACGACTCCAGGGCGGCGATCGAGGCCATGCACGCGCTGGGCCTGCGCGTGGTCATGCTGACCGGCGACAACGAGCGCGCCGCGCAGGCGGTGGCCGAGGCGGTGGGCATCGACGAAGTGCGCGCCGGCGTGCTGCCGGACGGCAAGGTGGACGAGATCCGCCGCCTGCAGGAACGCCACGGCCCGCACGTGGTGATGATCGGCGACGGCATCAACGACGCACCGGCGCTCAAGCAGGCCAATGTCGGCATCGCCATCGGCGCCGGCGCCGACGTGGCCATCGAGGCCGCGGATGTGACACTGGTTCAGGGCGAACTCGGCAAGGCCGTCGAAGCGATCCGCCTGTCGCGCGCGACCTTCCGCAAGATCGTCCAGAACCTGTTCTGGGCCTGGTTCTACAACGTCGCCGCCATCCCGATCGCCGCGCTCGGCCTGCTCCATCCGATGATCGGCGTGGTCGCGATGACCACCAGTTCGCTGTCGGTAATCGGCAACTCCATGCTCCTGAAGCGCGCAAGACTCTCGGTACCGCCACGATGAATGCACCCACGATGAAGCTGCATCTGCTCGCAAGCGTACTGCTGCTCGTTTCCACATCCGTAACCGCGAAGGATCTGACCGACGACCCGGGCTGGCGTGAGGCCGGTGGCCTGGTCGTGTATCTCGGCGTGATGCCTGCGGCGATCATCCGCGGCCATGTGCCCAGGCACCCTGATCCCGCCGTGCCAACGACCATCCGCCACAGCTACCACGTGATGGTCGCCGTTTTCGACGCCATCAGCGGCGAGCGGGTCGAGGACGCAACGATCGAAGCGCAGGTGGCGCCGCACCGCGGCTCGGCACCTACCCAGCCTCTGGAGCCGATGAAAATCGCCGACACCGTGACCTTCGGCAATTACTTCGGGCTCCCGGTCGAAGGCCTTTACCGCATCCATATCGTGATACGTCGGCCCGGTGTGCGAGGCGCGGTCGCCGTTGATTTCACCTACCAGCATCGGCTGCGTTGACACCAGCAGCCCGCCGACATCAGGAGGACAGGACATGGCCACCGAATCAACGAGCATCCGTGTTGCCGCCGGTAGTCATGGCGTGACTGGCAAGGGGGTCGCCGACGACTCCCACGACGTCGGAGCGCTTTCCCGTGCGATCTGGTGAAGGCGTGCGAGCGTGTCTGCATTCCGGGCCTCGGCCGCGCCGATGACCGCGACGAAGGCCACGGCCCCGAGCCGTATCGCCGGAGGCATGGTGCTGGTGGCCTTGCTGTGGGCGCTGTGCTTTCCGCTGATCGTTACGGGCGCCTCCGCCGCCGAGCCCTTGGTGTTTGCCGCGCTGCGCGCGTTCCTGGCGGGCGGGCTGCTGGTCGTCCTTGCGGCGTTTGCTGGCGCTTGGCGCTGGCCGGGATGGCGGGATCTCGGCGAACTCACTCTGATCGGGTTGTGTTTCACTGCGATCGGGTTCGGCGGCATGTTCCTGGGTGCTGGGAAACTCGCTAGCGGAATCGCCACTGTGCTCGCCAACGTGCAGCCCCTGATCGCCGCGCTTCTCGCCTTCTGGTGCCTGAAGGAGACCATGAGCGGTCGGATGCTGGCGGGGCTGCTTGTGGGTTTCGTCGGCGTCGTGGTGCTGGCTTTTCCCGATCTGCGGTTCAACAGCGGCCATTTGGCGGGCGCGCTGTACGTGGTCGGCGGTGCGATAGGCACAGCGCTGGGCAACGTCCTGCTCAAACGGCGCGGTGGTGCCGAGGGCATCTGGCTTCCCATGGGTCTGCAATTGCTCATCGGTGCCGGACTGCTCGCACTGGCTTCGCTTGGCCTTGGCGAATCGTGGCAGATCCGGTGGAGCTGGACGTTCGCAAGCGCGCCGTTCGCGCTGTCGATTCCGGCCACTGCCCTGATGGTGGTGCTGTGGTATGCCCTGCTCGCCCGGGCTTCGCTGACGCGCCTCAACGGCTTCACCTTTCTGACGCCGGCCTTCGGCTTGCTGATCGGCACTACCTTCTTGGGCGAGCGCTTCGGCATGGTGGAGATGGCCGGTGTCGCCGTCACGTTGTTGGGCATTGCCTTGCTGTTCACCGGGGGGCCTTTCAAGGAAGCGCGCATATGAGCTGTCGAGTGCGCAGCAGCCACCAACGCTTCGTCGCCAACGAGGACTGAGTTCAATGGATACCGCCGTGGCGCTGGTCGAAGCCTACCTGCAGATCAATGGCTACCTGTGCGTGGCCGAGTACCCGCTGCTCGAAACGGACCCCGCCGGAGAAGTCCGCATGGTCAGCGACCTGGACGTGCTGGCCTTCCGCTTTCCCCATGCGGGCCACGAGGTTGCCGGACGCGGCGACCGCGAACTGGCGGGCGACACACGCTTCGAGCCCGATCCGGTGCTCGGCGCCGATCCTGCGCAGCCCGACATGATCGTCGGCGAGGTCAAACGTGGTCGCGCCCGCTTCAATCCGGCGACCCGGCGACCGGAGGTGCTCGCCGCGGCCCTGATGCGCTTCGGCTGCTGCACGCCGACCGAAGCGCTGGCCCTTGCACAGCGGCTGGTCAGGCACGGCCATGCACAGAGCCACCACGGCCACGCCATACGCATGATCGCCTTCGGCAGTAGCGACCCCGAGGACACGCCCAGCAGCTGGCGGGTGGTCCCGCTGTCCGCGATCGTGCGCGGCCTTCGCGAACACCTGTCCGGACAATGGACGCGACTGAAGCAGGTCCAGTTCGGCAACCCCTCGCTCGACCTACTTGCGCTGCTGGAGCGCATCGAGCCGGTCGATGGCGTGCGCCAGGGTACAAGCAGCGAGGTCACGCGATGAAACGTTCCTGGCTGGTGAGTCTGCTCCTGCTGCTTGGTATCGCGGCGGGCTCCTACATCGCGTTCCTGGCATTGCGACCCGACGCGCTTCCGCACGGCATCGTTTACGGCAACGGGCATATCGAAGGCATCGAGGTGCGGGTGGCCGCGGAGGTACCCGGGCGCGTCGTCGAGCACGCGCTGGTGGAGGGACAAACAGTGACCGCCGGGCAGCCGCTGGTGGCGATCGACCCCCGCAGTTTCCACGACGAACTGGCCGCGATGCGGGGCGAACTCGCCGCGCTGCACGGGACTCAGGCGGCCATCGACGCACAGATCGTCACCTGGACGCACCATGCCGAATCGGCGCAGCGTCAGTCCGGGCGGTTGCGCCGCCTTGCCGACGACCGGGTCGCTGCGGCGCAGGAGCTGGACCGCGCGCTCGACACCGAACGCGAAGCCGTCGGCCAGATCGAGCGGCTGCGCGCACAGCGCGAAACGCTTGCCGCCCAGATCGACAGCGTGGCCTCGCGGGTGCGGCTGGCCGAGACCCAGGTCGAGCGCAGTACGGTGCTGGCGCCGCTGGACGCCACCGTGCTGGTGCGTGCGGTCGAGGTCGGCGAAGTCGTGCAGGCCGGCCAGCCGCTGGCGCTGCTGGTCGACCTCGCCCGGCTCGAACTCAAGGTTTACCTGCCGGGCGTCGAGGCCGGCAAGGTGCGTCCCGACGCACCGGCGCGCGTACAGGTCGACGCATGGCCGGGACGCGTGTTCGATGCGCGCGTAGCGCGCTTGGACGCCTACGCGCAGTTTGCACCACGCGACATCCACCTACCCGAGGAACGCACACGGATGGTGTACGGCGTGGTGCTCGCGCTCGACAATCCCGACGGCGCGCTCAAGCCGGGCATGCCTGCCGATGCCTGGATCCGCTGGGACGAGACCGAGCCCTGGCCGGAGCGGTTGTTCGTGCCGCGCGACTGATGAACACGGCGCCTGTCGTCATCGAAGCGAGGGGACTGGGCAGGCGCTTCGGCGCGCGCTGGGCGGTTCACGATATCGGGTTGACGCTTGCCCGCGGCGAACTGCTCGGGGTGGTGGGTCCGGACGGGGCCGGCAAGTCCTCCCTGCTGCAGATGCTCGCCGGGATCCTCGATCCGAGCGCCGGCGAATGCCGGGTCTTCGGTCTCGATTCCAGTCGCCAGTCCAAGGCGATCGCCGTCCGCCTCGGCTACATGACGCAGAGCTTCACGCTTTACGATCGCCTGAGCGTCGAGGAGAACCTGCGCCTTGCCGCGCGACTGCGCGGCATCGAAGCGAGGCCATACGCCGAACGTCGCGAGCGGCTGTTGGCGATGGCCGGACTGGTGCCCTTTGCCGACCGCCCGGCTGGCAAGCTCTCCGGCGGCATGCGCAAGAAGCTTTCGCTGTGCACCTGCCTGCTCCACGATCCCGAACTGCTTATCCTCGACGAACCCGGCCTTGGGGTCGATCCATTGTCGCGTCGCCAGCTTTGGGAAATGCTGCTCGGCTTTCGCGGCCACGGCACCGCGACCGTGGTGGCGACCTCTTACATGGACGAGGCCGAGCGCTGCGATCGCGTGCTGATGCTGCGTGAAGGGTCGCTCGTCGCCTCCGGCACGCCCGCGGCACTGCGCGCACGTGCCGACGGCCGTGTATTCGAGATCGCAGGTGCCGATGCCGCACAGATCGCCGGACTTGCCAGCTTGCCTGACCTGCACGCGGTGCAGCAGCTTCCGGACCGCGTCCGCTTCCAGCGTTCGCCGGAGACAGGAACGACCTTGCCGGATGGCGCGCAACCCGCAACACCGATGCTCGAAGACATTTTCGTGCTCGACGCCGTGAAGGACTCGACTGTCCCGTCGCCGTCACTTCCACCAGCACCGGACAATGAAAGTCGCTGGGTCCCCGCCTTCATCGGGACGACGCGTTCAGAAGGCGGCCTGCGCAGCGATGCGTTGACGGTTCAGTTCGGCGCCTTCCGCGCCGTCGATGCGGTCACCATCGCGGCGCAAGCGGGTGAGCTGATCGCGCTCCTCGGCCCCAACGGTGCCGGCAAGACCACATTGATCCGCGCCCTGTGCGGGCTGCTGCCGATTACCGGCGAGGCTCGCGTGGCCGGGGTCGACGTCCGCGCTGCGCCCGCGGCGCTACGCCAGCGCATCGGCTACATGTCGCAGCGCTTCTCCCTGTATCTCGACCTGACGCCGGCGGAGAACCTGGCCTTCTTCGCGAGCGCCTACGGTCTCGCCGGCACGGCCGCGCACGACGCCATCGCCTGGGCCGCGTCGATGACCGGGATCGACGCGGGCGAGCGCCGCCTGGTGGCCGATCTGTCGGCGGCTGCCCGACAACGCCTGGCCCTCGCCTGCGGCATCCTGCACCGCCCCGCCGTGCTGTTCCTCGACGAGCCTACGTCGGGGGTCGATCCGCTCGCACGCTACCGCTTCTGGGCGCTGATCCGCGCGCTTGCCGGCGCCGGCATGACCGTGCTGGTCACCACCCACTACCTCGACGAGGCGCGCTACTGCGACCGTATCGGTCTGATGCACCGCGGCCGCCTGGTCGGTCTGGGCACGCTTGCCGAACTGCGCGAACGTACCGATGCCGGTGCCGAGTCCACCATCGAAACGGTGTTCGTGCGCGCCATCGAGCGCGCGGGCGTCGCCGAGGAGGCGGCATGAACCTGCGGCGGATCGCGGCGCTGGCCGGCAAGGAGACACGGGAGTTCCTGCGCGATCCGATCACGCTCGGCCTGGCCCTGCTGATGCCTTTGGTGCTGCTTTTCCTGTTCGGCTATGCGATCACGCTCGACGTACGCGGCATCGCGCTCGGCGTGCTCGATCAGGACCGCAGCCCTGACAGTCGCGCGCTGGTGGCGCGATTCACCGCCACCGAATCGTTCCGGCTCGCCGCCCGGTTCGAATCCACGCACGAACTCGAACGCGCACTGCGGCGCGCCCGCGTGCGGCTGGCGCTGGTAATTCCACCCGGCTTCGGCGCCGACATCGCGCGCAGCGGGCCGGCGCCGCTACAGGTGATCGTCGATGGCAGCTACGCGGCAAGTGCGGCGCTGGCCGGCGGCTACGCCGAGGCTGTCATCGCCGGCTATCCATCGCCGCAGCACGGCCGTATCGCGATCGAAACGCGGGTCTGGTACAACCCCTCGCTGCGCAGCGCCAACTTCGTCGTGCCGGGACTGTTCGCGGTGATCCTGATGGCGTTCCCGCCGTTGTTGACCGCGCTGGCGATCGTCCGTGAGAAGGAGACCGGCACGATCCAGCAGATCTTCGCCTCGCCGGTGACATCGGCCGAGTTCATCGCCGGCAAGCTGCTGCCCTACGCACTTCTGGCCCTGGTGCAGATGCTGGTGCTGGTCGTGGTCGGTACGCTGTGGTTCTCCGTGCCTTTCGCCGGAAGCCCCGTCTTGCTGCTCGCTGCATCGCTGGTCTATGTCCTGACCACGGTTGCGATCGGGCTGGCCGTCTCCGCGGTGACCCGCACCCAGCTCGTCGCCATGCTGGTGGCACTGATCGTGACCCTGATGCCTTCGTTCCTGTTCTCAGGGTTCCTGTTTCCGGTGTTCACGATGCCTTACACCACACAGCTCTACAGCGCACTGGTGCCGGCCGGCTACTTCATCGAGATTTCGCGCGACATCGTGCTCAAGGGTGCTGGGGTGGCCATGCTCTGGCAGAACCTGGCCCTGCTGGCGCTGTACGCGCTGCTGTTGTTCGCTTTCGCCGCATGGCGACTGCGCCAGAAGGTGGCGTGATGGGCACGCGCCTGGCCGGGCTGCTGCGCAAGGAGCTGGTGCAACTCCTGCGTGATCGGGTCGTCCTGCTTCTGGTGCTGTACCTGTATACCGTCGAGGCCATCATGTGCACGATGGCGCTCAGCTTCGAGGTGCGCGACCTGCCGTTCGCCGTAATCGACCACGATCACAGCGTCGCCAGCCGCAAGCTGACCCATCTGTTCGACCTCAGCGACGCGCTCTCGCTGGTGCGTCAGGGTGATTCGGTGCAACCCGCGCGTGCCTGGCTCGAGCGTGGCGACGTGGGCATGGTGCTGGTGATTCCGCCCGGCTTCGAACGGCACTACGCAACCGGGCTGGCGCCGACCTTGCAGGTTCTGCTCGACGGCACCAACTCCAACGTCGCCGAGCATGCACGCCATTACGGCAACGTGATCGTGCGCCGTTTCGAGAGCGAGCGACCGCCGCTCGGCCCCGGTAGTGTCAGCCAGGGCGGTGCGCTGCCGATGCCACGGGTATGGTTCAACCCGACGCAAAGGACCGCGACTTCGATGATGCTGTCGATGATCGCGCTCGCCGGCATGATGGTCGGGATGATCCTGCCGGCGGCGACCATCGTGCGCGAGAAGGAGCGCGGCACCATCGAACAGCTCCTGGTGACACCGGTCCGGATCGGTGAACTGTTCCTCGCCAAGACCCTGCCGACCATGGCGCTCAACCTGCTCGCCCTTTTCCCCGCGCTGCTGGTGGCGACGCTGTTCGAGGTGCCGCTACGTGGCAGTCTGTTTGCCCTGCTGGCGATGGCTGCGGTCTTTCAGCTCAGTGCCATCTCGCTCGGCGTGTTCGTCGCCACGGTCACACGCACCCTGCAGCAGGCGCTGTTGCTGGGATTCTTCGCGCTGTTTCCGATCCTGTTCCTATCCGGGACGATGACACCGATCGAATCGATGCCGCCAACGCTGCAAGCACTGTCGCTGCTGAGCCCCTTGCGCCACTACTTCGAAATCATCCTAGGCGTCTTCCTCAAGGGCGCCGGCTGGGCCGACCTATGGCCGCAGGCGCTGGCCCTGCTTGCGATCGGCGTACCCCTTTACGCTGCGGCGATGGCCGCGTTTCGACGTCGGATCGGATGACGCAGGATGAACCGAAGTACCCAGGCCACGCCAGTCGAACTCACGACCCGCCCGCAACTCCTGCATCGGAACGAGCGATGTGCAAAGCGGCGGCGACGCCGCACACTTGCAGGATTCCTGTTGGTCTCGCATGTGCTCGGTTTCGCATCGTCCTTGCACGCGCTCATGGATACCCGTACGCCGCAGGGCGCCATTGCCTGGGTCGTGGCCCTCAACACGGTCCCCTATCTCTCGGTCCCCGCCTACTGGGTCTTCGGACGGACCAAGTTCCAGGGCTACGTGATCTCAAGGCGTGACCTGGACAGCGAGCTTGCCGCGGCGCTGGGCGACACGACGCACGCGCTTCATCCGTTCCGCTCCCATGCGATCGGTGAGCCGCACCGGTTTGGCGCGCTTGAAGCCCTGGCCAAGGGCCACTTCCTCTCCGGCAACCGGCTGCAACTTCTGATCGATGGGGAGGCAACCTTCAGCAGCCTCTTTGAAGGCATCGAGTCCGCTCGCCAGTACATCCTTGTTCAGACCTACATTCTTCGCGACGACGAGGTGGGGCGCGCGCTGCAGAATCGGTTGATCGAGCAGGCCGAAGCGGGCCTCGACGTGTATCTCCTTTACGACGAGATCGGCAGCTACGCGTTGCCGAACTCGTACGTTCGAGAACTCACCGATGCCGGTGTCAATGTCCACAGGTTCCATTCCACTCGTGGCTCAGGGAACCGCTTTCAGCTCAATTTCCGCAACCATCGAAAGGTGCTAGTGACAGATGGTGCGCACGGATGGCTGGGCGGATTCAACATCGGTGTCGAGTACATGGGCAAGGACACGAACATTGGCGCCTGGAGGGACACGCACTTGCGCCTGGATGGCCCGGCTGCGCTCAACTTGCAGCTTTCGTTCGTCGAGGACTGGTACTGGGCCACTGGAGAGATTCTGGAGCTGCCCTGGAGTCCCGTCATGGCCGAGGGCAATGCAGCGGTCCTTGTCCTCCCATCCGGACCGGCCGACCGCTTCGACACGGCCAGCTTGATGGTGCAGCAACTCATCCACGCCGCTCGCCAGCGAATCTGGATCTCCAGTCCGTACTTCGTCCCGGACGAGGGAGTGCAGGGCATGCTGAAACTGGCCGCCCTGTCCGGTGTCGACGTGCGGATTCTGATTCCGGAGGAACCCGACAATGCCTTGCTGTACTTCGCAGCCTACGCGTTCATCGGCCCACTTCTCGACGCCGGGGTCAAGGTTCATCGATATCAGGACGGCTTCCTGCACGGCAAGGCGATTCTGGTCGACGACCATACGGCTGCGATCACCACGGTCAACCTGGATAATCGTTCGTTTCGGCTGAACTTCGAGATCAGCGCAATAGTCGCCGATCATGACTTTGCCGGGGCGGTGGAGTCGATGTTCCGAGACGATTTTCTTCGCTCTCGCGCGATGCTCGCGAGCAAAGTCGACGAGAAGCCGTTTTGGTTCCGTGTGGCGTCGCGGGCGGCCTACATGCTGGCCCCGGTGCTGTGAGGCCGACGCCAGAACGTGACCACGCCGCCATCCGCCAGCGTGCAGCCTGGACCGATCCGGCCAATGCTTTCCCTTTCCTCTCCACGCATGAACGAGGTTCGAAAAATGAACATCTGCATCCGACTTCTTGCCGTCGGCATTGTCCTGATTGCGATGTCTGCCTGCGCGCGTGACTCGTCGCCAGACGACCAGAGTCGGGAAGGCGCCCCGCAGGCGGCGCAAGGTTCCCAGGTCGTCGTGGTGCACAAGACCCCGTGGTGCGGGTGCTGCACCGCGTGGGCCGAGCAGGCGCGCGCCGCCGGCTTTGCCGTGGACCTGCGCGACACCGACGACCTTGGCGCAATCAAGCAGGCCCTTGGCGTCCCGCCCCACCAGGCGTCCTGCCATACCGCCGAGGTCGAAGGCTACTTCGTGGAAGGTCACGTGCCTTTCGACGATATTCGCAGGCTGCTCGCGGAACGCCCCAGGGCGCGAGGCATTGCGGTCCCCGGCATGCCCCTGGGCTCTCCCGGCATGGAGGCGGATGTGCGGCACGCATACACGGTGAACCTGATCGGCGAGGATGGCTCGGTGATCGAGTACAGCCGCCATCCCGGCGATTCGCGGTAGCCCGCCATGCCACGCAAGCCCCGCAGTCTGGAGATCCTGCTGGCGCTCGGCGGCTTCGCGCTCGCGTGGCTGCGCTTGCGGCGTCGCAGGCCGGAGGAGCTTCCGCAGCGCTTCAAGCGCACCATCGAGGGTCTGGGTACGACGTTCATCAAGCTCGGCCAGTTGCTGAGCCTGCGCATGGACCTCCTGCCGCGCGAGTACCGGATCGCGCTGGAGCAATTGCAGCAACAGGTCGCGCCGTTTCCCGGCGCGCAGGCGCGTGCGATCGTCGAGCGCGCCCTGGGCCGGCCGGTCGATGAAGTGTTCGCGACGTTCGAGGACGAGCCCATGGCGGCGGCGTCGGTGGCCCAGGTGCACAGGGCGCGGATGCCCGACGGACGTGAGGTCGTCGTCAAGGTGCGCCGACCCGGCATCGTCCCGCAGATCAAGAGCGACATTCGATTGTTGCGACGCGTCCTGCGTATCGCCGCGGCCTTGTGGCCAGCCCTGGCGCGGCAGCGACCGCTATCCCTCGTCGACGAACTGTCGGAACAACTGAACGCCGAGATCGACTTTCGCCACGAGGCCCGCAACATGCGCCGGCTTGCCGAGGTTGCGGCCCATGAGCCGGACATTGCGGAGCCCGCCGACGCGGCCATGGCTTCGCCATCTCCCCCTTTCCGTCCGGCACGGCTCGGCAATCCGGATGCAGTGTGGATGCCCGGTGTAATCGAGCCGCTGGTGGCCGAAGACGTGCTGGTGCAGGAATGCAGTCCAGGACATCCTCTGGACGCGAGCTACGGCACCCCAGAGGGTGCGCGGCTGGCATCGGTACTGCTCGACGCCTACCTGCACCAGTTCTTCGTGGTTGGCGCCTACCACGCCGATCCGCACCCTGGAAACCTCTTCGTGCTGCCAGACAGGCGGCTATGCTTTCACGATTTCGGGCAGATCGGCACACTCGACCGCCGCGCCCGGCGTGCGCTCGCCGAGATGCTGGAGGCTGTCGCCGTGCAGGATGCGCGCGCGACGTTCCAATCGGCGGTGGTCCTCGGCGTACTGGAAGGCACCCCGGACCGGTTGGAGTACGAACGCGGAATCGAGGAGATCCTGTCCGAAATGGCCGGACAACCCTTGGCCGACTGGTCGATCGCCGAGACCTTGTGGCGCATCGCGCGGCTGGGTCGCGGCGAGCATTTCAGGCTTCCTCGACACCTGCTGATATTGCTGCGCACGCTCCTGCTTGTCGAAAGCACCACCCGTGCACTGAATCCGCAGTTCAAGCTGGCCGATGAACTCATGGCGCGTCGGGAACCGCTTCGCGGGATCATCGAATCCTCCAGCCGCGACAGCCTGAGCCTGGTCGGGCGCCAGATTGCGCAGGGCGCGCGCGCATTGCCGGGGATGGTGGCTCGGTGGCTGCACGAGGCACAGACGGACGACGGCCGCCCAGGATTGTCGGTTCATCATCGAGGCCTGGAAACCCTGCAGGCGGAAATCGCGCGAACCGGAAACCGACTGGCGCTTGCCATGGTGACCTTGGGATTGTACGTGGCCGGTTCAGTTCTGATGCTGCACGCCGCCGGACCGCGCGTGCTCGGCGACCTGCCAGTCTTCGCGCTGGCCGCGTTCGCAGGCGCGCTGTATCTGTCCGCGCGTCTGGTCAGGGCGGTTGCCCGTTCCGGCAAGCTCTAGGCATTCCGGCGTCAGGAAATACGCCGCTACAGTTTTGCGCCGCCGCATGGCACAATCCCGCGCCGAATTCCGCCCAGCCCCAGCGAGCACCCATACCCGAATGTCGAAAGACGACTCCATTGAAATGGAAGGCACGGTCATCGAGACCCTGCCCAACACCATGTTCCGCGTGAAGCTTGAGAACGGCCACGTCCTGATCGCCCACATCTCCGGGCGCATGCGCAAGCACTACATTCGCATCCTCACCGGTGACAAGGTGAAGGTGGAAATGACGCCCTACGATCTCAGCAAGGGTCGGATTACTTACCGGATGAAGTGAGGGTGTAGGGTCTGGGGCCTAGGGCTTAGGGCCTAGGGAACAGCACGTAGAACCGGTTTGCTGTCGTCCATTACTACTGGTGTCGGTGTATTGGACGGCCCGAGAATGGCGACATCGCACCGGGATCGCTTCCTCCAGGCCCTAGGCCCCAACTAAGCCCTAGGCCCTAGGCCCCAAGCCCTCACCTATAATCCCGCCCTCCCCCACCGAGGCCGCGCCGTGTTCAACCGCATCCTCATCGCCAACCGCGGCGAGATCGCCTGCCGGGTGATGCGTACCTGCGGGCGGCTTGGAATCGGTACGGTGGCGGTGTACTCCGATGCCGACGCCGACGCCCTGCACGTGCGCGAGGCGGATATGGCGCTGCCCGTGGGCGGCGCGCGGCCGGCCGACAGCTATCTGCGTATCGAGGCCATCCTCGACGCTGCCAGGCGCTCAGGCGCCGAAGCGATCCACCCGGGCTACGGATTCCTTTCCGAGAACGCGGCCTTCGCGCGCGCCGTGCGCGAGGCCGGTCTGGTGTTCATCGGTCCCGATCCGGAAAGCATGGAGAAGATGGGATCCAAGGCCGCGGCCAAGGCGCTGATGGAGTCGCATGGGGTGCCGGTGGTGCCGGGTTACCACGGCGATGACCAGACCCCTGCCCGCCTGAACGCCGAGGCAGGACGCATCGGCTTTCCGTTGATGATCAAGGCCGCCGCCGGCGGTGGCGGCAAGGGCATGCGCATCACGCACGAAGCCGGCACCTTCGACGAGGCGCTGGCCTCGGCGCAGCGCGAAGCCCAGGGAGCGTTCGGTGACAGCCGCGTGATCCTGGAACGCTACCTGACCGAGCCTCGTCACATCGAGTTCCAGGTGTTCGGCGACCGCCACGGAGGTCTGATCCATCTCAACGAGCGCGACTGCTCGGCGCAGCGCCGTTACCAGAAGATCATCGAGGAATCCCCTGCCCCGGCCATGACCCACGAGCGCCGCGCCGCCATGGGTGAGGCCGCGGTGGCGGTGGCGCGCGCGGTGGACTATGTCGGCGCCGGCACCGTCGAGTTCATCGTCGACAAGGGTGGCGATTTCTACTTCATGGAAATGAACACCCGCCTGCAGGTGGAACACCCGGTGACCGAAATGGTGCTGGGGGTCGATCTCGTCGAGTGGCAGATCCGCGTCGCCGCCGGCGAGCCGCTGCCGTGGTCCCAGGAACAGGTGCAGGCACGCGGTCACGCGGTCGAAGTGCGCATCTATGCCGAGGATCCGGCGCGCGGCTTTCTGCCGGGATCCGGCCGAATCGAGCGCCTCACTTTCCCCGACGCCAGTGCGCAGGTGCGCATCGACAGTGGCGTGGTCGAGGGAGACACGGTGAGCATTCACTACGACCCGATGATCGCCAAGCTGATTGCGCATGGCGCTACCCGCGATGAAGCGCTTGCGCGCCTGCGCGCGGCACTGGCGGCCACGCTGGTGCGCGGCCCCAGTAGCAACATCGCTTTCCTGCTGGCCCTGCTCGACCACGAAGTGGTGCGCCAGGGCCGCATCGACACCGGATGGCTGGATCGCCATCTCGACCAGGTCCTGGACGATGCCGCGGCGCCGGAAAGCGTGTGGATCGCCGCGGCTGCGCGCTTGCTGCTTGATCAGGAAGTGCAGGCCATCTGCGCGCCCCAGGACCCGTACTCGCCGTGGGCACGCGCCGACGCCTGGCGCATCGGCCATCCCGGCAAGCGCCTGATCCGCCTTCAATGCGGAAGCGTGCACAGGGACTTCGCCGCCTACGGCTGCGACGGCAGCTACCAGGTCAACGCTGTCGATGGACAGATCGTGCATACGGTCGATGGCGCCCGCCTGATCGGATGCGATGTGCTGCACCTGCGCATCGACGGCAGCGCCCTGCGTCTTGGCTGCATCCGCGATGGCGACGATCTGTGTGTGCATTTCGACGGTCGTCGCCATCTGCTGCACAGCGACCCGCCCTTCGCCTTCGAGGGTGGCGACAGCGGCAGCGACGACAGTCTGCGTGCACCCATGCCCGGACGTATCATCGCCCTGCGCGCCGCGGCCGGCGATACCGTGGCCGAGGACGCGCCGCTGCTGGTGATGGAAGCGATGAAGATGGAAATCACCTTGCGCGCGCCGCGCGCCGGCACCGTCGATTGCTTCCGCGTGGCCGAGGGCGATTTCGTCGAGGCCGATACCGTGCTGGTCAGCCTGGCCAGCGAGGAGGACTGAGATGCGCATGCTCCTGCTGTTGGTACCCGTTGTGCTCGGCGCCTGTGAGATGACCGTGTTCCGCGATCGGCCGATCGATCCGGATGGCGCCTGCCCGGAGGCTCTGGTCGGTGCCTGGCAGGGGGAGGAGGAGTCGCAGGGGCCGGGTTTCTACGCTTCCATCGACGAGAATTGCGGCGCCACGCTGCGCCTGCTCGAAGGCGGCGATTGGCGGAGTGGTCAGGCCAGGTTGTTCGTTACCGACGGCCACGTTTTCGTCGCGGTGGCCGACGTGCGTCATCTGCTGGACGGCGAGGACGAGGAGGTCGAGGCCCTGCCCGAGGGCTACTTTGGCTGGCGCATGCAGGTCGTCGGCGACACGCTGCATCTGGCCTACCCCGATCACCGACACCTGGCCCACCTGATCATCGACGGCAGGCTGCGTGGCCGCGTGCACAAGGATCGTCACCTGGTGGTGGAAGTAGCCGAGCCGGCACAGTCCCTGCCCGACCTGTTGCAGCGCCGCGACCTGTTCGGCGACCGCGACGTGCTGATCCTGCAGCGTATTCCCGCGCTTCCGGAGCTGCCATGAGCGAATCGGTGCGCATCGTCGAAGTCGGCGCGCGCGACGGGCTGCAGAACGAGTCGACCCTGCTGCCGTCGGCGACCAAGATCGAACTGATCGAGCGCCTGGCCGGAGCCGGCCTGCGTACGGTCGAGGCAACCAGCTTCGTCAGCCCGAAATGGGTGCCGCAACTCGCCGATGCCGCCGAAGTGTATTCGGGCATCCGCAAGCGCGACGGCGTTTCCTATCCTGTGCTGGTGCCGAACGAGCAGGGCTATGAGCGCGCCCGCGCGGTCGGCGTCACGGAGATCGCCGTCTTCAGCGCCGCCAGCGAAGCCTTCAACCGCAAGAACATCAACGCCGGCATCGAGGAGTCCATCGAGCGCTTCGTTCCGGTGCTGGAACGCGCCCATGCCGATGGCGTGCGCGTGCGCGGATACGTGTCCACCGTGCTCGGCTGCCCTTACCAGGGCGATGTGCCCCTGGCCGACGTGGTACGCGTGTCGCGGCGACTGCACGCGCTGGGCTGCTACGAGATCTCGCTGGGCGACACCATCGGCGTCGGCACCGCACGAAAGGCGCGCGAGATGCTGCATGCGGTTGCCGCCGAGGTGCCACTCCACGCGCTTGCCGTGCACTTCCACGACACCTACGGCCAGGCCCTTGCCAACGTATTCGCCTGCGTCGAGGCCGGGGTCCGTGTGGTCGACGCATCTGTGGCGGGGTTGGGCGGTTGCCCGTACGCAAGAGGAGCCAGCGGCAACGTCGCCAGCGAAGACGTGGTGTACATGCTGCGGGGCATGGGCATCGACACCGGGGTCGACCTCGATGCCCTGATCGACACAGGGATCTGGATCTCCTCCCGGTTGGACCGGGAGAGCGGCAGTCGCGTCGGCCGCGCCCGGTCCTGATGGCAGCCTTCGCCCGGGATCCCTCTTGATCCATGAGGTTGCACCGCGCCGGAATTGTTCGAAGGGTTTGGGACCCTCCGAACAAGTGCTATCCTTGCGCCAATAGTCTGGGGGGACTGACATGATCGTCAGCCATCGAATTCGTAGCTTGGTCTGGCGGACCGGCTTTCTGCCAGTCTGAGTCGGCACATGCAAGACGCGCCCATGGCGCAGCAAGGTCCCACCGACGGCGATAGCCGGGGACAGCAGCGCAATACTCTTGGCCAGCTTGCGGTCCAATGGGCGGCGATGCTGACCCAGTTGGAGGCGCTGCGCGGAGCCGCCCCCGGCCTCGGACCATTGCCAAGCCTGCTCGATCAGTTGATCGAGTCCACGCGCCAATTGCTTCAGGAATCGGCCGTACTCGAGCGGCGCCACCGCACCCTGATCGAGGCGGTGCCCGATGCGGTTGCCGTACTCGATGACAGCGGCCGCATTCTGGACGTCAACGAGGCAGCCTGCCGGTCGCTCGGTTTCGACCGCGAGACACTCTGTACGCTCAGCCTGTTCGACATCAGCCCGGCCCGCGATCCCGATCACCTGCGACGATTCCTCGAAAGCGTTCCGCTCGGGCAGACCGTGCGCGACGAGACCACCAACAAGCGTCGCGATGGCACCACCTTCCGTGCCGAAGTAAACACACGAACCTACCTGGAGGATGGGCAACGCCGCATTGTCACGGTGGCGCGCGACGTGACCGAGAAGCAGCGGATCGAGGACGATCTGCGCGCCTCCGAGCAGCGCTACCAGGCGCTCCTGCACAGCATCGACAAGGGCATCATCGTGCAGAACGAGCGCGGCCGCGTGATTTCCGCCAACCCGGCCGCCTGCCGCATGCTCGGTATCGGCGAACCGGCCCTGATCGAGCTTCGCGAGCGATCCGACTACTGGCACGTCATCGACGAGCACGGCCGCTCCATGGCCTATCGCGACCTTCCGGGAGTGCGCGCGCTTTCGGAAGGTAGCACGGTCGACAGCACGGTCATCGGCATATTCCACCGCGCCAGCAACCGCTATGCCTGGCTCAGCGTGACCGCAGTGCCGCAGTTCCACGACGGCGAAAGCAGGCCATTCCAGGTCATCTCGATGTTCAGCGACGTGACCTCGCTCAAGCGCGACAGCGAACTGTTCGGCCAGGCCCAGACTCTGGCGCGCATCGGCGGCTGGGAGTGGATTCCCGGCGACGACCGGGTGTACTGGACGCGCGAGCTGTTCGAGATGCACGAGCTCGAGGTGCAGGCGGACATGCGCATGGACGACTTCCTGGCGCTGTTCGCCGAGGACGACGGCGAGAATCTGCGTCTTGCCCTGCGCCACGCATTGGAGGATCTCGGCTCGATCGACGTCGAGTGCCGCCTGATCGCCGGACGCAAACGCATGCGCTGGGTCCGCCTGATCGGGCAGGCCGTCAGCCTCGGCGAGGAAGCCTACCGCGTCGCCGGCACCCTGCAGGACATCACCGAGCGCAAGCTTCGCGAGGAAGCTCTGAGCCACCAGGCTTCCACCGACAACCTCACCGGCCTGCTCAACCGGGACTCCATCCTGCAACGCCTTGAGGATGCCATTCGGTCGTCTCCTTCCGGCAAGGGCCCGACCGTGCTCTACGTCGACCTCGACCGCTTCAAGATCATCAACGATCTGCTCGGCCACCAGACCGGCGACAATCTGCTGGCCTCCGCTGCTGAACGACTGCGCCAGGCCGCCGGCGGGGATGGCGAGGTGGCCCGGTTCGGTGGCGACGAATTCCTCGTTCTGGTGCCTGGCGATGGCAGCGGGCGACGGGCCGAGAAGCTGGCTGAACGTATCGCCGCGGCCTTCACCCGTCCCTTCTCCTATGCCGCCGAGGATTTCTCCATCACCGTGTCGGTGGGCCTGGCGCGCTGTCCCACCGACGGCCATACGGCACAGGAGCTGATTACCAGCGCCGATACCGCCATGTACGAGGCCAAGCGTCGCGGCCGCAACACATGGCAACCCTTCAATGCCTCGCTGGCACGCGACGTGTCCGAGCGTCTGCTGATCGAGGCGCATCTTCGGCGCGCGCTGGATCAGGAGGAGTTTCGCCTGGTCTTCCAGCCTCAGGTCGAGCTTTCGACCGGTCGCGTGTTCGGCGCCGAGGTGCTGTTGCGCTGGCGCAGCCGCATCCTTGGCGAACTGCCGCCGGACCGCTTCATCCAGCATGCCGAGAATACCGGCGACATCGTGCGCATCGGCGCCTGGGTGATCTCGGAATCCTGCCGCCACCTGGCCGCATGGCGCCGCGAGGGCATCCACTTGCCGCGCCTGGCGGTGAACCTGTCGTTCCGTCAGATTCTCAGCGAGAACCTGCCCGACGTGGTGTCGCGCAGTCTGGCCGAGCATGGTCTGAGCGGCAGCGACCTGGAACTGGAGATCACCGAACGCGTGCTGGTGGACGATGCGCCCGATACCGCCGCGGTGTTACGCACTTTGCGAAGTCTCGGCGTCACCATCACCATCGACGACTTCGGCGAGGGCTACAGCGCTCTTGAATATCTGCGCCGACTGCCGATCCAGGGACTCAAGATCAGTCACCGCTTTCTGCGCGGTGTGCCGTTCGAAACCGGCGACGTGGCCATCTGCCAGGCCATCGTCGGCATCGCCCACAGCATGGGCCTTGGCATCATCGCCGAAGGCGTGGAAACCGAGGCGCAACGCGCCTTCCTGCTGCGCCATGGTGTTCGCCAGGGCCAGGGATTCATGTTCAGCCGGCCGCTGGAAGGTCCGAAACTGATCCAGTACCTGATCGAACGCCAGATGGTGGCGGCCAGGGCCTGAATCGCGGCGGTTGGCCTGGCTCTTTCTTGCGTCCCATGCGGACCAACTGTTCTTCCGTCGTGCTGTGCGATGATGCGCCGCCATGACCGGCGATACTGCCCTGCCGACGATCCGCCCCATCACCGCCGCCGACGATGTGGCGGTGGCGGCGATCATCCGCACGGTAATGCCGGAGTTCGGCGCCTGCGGTCCCGGCTTCGCCATTCACGACGCCGAGGTCGATGCCATGTGTGCCGCGTACCGTGGGCCGCGTTCGGCCTACTTCGTCGTTGAGCGTGACGGTCGCGTTCTGGGAGGCGGCGGCGTGGCGCCGCTGCAAGGCGGTGCGGAGGATGTCTGCGAGCTGCGCAAGATGTATTTCCTGCCGGAAGCACGCGGCCTCGGCGTCGGTGCCGCCCTGCTCGACCGCTGCCTGCGAAACGCCCGGGATTTCGGCTTTCGCGCCTGCTACCTGGAGACCTTGGAGCACATGCACGCGGCGCAACGCCTTTACGAACGCTTCGGCTTCCGCCGTATCGACGGCCCGATGGGCAGTACCGGGCATTTCTCCTGCAACACGTTCTTTCTGCTGGAGCTTTGAGGGCTTGGGTCTGTTAGGGCCTAGGGCTTGGGGCTTTAGGGAAAAGCTCGCGAATCGGTGCCGCGGTGATCCATCCGAACGGTGCCGGTGTGACGGCAGGCTTGGAAGAAGCAGAGTCGCCGCAGTCTTGCCACCCCTAGGCCCTAAGCCCTAGGCCCTAAGCCCTAAGCCCTAAGCCCTAAGCCCTAGGCCCTAACAGCCCCACCCCGCTACAATCCGCGACCTTCGCTTTCCGGGAGCGAGCCCTCCATGCAGATTTCCAACGTCAAGGCCGTCATCACCGGCGGCGTGTCCGGGCTCGGGCTGGGCGTCGCCCGGTACCTCGTGTCACAGGGCGCCCAGGTCGCGCTGTTCGATATCGACGATGACAAGGGCGCCACCGCCGTGACCGAACTTGGCGCAGTTTCCAGCTACCAGCGCGTCGATGTGACCGACGAGGTCGGCGTGGCAGAGGCGATGATCGCGGCCCAGTCCAACATGCACGGACTCAATGCCGTGGTGAGCTGCGCCGGCATCCTTGGCAGCGGTCGCGTACTTGGCAAGGAAGGCCCGATGCCGCTTGGTCGGTTCGAGACCACAGTGCGCGTCAATCTGGTCGGCAGCTTCAATATCGCCAAGGCGGCAGCGGCACTGATGCAGGACAACGAGCCCGATGCGGATGGAGAACGCGGCGTCATTGTAAATACCGCCTCCATCGCCGCCTACGAGGGCCAGATCGGCCAGGCCGCCTACTCCGCTTCCAAGGGTGGCGTGATCGGCATGACGCTCCCCATGGCACGCGAATTCGCCCGCGTCGGCATCCGCGTCATGACGATCGCTCCCGGTGTGTTCCACACCCCCATGGTCGATGGCATGCCCGAGCAGGTGTACCAGTCGCTGTGCGCCCAGGTCCCCTACCCCTCGCGCCTCGGCGCGGTCGAGGAATTTGCCGATGCCGTCGCCTTCATCCTGGGCAACCGCTACATGAACGGCAGCGTGATTCGCGTGGATGGGGCGCTGCGGCTGGCGCCTAGGTGACTGGTTTTGGACTTGGGGCTTGGGGCCTAGGGAACAGCTCGCAAGATTGGTTCTTGGTCTCCCAACTCGATGGTGTCGATGTCACGGAAAGCCTGGAAGAAGCAGCATCGCTCCGAACTCGCCGCCCCTAGGCCCCAAGGCCTAGGCCCTAAGCCCTACCCCCACCCCC
>DAOMOD010000011.1:20606-33742 GCA_035444205.1 Lysobacteraceae bacterium
CACACGCCCCCCATGAAAGCCTCCGAAACCAAACGTGGCCACGTCGTCGAGCACGAGGGCAAGATCTACCAGGTCCGCGCGGTCGAGCGCAGTGCGCCCACTGCACGCGGCGGTAACGTCACTTTCCGCTTCACGCTCTACAGTGTGCCGGGCGGCAACAAGTTCGATCTCAGCCTGCGCGCCGACGACGATCTGAAGGAAGTGGACCTGGCGCGTCGCCAGGCCGGTTTTTCCTACATGGACGGCGAAGACTACGTGTTTCTGGACAGTGAAGACTTCACTCCGTACACGCTTTCGCCGGAGGTCATCGGAGACTTCGCCGGATACATCACCGAGGCGATCGAGGGTTGCTTCGTGCAGGTCATCGACGAGCAGCCGATCGGTGTGCAACTGCCACAGTCGGTGGTGCTGGAGGTCGTCGAGACGGCGCCCGAACTGAAGGGCGCGAGCGCCACCAAACGCACCAAGCCGGCCAGGTTGGCAACCGGAATCGAGGTGCAGGTACCTGAGTACATCGTCACCGGCGAGAAGGTGCGGGTGAGCACGGAGACCGGCGAGTTCATGGGGCGTGCCTGAGGCACGACGCCGATGGCGAGCGTATGCTTGCCACGCCCAGATTCTCCTTTCCGACCATTTGCGAGCAGATGATCCGAGCCCCTGCTGTTTTCCTCTCCTTCGCCGCCGCGGTACTGTTGCCGCTCTCCGTCACCGCCGACCCACGCCCCATCACGCACGAAGATCTGTGGCTGATGCCCAGGGTCGGCGGTCCGGTGGTCAGCCCCGACGGCAGTCTTGCCGTGTTCGCCATGGCCGAACCCGCCTACGACCCGGCCGCCCAGGCCACCGATCTCTGGATCGTGCGTACCGACGGGCAAGGTCAGCCGACGCGCATCACCAACACGCGCGCCGTCGAGAGCGGCATGAGCTGGAGCGCCGACAGCCGTCGCCTGGTGTTCTCCACGATGCGTGAGGGCGACATGGTCGCCCAGGCCTATGTTCTCGACCTGGCTGGCGGTGGCGAAGCGCAACGCGCCACAGCCGTTCCCACCGGTGTACGCAACCCGCGCTTCTCGCCCGACGGCAAGCACATCCTGTTCGTCAGTCACGTGTATCCGGAAAGCGTGAACGAGGACGACAATCGCCGCATCGAGGAAGAGCGCAGGGAGCGCAAGTACAACGCACGTGTTTACGAGAGTTTTCCGATCCGCAACTGGGACCGTTGGCTGGGCGAACAGCAGCCGCGCGTGCTGGTGCAGCGCATCGGCGAGGAAGGCTCGCGCGACCTGCTCGCCGGCACCGATCTGATCGCGGCTCCGGGCTATTCGGGCCGGGTCACCTCTACCGGCGAGGAACTGGATGCGGTATGGGCGCCCGACGGGCGCTCCGTGGTGTTCGTCGCCAGCGTCAACCGCCATACCGCCGCCTTCGCCTTCACCCACACCGACCTGTGGCAGGTCTCCCTGGATGGCGGCGAGCCGAGACGACTTACCAACCCCGACGTCACCGGCGACGGCGATACTTTCATGCGCCCCACCTTTTCCAATGATGGGCGCAGCCTTTATGCGATGTACGTCCCGCGTACGGAACGCGTCTACAACGCGGCGCGCCTGGCCGCCTGGGACTGGCCATCCGGCAAGCGGCGTGCCGATATCACCCTGCCGGGGGGGCGCTCGGTCACCACCTGGTCGCCCTCGCTGGATGGTCGCAGCGTTTGGGCGCTGGCGGAGGATGCGGGGCAGGAGAAGCTCTATCGGGCTCCGGCCGACGGCGGCGAGGCCATGCTGGTCACGGCTCCCGAACGCGGCGTCTACTCCAATCTGAGCGTGTCGGCAGGCGGTCGCGGCGAGATCATCCTTGCCAACTGGGAGAGTGCCACGCACCCGCCGGAGATCGTGCGGCTCGATCCTGTCCGCAAGCGGCACCGGCCACTCACTGCATTTGCCAGCGAGCGCATCGCGACGCTCGACCTTCCGGAACTCGAGCACTTCTGGTTCGAAAGCGAAGCCGGCGCGCGCATCCACAACATGCTGCTGCGTCCACCCGGCTTCGACCCGAGCAGCAAGTATCCGCTGCTGGTGCTGATGCACGGCGGACCACACACCATGTGGCGCGACATGTGGGTGCTGCGCTGGAACTACCACCTGCTCTCGGCGCCCGGCCATGTTGTGCTGCTGACCAACTACACCGGCTCCACCGGCTTCGGCGAGACCTTTGCCCAGGCCATCCAGGGCGATCCATTCCGTGGACCGGCATTGGAGATCAACCAGGCCGCCGATGAGGCCATCCGCCGCTATCCCTTCATCGACAGCGAGCGCCAGTGCGCGGCGGGCGCCAGCTATGGTGGGCATCTGGCCAACTGGCTGCAGGGCACCACCACGCGCTATCGCTGCCTCATCAGCCACGCCGGCCTGGTCAACCTGGAAGCGCAATGGGGCACCAGCGATGTCGCCTTCTCGCGCGAGGTCAACGCCGGCGGACCGGCCTGGGAGCGTGGCCCGGTCTGGCGCGAACAGAATCCCATCCGCCTGGCCGCCCGGTTCCAGACACCAACCCTGGTCACTTTCGGCGAACTCGACTACCGGGTGCCGATCAACAACGGACTGGAGTACTGGATGGCGCTTCAGCGCCAGCAGGTGCCGAGTCGTCTGGTGGTGTTCCCCGACGAGAACCACTGGATCCTCAAGGGCGAGAACAGCCGGTATTTCTACCAGGAGGTTCACGGCTGGCTGGCGCGCTGGCTGCAGTGACGGGGATGCTAGAGAAGCGCCGCGGGGCGTGTGCGGCCGGAGACTCGCGCGGCCGTTCCGATATCGCCACAACCGTAGCCCGGGTAAGGCCGAAGGCCGCACCCGGGTGCGCTGCGCTTACCCGGGCTACAGACAGCTTGGGTGATGCGCCCTTCTTCGCGCGGAGCGCGTTGCACGTGAGGGCGCTCGGGCTGGTGTTCGCCCTGCTTCTGGTCGGCTGCGCCGAGCACACCGCATTCGATCCGATCACTCCATCGGCACTCGACCCCAGCGGCAGCATCGAGCGCCCGGACCCCACCCGCCTGGCCTCGCTGCAGGTCTTGCACCGCGGCAACAACACCAATCCCGAGGGGCTCGATCCTCACCGCACCGAGGGCGTAGCCACATCCCATATCCAGCGTGACCTGTTCGAGGGCCTCACCACCGAGGCCCCGGACGGCAGCATCGTGCCTGGAGCGGCGAAATCCTGGACCATCAGCGCGGATGGACTGAATTACACCTTTCGACTGCGCCCCGATGCACGCTGGTCGAACGGCGACCCGGTGACGGCAGACGACTGGGTCTTCAGCCTGCGTCGCTCGGTAGATCCGGCCACCGGTTCGCGCTATTCGCTGATCCTGGCGCCGATCAGGCATGCCGAAGATGTCATCGCCAGGCGCCTGCCGCCGGAGTCGCTGGCAGTTCGTGCTACCGATCCCCTGACCCTCGAGATCGAACTGAAGGCTGCCACCCCCTACTTTCTCGGCCTGCTCGCGCACAATGCCGCCTATCCGGTGCATCCGCCCAGCGCCATCGCGCAAGGCGATGCCCACGGCCGCGCCGAGACCCTGGTGAGCAACGGCCCCTACAAGGCCAGCGAACTTGTGGTCGGCTCGCACACGAAGCTGGTCAGGAATCCATACTTCCACGATGCCGAAAACGTGCACATCGAGGCGGTCTACTTCTACCCCATCGAAAACCTGTCGGCCGAACTGTCGCGCTACCGCGCCGACCAGCTCGACTGGACCTATGAGTTGCCGAGTGCGCAGCTCGGCTGGCTCAAGCGGCAGCTTGGCGACGAGCTGCGCGTGGCGCCTTACCTTGGCATCTACTACTTCGGTTTCAACACCACGCGACCTCCGCTCGACGACCTCAGGGTCAGGCGCGCGCTGGCCATGGCCATCGAACGCGATCTCATTACCGAGCGCCTGATGGGCATGCGCGGTACCGCCACCTACGGCTTCGTGCCGCCGGGGATCCCGGGCTATCGACCGCAGCGCCCCGAATGGGCGGCATGGAGTCAGGCCGAGCGCGACGATGAAGCGCGTCGCCTGCTGGCGGAGGCCGGCTACGGACCGGACAACCCGCTTGAAGTGGAGATCCGCTACAACACCCACGAAGATCACAAGCGCCTGTCGCTGGCCATCTCGTGGATGTGGCGCAGCAAACTCGGCGTGCGCACGCGACTGCTGAACGAGGAGTTCCGGGTGTTCCTGGCCAATCGGCGCCAGCGCATGGTGACCCAGGTGTATCGTGCGGGCTGGATCGGCGATTACCTCGATCCTTACACCTTCCTCGAGATCAACCGCTCGGAGAGTGCGCAGAACGATGCCGGCTGGAGCAATGCCCGTTACGACGCGCTGCTGGCGCGCGCCGCACGTGAGCCCGATGCCGAAGCACGTTTCCGCCTGCTGGAAGAAGCCGAGGCCCTGATGCTGGACGAGGCTCCGCATGCGACCATCTACGGCTACACCAGCAAGCGCCTGGTGAAACCGTGGGTGAAAGGCTGGCAGCCCAATCCCCTCGATCACCATCCCACCCGCTGGATGTGGATCGAAAGCCACGAGAGGCGGCCATAATGCTAACGCGCTACGTCCTGCGCCGCCTGCTCGGCGCCATCCCCACGCTGTTCATCCTGCTGACGCTGGCATTCTTCATGATCCGCATGGCGCCGGGCGGGCCCTTCGACGGCGACAAGGTGCTTCCGCCGGAGATCCAGGCCAACCTCGACGCCAAGTATCGACTCGACCAGCCGCTGTGGCAGCAGTATTTCAGCTATCTCGGCGACATCCTGCAAGGCGACCTCGGTCCCAGCTTCCAGTACCGCGACTTCACCGTGAACGAACTGATCGCGCAGGGTTTTCCGGTCAGCCTTCGCCTTGGAGCATCGGCCCTGTTCCTCGCATTCACCTTCGGCGTGCTGATCGGCTCGGTGGCGGCCTGGCGGCAGAACTCGAAGCTCGACCACTGGCTGATGGGCTCGTCCATGGTCGGCATCGCCGTTCCCAATTTCGTGGTGGCGCCGCTGCTGGTCCTGCTGTTCGGGGTCACGCTGGGCTGGCTGCCGGCCGGAGGCTGGGGCGGCGGCGCCTTCAGTCACCTGATCCTGCCGATCATCGCGCTGTCCCTGCCGTACCTTGCCTATATCGCGCGACTGACCCGCGGCTCCATGGTGGAGACGCTGCGCTCGGACTTCATCCGCACCGCCCGCGCCAAGGGATTGCCGGAATCGAAGGTGCTGCTCAAGCACGCCTTGCGACCGGCGCTGCTGCCGGTGGTCAGCTACCTCGGCCCGGCCGCGGCGGCGATCATCACCGGCTCGGTGGTGATCGAGCAGATCTTCGGCCTGCCGGGCATGGGCCGCTACTTCGTGCAGGGCGCACTCAACCGCGACTACACCCTGGTGATGGGCGTGGTGATCTTCGTCGGCGTGCTCATCGTCGTCTTCAACCTGATCGTGGACGTGCTGTATGCGATCCTGGATCCGAGGATTCGGTATGGGTAGGGGAAGGCCGGGACTCGGGACTCGGGACTCGGGACTCGTTCGAGGCCGGCTCTGTAGGAGCCCACTTGTGGGCGACCAGACTGTGGCCGCCATGGGAGGTGACGGTCGCGCACGAGTGCGCTCCTACACAGCAAGATGCGCGCTTTTCCGGGTCCCGAGTCCCGAGTCCCGAGTCCCGGCCTCCGTTGAGTCCCGAGTCCCGCTGGATGCGGTCCCGCCACCCCCAACCCGCGGAGCCACCCGGTGACGACGACCACCCTACCCAATGCCGCGCCCGAAAGCCGCAGCCTCTGGCAACTCGCCTGGATCCGCCTGCGCCGCAACCGCGCCGCGCTCGGCTCCGCGATCGTGCTCGGGTTGATGGTGCTGCTGGTGACCTTCGGGCCGATGCTGAGTCCGCACAGCTACGACACACCGGACTGGGAATACATCTCCGGTCCGCCGAGCCTGGCCAATGCCCACCTGTTCGGCACCGACGCCATTGGCCGCGATCTGTTCGTGCGCACGCTGTATGGCGGGCGCATCAGCCTGCTGGTGGGGCTGGTGGCCACGCTGGTGGCGTTGATCATCGGGGTCACCTGGGGCGCCGTGGCGGGCTTCGCCGGCGGCCGCGTCGACAACCTGATGATGCGCACGGTGGACGTGCTGTACGCCCTGCCCTTCATGTTCCTGGTGATCCTGCTGATGGTGGTGTTCGGCCGCCACTTCATCCTGATCTTCGTGGCCATCGGCAGCTACATATGGCTGGACATGGCGCGCATCGTGCGCGGACAGACCCTTTCGCTGAAGCAGCGCGAGTTCGTCGAGGCAGCGCGCGCGCTGGGCGTGTCGAAGCCGGCCATCCTGTTCCGCCACATCGTGCCCAACCTGCTCGGCGTGGTGATGGTCTACATCACGCTGACCGTCCCCAAGGTGATCCTGGTGGAGAGTTTCCTGAGCTTTCTCGGTCTTGGCATCCAGGAGCCCCTGACGTCCTGGGGCGCGCTGGTCAACGACGGCGCGCAGGACATGAGCTTCGCGCCCTGGGCGCTGATCTTCCCGGGCCTGTTCCTGGCGACCGCACTGTTCTGCCTGAACTTTCTCGGCGACGGATTGCGCGACGCACTGGATCCCAAGGACCGCTGACGCATGGGCGCCCTGCTTTCCGTGCGCGGCCTGTGCGTCGACTTCCACACCGAGGACGGCATCGTCCACGCGGTCCAGGATCTCGACTTCGACATCCAGCGCGGGCAGACCCTGGGCCTGGTCGGCGAATCGGGCTCCGGCAAGTCGGTCACCGCGCTGTCGGTGATGCGGCTGATTCCCGAACCGCCCGGACGCATCATCCGCGGCTCGATGTCCTTCGACGGGCAGGACCTCATGGCCCTCGCCGAGCCGGCCATGCAGCGCATCCGCGGCAAGCGCATCGGCATGATCTTTCAGGAGCCGATGACCAGCCTCAACCCGGTGTTCACCATCGGCGAGCAGATCGCCGAGGTGCTGCGCAGGCACGAGGGACTGTCGCGCCGCGCCGCCCGCGACCGCGCCCGCGAGCTGCTCGACCAGGTCGGCATTCCGGATCCGCGGCGCCGCCTCGACAGCTATCCGCACGAACTCTCCGGCGGCCAGCGCCAGCGCGCCATGATCGCCCAGGCCATCGCCTGCGAACCGGATCTGTTGATCGCCGACGAACCGACCACCGCCCTCGATGTCACCATCCAGAAGCAGGTGCTCGAGCTGATGGGCGAACTGCAGGTGCGCTACGGCATGGGCATGCTGTTCATCACCCACGACCTCGGCGTCATCGCCGAGCTGGCCGAGGAGGTGGTGGTGATGTACCGCGCGCGACGTGTCGAGGCGGGCGCCACCGCCGACCTGTTCCGCGCCGCCCGCCACCCCTATACGCGAGGCCTGGTCGCATGCCGGCCGCGCCTGGGCGCCAATCCGCCGCGCCTGCTCACCGTGCGCGACTACATGGATGAGGATGGTCGGGAAATAGCGGTGCCGGCCGAACGCCTGAAGCCGCGCCCGCCTGCGGATGCGGCCGCCCTGCAACAGGCGCCGGTACTGCTCGAAGTGCAGGGCCTCACCACCGTGTTCGAGAGTGGCGGCGGCTGGTTCGGTCCGCCGAAACTGCACCTGAAAGCGGTCGACGACGCCAGTTTCGTGTTGCGACGCGGGCAGACCCTGGGCGTGGTGGGCGAATCGGGCTCAGGCAAGACCACGCTGGGTCGCTCGCTGCTGCGCCTGGTGGAGCCCGAGGCAGGTCGCGTGCTGTTCGAGGGCACCGACGTCACCGCGCTCGACGATGCCGGTCTGAAGGCCATGCGCCGACGCATGCAGATCGTGTTCCAGGACCCCTACGCCAGTCTCGATCCACGCATGACCGTGGGCGACATCCTGATGGAACCGATGCAGGTGCATGGCCTGGGCGGCAGCCGCAGCGAGCGGCTCGACCGTATTGCCGCACTGCTGGCGCGCGTCGGGCTGGCCCCGGAGCACCGTCTGCGTTACCCGCACGAGTTTTCCGGTGGCCAGCGGCAGCGCATCGGCATCGCCCGCGCGCTGGCGGTGGAACCGGAGTTCATCGTCTGCGACGAATCGGTATCGGCGCTCGATGTCTCGGTACAGGCGCAGATCCTGAACCTCCTGCTCGACCTGCAGGACGAACTGGGCCTGAGCTACATGTTCATCTCCCACGACCTCGGCGTCATCGATTTCATCGCCGACCATGTGGCGGTGATGCAGCACGGTCGCATCGTCGAACAGGGTCCGGCGGCAGACATCTACCGCCGGCCCAGCCATCCCTACACCCGCACCCTGCTCGACGCCGTGCCGCAGGCGGTCTAGCCCGGCCAAGCGCAGGCCAAGGGTCGATTCCCGGCGTCGCTTGACGCCCCAACGCGTCGCCATCGCCACCATGCGATGAGACATCGTTGCCGCGTCCCACTGGGGAAATGCTGAGCGGGACCATTCGGCCGCTCCAGCGAAATCGCAGGAACTGCGCGCAAGTCTCCGTCGTTCATGGAGTTTTCAATTCGTTGCCGAAGCGGGCAACGAATTCGCTTGACTTGCCTTGAGCGTGTGATAATTTTTTCCCATAGTTTTGGGAATTTTCTGGCATGCCACTCTCCATCGCGACCCCCAGCAGCATTTGCGATGCCATCCTCCAGGCTGGAGCGATCGACATCGCGGTGCAGCCCATCCGGCGCATCAGGCATCCGTCCGGAGTGGCCGGACCGTGGGTAGAGGTGCTTGCGCGGCCCCAGGGCATCGGAATCGTGAACCTGATCGACCATTGCGCCAGGGTCGGACGTGCGGGCGAACTCGACCTGATGGTCTTCGAGCGCGGACTGCGCTGGCTGGCGCATCACCCCGAAATCGAGCTGTGCAGCTTCAACCTGTCCGGGCAGACGGTGACCAACGAGGGTCTGGACCGGGTGATACTCGACCTTCTCGATCGCTACGAAGTGTTGCCCACGCGTATCTGTGTCGAGATCACCGAGACCACCCCGATCGGCGACTTCAGCCGGGCCAGGGCACTGACCACGCGCATGCGCGATCGCGGTGCCCGCGTGGCGGTCGACGACTTCGGCGCCGGTGCATCGCACATGCGCCTTCTCACGCCGTTGCAGATCGACTTCATCAAGATCGACGGCGAGTTCGTTCGCGAACTGCCACTCGAATCCAACCGCAAGCTGATCCGTGGCGTGGTCGCGATGGCGCAGGAACTCGGCGTCGAGACCGTCGCCGAAGCCGTGGAAACACGTGAGCAGGCCGAGAACCTGTTCGAAGCTGGCGTGCACTACATACAAGGGTTCTTCGATGGTGGACAACCGGTGCCGGCCACCCTGAATGGCCACCGGGTCGAGCGCCATCTGGCGTCGATGAGTCAAGGGTATTGACCGAGGAAGAGGACGATGCAGCAGCTCAATGTCAAGCAACAGGCCGAAATTCGGCACTGGGAATCCGCGCACAAGGCGCTGCTGAATTCCCTCAAGCAGATCCTGCGGCCGGTGGTGCGCCTGATGCTGCGCAACGGACTCAGCTTCCAGGCCTTCGCCGAGGTCGCCAAATCGGTGTTCGTCGAAGTCGCCGAAGCGCCGGACGTGACCGGCCCGTTCAAACCCACCAAGGCACGCATCGCGCTGCTGACCGGCATGACCCGGCCTGATGTGCGTCGGGTCATGGAGCGCGGCGACGACCTGCCCGAAGTGGAGCGGATGAGCCGCATCAGCGCCATCCTTGGCGGCTGGGCCACCGACCCCCTGTTTCTGGACGAGGACGGCCAGCCGATGCCACTCCCGGTCACCGGCAGTGGCCGCTCCTTCGAGACCCTGGTGCGCCGTTTCGGCGCCGACCTGCCCAAGGCCACGGTGCTGGACGAGATGCTGCTGAGCGGCTGTGTCGAGCAGCGGCAGGGACGCCTGGTGCTGATGAGCCGGACGCACAGATCCGTCGGCGACGCCAGTCGTATCAGTTACATGGGCGACGCGTTCGGACGCTTCGGCGGATCCGTGGCCCACAACGTACTCGGCGATGGCGAACCGCGCGTGCAACGCGAGGTCTGGTCGCGCGCCATTCCGGTCGAGCGGCTTCCCGAAGTGCGTGCGGCCGTCCGCGAGCTGCTCAGTACGCAGATCGATGAAGCCATCAGGGTGCTGGACCAGCAGGAGCGACTGCCCGTGCTTCCTCATCACCGTACGGCGGGCGTTGGCTACTACTACTTCGAATCCTAGCGAGGGATCGCCCCATCCCACTGTCGCGAGAAATCACCATGAGAACACTCAAGTCCCTCAATTCCCAAAATCGCATGCCCGAGCAGGGCGGTACAGGCATGGCTTCCGTGCCGGAGCAGGGAGGGACTGGCGTTCGCAGCATGCCCGAGCAGGGCGGCACAGGCGTGCTGTTGGCTTCGGTGCTGGCGTTGGGCGCAATGTTGAGCGGCCCGGCTGCCGCCTTGGATTCTGCTGGAATCTGGATGACCGAAGGTGAGCTTTCCACCAACATCCAGTACGGCATTGACAGCGCAGGGCAGCTCAAGCTCTCGTTCAGTCTTGCCCATCCCGAGGACGGAACCCGTTTGTTCGTCGCGACCGGCCCGGTGCGCAAGGACGTCACCGAGCTTGACGTCTGGCGTGTCGAGTCGGTGAAGAAGGCCGAGCTGGTGCATGCGGGCACCATGAGTGTGGTGGTCGGCACGTGCAACGGCATAGCCGAACTTGTTCTGAGCAAGTCCGAGTCGGGCGGCACCGACGACAAGTCAGAGTCCGGCGGTACCGGTGACAAGCGCTCCGCTTTCAGTTTCAGCGCTTTGGATGGCGACTGCCTGCTGAAGTCCGAATCCGGCGGCACTGGCTGAACTCGAATACCAGATCGAACCGGAGAAGCGCCGCCCAGGGCAGCGGTGGCGCGGGACGAACCCAGGATGGGACAGGGACCTCGACGCCAGGGGGATGCTGGCGCCACGGACGGCACGCTCCAGGAGGGTGCAAGCGGGGCACGGATGCCCCACCTTTTCCGTACGCGGTGACCAAGGCCGCCGGGACGGTATTCGGGGGGTAACGGGGAGAATATTCGTCTACGGAGTCGGGCATTGCCGATGGAAGCACCCGGTGCCGGGAAGCGCCGGAGCCAGGGACAAGCCCAGGACGGGACATGGACATCGACGCCGGAGGGGATGCCGGCGCCACGGACGGCAAGCGCCAGGAGGGTACAAGTGGGGCAAGGACGCCCCGCCTCCTTCGCGCCGGGTCCCCGGCTCACGAACGCGCCATTCACAAGCCCGCATTTCTCACAACCCTCCTGCTGAGGACGGTTGTGAGAAGTGCGGGTTTCGAAACGAAAAAGCCCCAGGCATTGCTGCCCGGGGCTCCGGTGAACCGAAATGTCGCGACCCTTACAGGGCCTGAACTTCGTCCGCCTGCATTCCCTTCTGGCCCTGCACGGCCTTGAAGCTGACGCGCTGGCCCTCGGCCAGGGTCTTGAAACCCGAGCCGACGATGGAACGGAAATGCACGAACAGGTCGGGACCGCTCTCGGGCGTAATGAAACCGAAGCCCTTGGCCTCGTTGAACCACTTGACGGTACCGGTCTGGCGATCGGACATGATGCTTTGACTCCTTGAAACGTATGAAAGATAACGCCGGACGGCTTGCGCCATCGCGGCTGTGCTACTGAGGTTGCAAGGAGTAAGCGAGGTGAAGATGGAGCGGATCTTTGGATCTACCGCATCGGGTCACGGTTCACTGTGACCTTGGCAAACACACAGCGGCCCCATCATACGTGGCGCCGCCGAAAAGTGCGAGTATTGTCGTATGCCCGTTCAGCGCCCCGACACGTCCACGCCCGTGCTTGTCGTGATCGGCGGCGGTCCGGCCGGTCTGATGGCAGCGGAGGTGGCACGTGCAGCAGGGCTCGACGTCGAGCTCTACGACCGCATGGGCTCGGTCGGCCGCAAGATTCTCATCGCCGGCAAGGGCGGCCTCAACCTGACCCACAGCGAACCCCTGCCCCGCTTCCTCGCGCGCTTCGGCGCACGTGCCGGCGAGGTATCGCGCTGGTTGGAGCGTTTTCCCCCGACGGCCCTGCGCGAGTGGGCGCAAGGTCTTGGCGTAGGCACTCTGGTAGGCAGTTCCGGGCGCGTGTTTCCTTCCGACCTGAAAGCGGCGCCGCTGCTGCGCGGCTGGGTGGGGCGGCTGCGCGCCCAGGGCATCCGCTTCCACATGAACCATCGCTGGACGGGCTGGACCGAAGATGGTGCGCTGCGATTCGAAAGCGAGGCCGGGGAGCACACGGTGCGCGCCGATGCAGTGGTACTGGCGCTGGGAGGCGGCAGCTGGGCCAAGCTCGGCTCGGACGGCCGCTGGGTGGAGGTGCTCCGCGCCAGCCGTGTGGAAGTGCGCGCCCTGCAACCCAGCAACTGCGGCTTCGAGGTCGCGTGGACGCAGCCGTTCGCCGAGCGCCACGCCGGCCAGCCGGTCAAGCCGGCGACATTGGCATGGACGGATACGGATGGGCGTGAACAACGCCGCCAGGGCGAGTTCGTGATCACCCGTCACGGCATCGAAGGCAGCCTGGTCTACGCTGCATCGGCTGATCTGCGTGAGGCCATCGCGGCCAACGGCAAGGTCACCGTGCATCTCGATCTGGTTCCCGGTCGTGGTCGTGTCGCGCTTGCGGATGCCTTGGCATTCCCGCGCGGCAGGCGCAGTTTCAGCGACTGGTTACGACGGCGCATCGGCCTTGCCGGTACGCGCGCCGCGCTGCTGCGCGAGCTGGCGCCAGACGCCTCCACAATGCCGGCACAGGCGCTGGCGGAACGCATGCAACGCCTGCCACTGACGCTGTTGCGGCCACGCCCGCTCGATGAAGCCATCAGTAGCGCCGGCGGCGTCGCATTTACCGAACTCGAACCCAACCTGATGCTGAAGCGGCATCCCGGCGTGTTTTGTGCCGGAGAGATGCTGGACTGGGAAGCCCCCACCGGTGGCTACCTTCTGAACGCATGCCTGGCCAGCGGCATGGTTGCTGGCGAAGGGGCTCTCGCCTGGCTGCGTTCGCGGGAGCGAACGGGAGGCCATGTTCTGCATGCTTCCGACCTCCACGTGTCCTAAGGCGGATCGCTCCGATGTGCCCCCCTCCCA
>DAOMOD010000012.1:0-31752 GCA_035444205.1 Lysobacteraceae bacterium
CATCGAAGGCGGTGACGATCTTGCCGGCTGCGGCGATGCGGATGTCGGCGCGCAGTCCGCAGCCGACCAGGGTGTTGTGCACCAGCAGCAGGGCTTCGGTCAGCGGCGCACCCATGTGGTCGGCGAATTCCACCGGTGCCGCGCCCGTGCCACCCTCACCACCATCGACGACGATGAAATCCGGGCGTATGCCGGTCTTGAGCATCGCCTTGGCAATGCCGAAGAATTCCCAGGGGTGGCCAATGGCCAGCTTGAAGCCCACCGGCTTGCCGCCGGACAGCTCGCGCAACCTGGCGATGAACTCCATCAATCCAACCGGCGTCGAGAAGGCCGAATGCCCGGCGGGCGAAACGCAGTCGACGCCCACCGGCACGCCACGCGCCTCGGCGATCTCGGCTGTCACCTTGGCGCCTGGCAGCACGCCACCATGGCCGGGCTTGGCGCCCTGGCTGAGCTTCAGTTCGATCATCTTCACCTGATCGGCGGCGGCGTTCTCGGCGAAACGCTCGGCGCTGAAGCTGCCATCGGGGTTGCGACAGCCGAAGTAACCCGAACCGACTTCCCAGACCAGGTCGCCGCCATGACGGCGGTGATGGCGCGAGATCGATCCCTCACCGGTGTCGTGGTAGAAGTGCCCGCGCCCGGCGCCCTCGTTCAGGGCCAGGATGGCGTTGGCCGACAGGGCGCCGAAGCTCATCGCGGAGATGTTGAACACGCTGCAACTGTAGGGCCTTGCGCATTGCTCGCCGCCGACTTCGATGCGGAAGTCGTGATCGTGAAGATCCTTCGGCGCCAGCGAATGGTTGATCCATTCGTGTCCGGCGGAATAGACGTCGGTCATGGTGCCGAACGGACGCTTGTCCAGCACGTCCTTGGCACGCTGATAGACGATGGAACGCTGTGCGCGCGAGAACGGCGTCTGTTCGGTGTCCGACTCGAGAAGATACTGGCGGATTTCCGGGCGAATCGACTCGAAGAAGAACCGGAAGTGGGCAAGGATCGGGTAGTTCCTGCGGATCGCCTGGCGCGTCTGCATCACGTCCATCACGCCGACCAGGGTCAGCGCACCACCGATCGCCGCCGGCCAGATCCATGCGGTGTGGAAGGCCAGGCCGATCAGGCTGACGAGCAGCACCAGCGCACTCAGCACCAGCGCGAGGAAACGCAAAGGCATGGCGGACGCCCCTTCGATGTTCGTTGCAACGGGAGGCATTCTGGGGTTTCGCGGCTGCGAACGAAAGCGCCCGCGCCATCGGCAACTGGCCAGGCCGACACGGCAATGGCACACTCCGGCCATTCGGGGAGGGGACCATTCGATGCGCCGACTTGCGGCTTTACTCGGGCTGTGGTTGCTGACGTCGTGCGTTGCGGCAGCACACGACGGCGACGCGCTGATTCTTCGCGCGGCGCTCCACGACGCAGCGGCCCTGCAACCCTTTGCAGCTCGCTTCGGGCACGTCCAGGTCGACGAGCCAAGGGCTCAGATCCGCTTCGAGGGCGACCGCGGACTGCTGAAGGACATGCGCAACGCCGGACTGCAAGTCGACATCGACACGCTCGCCACCGCCGACATGCAACGTGCGCTCGACGCGCTGGCGCCTTCTACCCGGGCGATCAATGGCTTCGCGTGCTATCGCACCGTGGAGGAGACCCTGGCCGACATCGAGGCGCTGCGGCAGGCGCATCCCAACCTGCTCAGCACCACCGACATCGGTCATTCCTGGCAGCAGGAGACCGGCGGCAACGGCTATCCGATCCGCGTGGTGCGGGTGACCAACCATGCCCGATTCGGAGCCAAGCCCAAGCTCATGCTGCTGGCGTCCATCCACGCACGCGAGTACACGCCCGCCGAACTGACCACGCGTTTCGTCGAGCACCTCGTACTCGGGTACGGCAGCGATCCGGATGCCACCTGGATCCTCGATCACCATGAGGTTCACGCCGTTCTGCAAGGCAACCCGGACGGCCGCAAGCGTGCCGAGGCCGGCCAATCGTGGCGCAAGAACGTCAACGACGACCAATGCACCGGCAGCGGCGCCGGCATCGATCTCAACCGCAACTACCCCTTCGAGTGGGGCCAGCATGGAGGTTCCAGCGGCGCTCCATGCGATTTCACGTACCGCGGCCCGTACTCCGCTTCCGAGCCGGAGGCTTCCGCGGTGGTCGACTACGTGCGCGACCGCTTTCCCGACATGCGCGGACCCGGACTCGATGACCCCGCGCCGGACGATACCCAGGGCATGTTCATCGACATCCACAGCTTCTCCCGCCTGGTCCTGTGGCCCTGGGGGTTCGCCACCAGCCCGGCGCCGAACGGCAGTGCGCTGGGGCTGCTTGGACGCCGCCTGGCCTGGTTCAACGACTATCAGCCGAAACAGGCGGTCGCGCTCTATCCCACCGACGGCACCACCATGGATTTCGCCTATGGCGAACTCGGCCTGCCCGCCTACACCTTCGAGCTGGGCAATGCCTTCTTCGAGTCGTGCACAAGCTTCGAAAGCTCGATCCTTCCCGACAACCTGCACGCGCTCAAGTACGCCGCGAGCGTGCTGCGCGCGCCCTACCTGCTGCCGGCCGGCCCCAGTGCGCTGGAAGTCTCCGCCGAACCCGACCTCGCCATCCGCGGCGAACCGCTGACCATCCGCGCGCGCATCGACGACACCCGCTACAGCCAGTGGACGGGTTCGGGTGCCCCTCCACTCGGCCCCGTACTCGACATCGCGTCGGCGCACGCCTGGCCGGGCACACCCCCCTGGGAGAACGATGCCGTATCCGTTCCGATGCAGGCCGTCGACGGCGCTTTCGATCAGACGATCGAGGAAGTCGTCGTCACGCTCGATACCCAGGCGCTGCCCAGCGGACGCCAACTGGTCTGGGTGCAGGGTCGTGACGTGGCCGGCCAGGATGGACCGCCGGCGGCCGCCTTCTTCGAAACGATCGAGGCGGATCAGGCGGTCATCGTGAGTGGCCTGGTACGGCAGGCGGTGACGGGCACGCCGCTGGCCGCGGAACTCGCCTTCGGCCGATTCACGGCTGCGAGCGATCCCGTCCAGGGGCAGTATCAGCGGCTGCTGCCCGCCGGAAGCTGGGACATCGAGGTGCGCGCCATCGGGCACGAGGTACTCGTCCTCGACGGCTATGCCCTGGAAGCCGGCGTCCACGCCGGCCTCGACTTCGACCTCACCCCCTTGTGTCGCGCCATCGACGACCCGGTCACGCTGGACGGCCCCACCCCCTTCACGGCGCAACCGCCATGGAACCGCCGCGCGGGTGCGGGCCAGGATGGAACCGCTGCCTGGATCGCCGCCACCGGCGCGCAATACGGGAACGGACTCGACGTGTCGTTGACCAGCGGCGCGCTCGACCTCGGCAATCTCGACCAGCCGCGGCTGCGCTTCGACCAGCGCTGCGCCACCGAGTCAGGCTACGACTTCGGTCGCATCGAGATCAGTCTCGACAGCGGCGCCTGGCAGGAAGTGTTCCGCTGCAGCGGCGACTACGCATGGCGCGCTATGTCGATCGAACTGCCACAGCTTGCCGGCGCCACCGATGCGCGCCTGCGCTTCCGCTTCACCAGCGACCATGTAATCACGGCGCCCGGCTGGGCGCTCCAGAATATCGTGCTCGAGGCGCGTGGCGAGCATTGTGCAGCCGCGCCTGTGGAGGTATTCAGCTCCGGATTCGAGGATTGATCCGGCACCTGCTTTCGACCCTTCCCTCCCCTCAGACCGGAGAGGGCTGGAGGAATGCCGTGCCCCTGTTCCGGAATCGCGTTCGAGCATCCGCATCGTTCAGCGCCTCGTGCAGCGCCGACACCAGTTCGCGCTGCGCGCTGTCGTAGCCCGCCTCTGCAAGCGCGGCGATCAAGCCACCCTGGACGCCTTCATGCACGCGCGCGACCGCGGCATACTGCGGATGCCCCAGGCTGGTGTCGGTGGGATGGTCGAACGCCTGCTGGCAGGCGTCCCTGTCCAGCGAGTGGTAGCTGCGGCAATTGAACGGTCGTGCGGCGTAGCCGCTGCAACGTCCATCCACCAGCACGGGACAGGCGATATTGGTGGTCAGCACCGCCTCCTTCGGCAAACCGGCGATATGTTCCTGCACCGTCTCCACGCGCTGCCGGAACGAGGCGAAGTCGGCAGCCGAAAGCGTCGATTCCAGATAGTCGATGAGTCCGAACACCTCGGCCGCGGTCACCATCACCCGCAGGTGGCAGCACATGGTGCAGCCTTCCGCACAGGCCAGCGGGCCGCGGTCGGCGGCCGGGACGCGACGCAGTTCCTCGTCCAGCAGCCGGATCGCGATGCGCCGGGCACCGTCCGGTTCCTGCCGCCTCATGGCTTCCCCGGCTCGCGCCTGCACCCGCTCGCGTGCTTCCCGGCGCAGGGCCTGATGTCTGTCGCTCATGCTGCGATGATAGCCGCTTCAGCCTCCAGTCACAGGCCGTCTGCGAACGTCCCGCCGATGCGAAACCTGATCACCATGCCTGTCATTGCAGGCCTCGCCTTGCTGGGGCCAGCCCCAACGGCGCGCGCCGTTGAGGCCGCAGCCGAACTGCTGCACTGGGCGGCCGAGGGGCATCGTGTCCACGTGATCGGGGAGGTTCACGGCACGCGCGAGATCCCGGCCATGACCGGCGAACTGGCCGCGCTGCTGGCAGCCGACGCACCTTTGCTGGTCGCCCTGGAGATCGAGGAAGCCGAGCAGGTCCGCATCGATGCCTTCCTCGACTCCGAAGGCGACGCCGCAGCCCGCTCGGCGCTGCTGGCAGGCGATTTCTGGAACCGCGATCGGCAGGACGGTCGCAGCAGCGAGGCCATGTTCGCCCTGCTCGATCGCCTGCGCGCGCTGCGCGGCGCCGGGAACACCGTGAAGGTCATCGCGTTCGATGCGGCGCTGGGCGAGGCGGACGACCGCGAGGCGCGATCTGCCGAACGCATCCGCCAGGCCTACCTGGCTGCGGACGGGAATGTCCTGGTCGTGGTAGCCGGCAATTACCGGGCGTCGACGGCAGCAGCTCCCGCAGCGGACTCACAGGTGCGGTTCCTGGGCTGGCACCTGCGCGACCTGCGCCCTTTCAGCGTCGACGTGACTGCCTGGCAAGGCGACTACTGGACCTGCGACAGGGGCGTCGATTCCACCTGTGGTCGGCGCGAACTGATCAACGATGAACCCAGCCGGGACGGCCCGCTGCTGCACATGGATGCCGAAACACGCGCCCGCGGTTTCAGCGCCCAGCTCATCCTGGAGCGGATTTCAGCTTCCCCGCCGGCGCGTCGCTGAGCGAAACACGACACATTCTCGCTACCCCCCGCGATCGATGTTGTGAAGCCATCGCCGGCAACGTAATCTTCACATATCGGTTTCGTCGTCCAGGACTTTCGGGGGAGACAGCCATGCAATCGGTCAGAACGGGATTTTTCCTCTTCCTTCCCATGCTGCTCATGCTGGGCGGATGCGAGCGGAGTGAGGCTCCGCCGCCGGCGCCTGCTGTCGCGGAGGCCCCGGCACCAGCGGACGACTGTGTGCTGACCATGGGCTGGGACCCGTGGGAGCCCTACCATTTCGAGGACATCGACGGCAGCGTACGCGGCATCGAGGTCGACATGGTGCAGACCATCGCCGCCGGGGCCGGCTGCCGCGTCAAGTTCGTGCGTGGCGACTGGGCCACCCTGCTGCGCCAACTGCGCGATGGGGATGTCCAGATTCTGGGCAGCGCCACGGCCACCCCCGAGCGCGAAGAGATCGCCATGTTTTCGGCGCCATACCGTGACGAGTCCTTCCGCCTCTATGTGCGCGCGGATGAGGCCCGTGAGTACGAAGGCGACAGCCTTGCGGCGCTGATCGAAACCGGCATGCGCCTTGGCGTCACCCTGGGCTACGTGTACAGCGAGGAAGTCACCACGCTGCAGGATCGCGAAGACCTGCAGGCGCAGTTCGTCGAAAGCCCGGAGGCAGAGTTCAATTTCGTGGCTTTGGCGGAGCATCACGTCGACGGTGTACTCGAGGATCCCAACGTGGCATCGGCCATCATCCGCCGACGTGGCTGGCAGGATCAGATCGAGATGCACCCCATCGATCTGGGATCGAGCGAGGTCTCCTTCATGTTCAGCCGGGCCAGCGTGGACGAAGAACTGGTGGAGCGATTCAATCGCAGTCTTGCCGCCCTCAGGACAAGTGGCGAGATCGATCGAATCATTGCCCGCTATCGCATCGACTGAAGTCTTGAAAGCAGTCGCCGGCGGGCGCCTCCATGCAGCGGCGCTCGCGACCATGCTTGCGCTTTCTCCCGTCGTAGCGGCGCAGGTGGCCGTCACCGGCGGTCCTGCGCTCGACTATCAGGCGAGCGTGGTGCAGCCCTGGGGCGAGCCCGGCGTTCGCATCGTGGTGTTCGAGCGGCTGACCGGTGCGTCCCTGCTTGGCGACCTGTGGGTGACGCGCTCCGAGGACAGCGGCGCCACCTGGAGCCTGCCGAGCCTGGCGGTGGGCACGGCCGCCAACGAGCGTCATGCCGCCCTGGTGCAGACCGCAGAGGAACTGTTCCAGCTCTTCTACCTCAAGGATGAAGGCGGCCCCAGTTACCGCATCCACCGCGCCAGTTCCACCAACGGCGTGTCCTTCATCGAGCAGGGCCGCGTGGAACTGGGCTGGGCTTCGGCGGGTGAGATCAACCCGCATGTCATTCGTCAGTCGGACGGCACGCTGCTGATGACCTACCACCGGCTGGGAGGGGCTTCCTACATCGCCGCATCTGTGGATGGAGGCCTTACCTGGGACGAGGATCGCGTGCAGATCTCCCAGGGCAATGCCGCGCTGCCCAGGCTCGCCTACCGGGAATCCGACAGACTCTATCTGGCGGTCTACCAGACCAATCCCGGCAACAACCAGCTCCAGCTCTGGGCGCGCACCAGCGACGACGCGGGCGCGTGGATCGATCCGCCCGTGCAAATCACCAGCGACGGCAACAACCACGATGCGCTTCCGTTCGTGCTGGAGGACGACCGCTTCGCGCTGCTGTGGGCGCGCGTTGCCGATGGTCATTTCCAGATCTTCTCGATGGGGTCCGGCAACGGGCTCGACTGGGCCTACCGCAGGCAGCTCACGCGGCGCCAGAACCTTGCCAATGTGCAGCCGCATGCCCTGGCGATCGGCGGCGGTGTGGCGGACGTCTATTGGGGCGCGGCACAGGATGGCGGCGGCAGCGACTACGACATCGTCCGCCAGACGGTAGATTTCGACGAACTCTTCGGCGACGGCTTCGAGCCCTGATTCGGCAGCAGCCAGGGTAGGCGGATCGCAGCCGAACCGGTAGCATGGCGGACGGGGAGCACGCTTCGGGCGCGTGCTTGTTTGCCGCAACCTAAGGTCCTCCGTGCATGCACGGCGGCCGTCCGTTTCGTTTCGGGGAGCAGAATCATGTCCGATCGCGTCACCGTGGTCAGCCGCCAGGGTTACTTCAGCCGCCTGGGCGGCGCCATCAAGGGAATCCTCGTCGGGTTCCTCATGTTCATCGTCGGGTTTCCGGTGCTGTTCTGGAACGAGGGGCGCGCCGTGCAGACGCGCAAGAGCCTCGACGAAGGCGCCGGTATCGTGGTGTCCGCTCAGGTGACGCCACGCGATGCCGCCCTGGATGGGGGGCTGGTACACCTCAGCGGGCCCGTGGTGGTCGATGTTCCGCCGCGCGATCCACGCTTCGGCATCGAGCAGCGCGCGATCCGCCTGGAGCGCATGGTCGAGATGTACCAGTGGCGCGAAACCTCCGAGACGCGCGAGGAGAAGAAGGTCGGCGGCAGCGTCGAGAGGGTCACCACCTACAGCTACAGCAAGGAGTGGTCGAGCCGCCTCAACGACGCCTCGGGCTTCCAGCAACCCGCAGGGCATCAGAATCCCTCGTCCATGCCGTTCGAGACCGCCAGTTTCCAGGCACAAAGCGGCACCATGGGCGACTATCGTCTGGATACAGGCGTACTCGGCAAGGTCGGCGGCTGGAGCGAGCTGACCGTGCAGCCGGCCGACCTCGCCGAGGATCTGCGCGAGGAATTCGCCACCCACGGCGAATGGCTGTACCGCGGCGCCAATCCGGGCGTACCCGAGGTCGGCGACATGCGCGTGCGCTTCCGCTACGTACCCGAGCAGACCATCAGCGTCATTGCCAGGCAGAGCGGCGACCGCCTCGACGCCTACCCCACCCAGGCCGGCGACAGCCTGCTGCTGGTCAGCAGCGGCGACGTCAGCGCCGACCACATGTTCGCGCAGGCGCATGCCGCCAACAACATGCTCACCTGGATCCTGCGCTTCGCCGGCTTCATGCTGATGTGGATCGGCCTCGGCCTGATCTTCAAGCCGCTGTCGGTGCTGATGGACGTGATCCCTTTGCTCGGCACCATCGTCGGCAAGGGCATCGGCTTCGTCACCTTCATCATCGCCGCGGTGCTGTCGCTGATCACCATCGCCATCGCCTGGCTGTTCTACCGGCCACTGCTTGGTATCGCCCTGCTGATCGTGGCCGGCGGCCTGATCTACTGGATGGTGGTCAAGCGCAAGAAGCCGGTACAGCCGCCGCTGGTGGCCGAACAGCCGGTGCCGGCGTCCAGCTGAGCGTTTCGCATTGAACGACCCTCGCCCCGTTCGCGGGGCGAGGGTCGCACACGGTCCGCCTGCTGCCGGGAGACGCTGCAACGTCCGCCGACTTGATCAAGGGGCGGATACGCGGCATGGTCGGATATCCTCGGCGTACGGGCAGCACCATGAAACATCCGGCGATCTGGCTTCTGGCGGTGGCATCTGGTCGCCGCCCCGGAACATCGGTCCGTCGGTCAACAGCAGCGATGACGAATACCATCCCACGCTGTCGCGCGACGGGCGCCTGCTGTACTTCGTTCGCGCACGATTCGCCCCCGACACCATTCCTGGCCGCTTCCAGGTGATCGACCTGGACGCGCTGGAAGCCGGGAACCGCGAATCGAAATGAGCTCCGGCGCGTGCGATACAGCCCTCACCCGCCCGACGAGGGATGCGGCACAGTGGCCCCGAAACCGCCGCCGGAGGCCAGCAGGTAGCCGGACGAGTTGAAGCGGGTCGATGTGAGGTCGAGGTCCGTCAGCGGGCTGAACTCGACGGCTTCCGACAGGCGCGTACCGAACACTTCGAACCCCTGCTGCCGATACTGGTACAGATGCTCGCTGAGATCGGGCTGTACCGGACGGTTGGTCACACCCAGGTAGACAATGCGGGTGATGCCGCGCTCGCGCAGGTAGTTGGGGCCGGGCAGTACGGAATCCTCGATGTAGTAGCGGTTGTCGAAATCCCCCGGGTTGCCGCGACGCGTACCCAGGCGATCGGCATCGCACAGCCAGGCGACCGGCGCAGGCGTGTCGGGACGACGCCGTTCCGCGGCGATCCAGCTTGCATAGCGCAACAGCGCTGCCAGGGTGTGCTGCGAGTCAAGCACGCCCTTGGGGTGCGGCCAGTTGTTGAACGTGCACACGAGGTCGCAGCCACGCACCGCAAGCGCCGCACCCAGCGCCACGCTCTCCAAACCACGCAGATCGACGAAAAGCAGGGTTCTGGGATTCAGCCACTCCGGCGCGCGCACCCGGCCGACCGGCAGCGGGTCCTGTTTCAATGGACCCACGCTGTCCTTGCGCAGATAGTCGAGCGCTGCGAACAGAGTCAAGCAGTGGAAGGGCCACCATGGACCGCCCTCGCGCGGTCCCCAGGCGACCGCCAGCGCGTGCGGTTTCAGAAATTCACGCCAGCGCGTGCTGGCCATGTAGTCCGATTGCCTGGGGTCGCCCACTTCCAGCTTCTGGCGAACGCCCATCCGGGGCAGGCGGATGCGGGCAACAGCCTCAAGGATTTTCGACAGCGGTGACCACATAGTGGGCCTCGTGTGTGGTGAATCCGGCCTCGTCGGCGCGGGAGTAATAGCCGGCAAAGGCGCCGTTGACCAGATACACGCCCAACGCCGGGTATTGCGCGACACCGCGCGCGGTAGGCAAGGACAGTGGGGTGAAGGCGTGCTGGGCAATCCAGTTGGCGGGCTGTTTGGCAGCCTCGGCCAAAGCCCTGTCCCAATCGCCCGGGCTGCTGCGCCGACCAATGACGACGGCATCGCCCATGCGTCCGAACGACTGCTTCAGCACCCAGCGTTCGCGCTCCGCCTTCAGCATGGGAATCATGTCGACGCGGAAGAATGCGGTGTACGGAGTGTAACGGTCCAGTACCTCGCGATCGGCCACGTCGACTGCCGGCGCGTGTCGCCACCAGGCGTACAGGCCCTTGCTCTGACGCAACAGGCGGCTCAGCGGGTTGACCACGGGGATGCGCGCGACGGCACGACGCCAGGCCCTCAGGTCGGCAAGGAAGCGGTACCACTCGCCGGGAAAGAAGCGCAGGATCCAGTCGATGCTCTCGCCCTGCAGACGCGGCCTGCCGAGCGGACCGCAGGTGAGCTGTTCGGGCGAACCGAGGATGGCCTCGACGCCACGGCTCCTCAAGAGGTCCGCCAGCACCAGCATGTGCTGAAGATCCTCCGCGTAGCCGGTGGCATAGATCAATCCGCAACGGCGACCGGCCGGCACACCGTCGAGAAAGCTCTGCCCGAAGTCGCCCGGCACCCTGCCCCGCGCCAGCGCCTTGGCGAACAGCGCGTTGCCGGCGACCGATTCGTTGAAACCACCGGGAGCATCCTCGTTGAACTCGGGGATCATCCATCCTTCGGCGGTGGGGATGAGGTCATAGCGCGCGATCTGGAACGGCCACTCGATCTCGGCCTCGATCAGCGGCCGCACCGCCTTGGGGATGGCCAGGCGTTCGAAGCAGTCGGGCTCCCGGCGCACCCAGGCGGCGACGCGGGCGAGCGCGGCGTTCACCTGCAGGCAACAGGCGACGGCGTCATCGTGCTCGGCCTCGCTGAGCAGCAGCGCGTCGGGCATGACGCGCAGGCTGCCGGCCAGGTAGGTGTCCCACTTGTGGAAGCGAAAGCGAAGCTCGTGCACCAGCGCATCGAAGCCGGCGGCGTCGAGCGCCAGCGGGTCGAAACGCACCGTCAGCCTCCGACCGCGGGCTGCACGTAGTGCGCCGAAATCATCCGGTTCAGCAGCCAGCAGACGATGGCCAGGCCGACAAACAGTGCCTGCTCCAGGAATTCGCGGGTGTGGCTCACCGGGCGGCCTGACTCCGCGTCGCGTTCGGCGCGGCCGGCCAGCAGCTCGTGGCCGACCAGCATCAGGGCGATGGTGCCCATGCTGAGGAAGCCCTCGGTCCAGCCCCAGAAGTCGCCGGCCACGCCCTGCAGGATGATGGCCCCGCACGACAGCACGAATACGGCGCCGGTGGCGGCAGCGGTCATGTCGTGCTCGCGGCGGATCTGCATGAGAAAACGGCCACCGCGCAATGCATACAGGGCGCTGGCGGTGATCAGGATGATCCAGCCCATCAGGAAGAAACCTGCCGGTATCCACCAGCCACCCTCGTCGTCGCTGAGCGGATCGGCCTCGCCCCACAGACTGCCGCCGAAGATGATTCCGGTGGCCAGCGCGAAGGCTGCGGTGAACAGCGCCACCGGACGGTTGCCGCGCACGAACACGTCGCGACGCACGCCAAGCTGCATGATGGCAGGCCCCAGCAGCTGGCCGAACAGCTTCACCGCGGCATAGGTCAGTACCAGATAGAAGAAGACGTAGAAGCCCCGGATGCTCTCGTCGCCATGAAACTCCATGACGTAGGCCGACCACACCAGGGTCAGCAGCACCACCAGCCGGTGCAGGCCAATACCGGGATTGCCGCGGGTGAACATCCAGTGCAGGCGGGAGATCGACAGCGCAATGGCCGAAGCCACACCGATGACGAAGCTGATCAGGAAGATGAAGAACTCGTCGTCGCTCATTGCGCCCCTGCCGCGATGGAAAGGCGCACAAGGTGCCAGAGATGGGCGCGAAATCCTATACGGCCAGCAGGGACACGCACCGCGGCCCGCCGGTTCATGCGTGGGCAGCCACCACACCGGCCAGGTAGCAGATCAACGCCAGCAGCACGCGGCGGAACGGCACACTGAACCAGTAGCGCCAGGCCAGCAGAAGCAGAGCAGCGAGCATGGCGAAGCCAATGGTCTGCAGAAAGAAGGATGCAAGCCACCAGGATCTGACTGACCATCCGGGAAAACTCCGGGCACGCCCAGCTTCGTCGCTCCTGCCCTTCGGGTAGCGTTGCCCCCGTCCGGCCGGGCAAGCCGAACGGGGGCCGGAAGCGTGATGCGGACTCTACTCGCCCTCCACCGCATCGATGCGCTCACGCCGTACCAGGATGCGGCTGTGCTCGCGATTGGCCAGCACCACCACATCGGGCCCTATGGCCTTGACCACGCCGCTGATGCGTTGGCCGCCCACCAGCACCACGATGCCGCGACCGTCCTCGAAGCTGCGCTTCAGGGAAACCAGTGCTTCACGCTCGAAGGTGTCGGCCGCCGGCGGCTGCGACGACTGGGCGCCGGCGTTGCCGGCCATGGCGAACAGGAACAGGGGAATCACGCTTGCGAATTTCATCTGGGCTGCCATCCGAAGGACAAGGCGGGCCGACCACCGGCACGCGCCTTCAGTAAACGCAGATGGGCAGCCGGACGGCTCAGCGCGGAAACACCGGCACCTGCGCGGTCGAATGCACAACCCGCGCGCAACGTTCGCCGTGCGCACCGGGTTCGCCGCCGGAAAGGAGCGCCTGCACCGCGGGGCGATCGGGTGCACCGCCGGGGACCACGCCGACCCAGGCGTTCTTCCCGGCCGCCTTGGCGGCATACAGCGCACGGTCGGCCAGATGAACCGTCTGCTCCCAGTCGCCCAGGGCCGGCCAGGCCGCCGCGAATGGCCAGGGCGCGAAGCCGATGGATGCGGTGAGGTCGATGCGCGTGTCGGCGTCGAATTCCACCGGCGCATGCGCCACGGTATGCCGGATGTGCTCGGCGAGTTGCACCGCCTCTTCCACCGTGAAGTCACGCGCCACCAGCATGAACTCCTCGCCGCCCCAGCGCACCAAAAGGTCGCGCTCGCGGCATGCTCCCCGCAGGCGGTCGGCAACCGCCACCAGGATCGCATCGCCGCAACGATGACCGAAGTCGTCGTTGATGCCCTTGAAGTTGTCGATGTCGATCATGAAGAAGACCAGCCCGCTCGACTTGCTACCGGCGGCGATTTCCTCCTGCACCAGCGGGCATTCGCGCGCCAGCCAGTCATGCAGGTCGCGGCGATTGGATACGCGCGTGAGCGGATCCCTGCGCGTGGCGATGTCGAGTTGCTGGTTGCTCTGGCGCAGCAGTCGATTGGCATGCTCGAGCTGCTCGGTGCGCTCGGCGACCTCCCGGTTCAGACGTTCCACCTGGGCCCTTTCCCTGCGCACCGCGCTGCCGACGCGCGAGATCAGCCACGCTGCAAGCAGGAGCGCAGCAAGCAAATAGGCCGCATAGGCCAACGGATGTCGCCACGGCGGCGGCGGCATGTTGACGAGCAGAACCCGGGCCTCGCCGAAACGGCCATCGCGCCCGGCGGCCGCTACTTCGAGGCGGTAGTTGCCCGGGGCCAGGAAACTGAACGAAGCCTCGGCCTGCGCGGCCTGCGCATTCACCCATTCCTCGTGCAGACCATGCATCCGGTACCGCACCCGCGCCGCGCCCGGTGCGGTGAAATCGATCGCCGTCATCGCGAAGGACAGCACGCTGTCGCGAAAGTCGAGATCGAGCCTCTCGCGGTAGGCGATATCGGTGCCGCGATCGGCGGGGACGGCGACATCGCGATGTCGTCCAATCACGCGAAGTCCGGTCAGGACCGGCCGCGCCGGTGGGCTCCGCCGCGCGAGCTGTGCCGGATCCACCACGTCGAGCCCGCGCGTTCCGCCGAAGAGGAGCAGGCCATCGGCGGAACGAAAGCCGGATCCCGAATTGAATTCCTGGTTCTGAAGTCCGTCTCGCCGTCCCAGGGTCTGGATGATGTCGAGTTCGGTGTCGAGCACGCTGAGTCCGTGGTTGGTGCTCAACCACAGGCGTGCGTGGCGGTCCTCAAGGATCCGGTAGATCACGTTGTTGGAAAGCCCATCCGCATCGGTGTACACGCGAGCACGCCGAGTGGCCAGGTCGACCCGGTACAGCCCACCCGAAAACGTCCCGACCCACAGGCGGTCGCCATCGCCGTGCAGGGCCCACACCGAATCGTGCAGCGGCGCTTCGCCCTGGAGCTCGAAGCGCCGGGCGCTGCCGTCGGCAGCGACCTGCCACAGTCCGCGATCGTTGGTGCCCGCCCATACGCCGCCCTTGCCGTCGGCGAGCAGGGAGGTCACGAACACACCCTGCAAGGCGACCGGCTCTACCTGCCGGCCGTCGTCCCGCAGCCGGGCCAGACCGCCGCGGGTGGCGATCCAGACCGAACCCTCCGCCTGCACGATATCGTCGATTCGCGGGTCGGGAAGGCCGTCGAAGGACACCCCGCCCTGTTCGATATCGAATGTGAACAGTCCACCGTGCGTGCCCACCAGCCAATCGCCGCTGTCACGCTTGAGCAGGACGCGAACCGACAGGCCGGTGAAGGCCGATGCCACCGACCATGCCCCATGGCCGCGCCGGTACACCAGACCGCCGTCGGTGCCGACCAGCGTGGTATCGCCGTCACGCCAGATGGCGCGAACGCTGCTGCTGGGCCAGACCGCTGCAGATGGCCGACCCGTTTCGTCGGCAAGCAACATGCCCGACAACGGCAGCACTCGATGCAGACCGGCCGTGTAGGTTCCGATCCACAGCGTGCCGGAACTGTCCTGGAAGCTCGTCGTGATCGCGCTGCCGGGTTCCGGACGCAGAGTCCAGCCCGAGAACTGACCGGCGACCGGATCGATCCGCCGAACCGCGCCGGATTCCCAGCCCAGAATCAGGCTGCCGTCGCGCAGATGGCCCATGTCCCGCAACGGACCGGATTCACCTTGCGGCAGATCCAGCGCGAGCCGTTCGACGATCTCGCCAGCGACCGTCACGCGAAACAGGCCGTGCTCCGCGGTCGCCAACCGCACATCCTCGTCGCCCGCATGCATTCCAACGCAGCGGATCGTCTCACCCAGGCCGTCGAGGCGAAGCCGCAGGCCGTCATCGCCGACATCGAACAGTCGGCAGTAATCGTCCAGAGCCAGCACCTGGCCGCTTGCGCCTGCGCGCTGCAGCGCCACACCCTGCTCCATCGCCCCGACCCGCGTCACGGTCTCAAGTGCAGTGTCGATACGGTCCACGCCGGCATCGGTCAGCACCCAGCCGGATCCGCCCGCCTCCACCAGAATCCGGCGGACCCGGCGATGCGATAGTCCCTGTTCGATGGAGAGACGGAAGGCCTTGCCGCTGGGAAGATGAATCACTTCCAGCCCGGCGTCATTGGTTCCGAGCCAGAGCCGCCGGTGCGCATCGAAAGCCAGTGCGTCGATGCTGCTGCTGACCAGACCGCGCCCATCCGCCTCGCGGCGGAAGACGGTGAATCGGTGTCCGTCGAAGCGGTTGAGCCCCTCCTGCGTGCCCACCCAGAGGAATCCCCGATCATCCTCGACGATGGCAGTGACGGTGAGCTGCGAGAGTCCTTCAGCGGGTCCATAGGCTTCGCTGCCGATGAGCTCCTCCGGATGCGCGCCGGCCGCGGCGCTGATCAGCACGGCAAGCAACATCGCCGCCGACCCGCCGCTGGGGAAGGCAACCGACGGTGTCTGGCGTGGCCATGTCTGCGCGGACAAGCGGAGGCCCTCGATGCGTCGCGGATGCCCATACTACTAAGCCGGACGGTGCGATCGTGGCGCAAGGGGTGTGCCATGCGTCCGGCTGCGCGCGATGTCCGCCCGGCCTCCGAAGTTGCTGCTTAGCAGCATAATTTCTTTTGAAACAATTGCTTATCCATGCATGAGCCATTGACGAACGGCAACGCCGGCTGCTAGTTTCACCGCGCTTTCGCCCGGGGGGGACGGGGGCTGAAGTCTTCGCAAGGTCCGGTTCGCATCGCTCGGGGGTGCGGTGTGGGGAGATGTGTGCCAATGCCGGCGGGGAGTCCGGCCTGGCGGACCCGAGAAGGTAAGGACATCTGCGTCCAGCCATTCGGTATTCGGGGGTCACGTGAATCGTAGTCGTGTGTGTTTCCGCACAGGCATCGCCGTGCTTGCGCTCTGCCTTGCCCTGCCCGTCTTCGGCGCCAAGCCGCATCAGACGATCGAGCCCGGTTTCGTACTGGGCGAAACCCTGGTCCTGCCCAGCCCGGACCTGTCCAAGCTGAAAATGGAAGACGCCAAGTCCGAAGGCGGACCCTGGCGCTACGGCATCCAGATCCCGGTCGAAGGGCTCGTGCTCGGCGCCAAGGGCTTCGGCCAGTGGCATCGCGGCGAGGAAGGCCTGCTGCACTGGAGCGTCGATCTGATGGCGCCGGCGGCACGCACGCTGGACTTCCACTTTGCCAAGCTGAGCCTGCCGGAAGGGGCCAGTCTCGCCATTCGCGGCGAAGGCCCGGGCAACGAGCGGCTCATCCTGCCCGAGGACCTCTACGGTGACGAATACTGGTCGCCCTACGTCGCCGGCGAACGCGCCACGCTGCTGCTGAGCGTGCCGGCCAAGGAGCGCCATCTTGTCGAACTCGAACTGGGTTCGGTCACCCACGGCTACCGCGGCCTGTTCGAATCGGTCGATCCGATGCAGAAGTCCGGCTCGTGCAACATCGACGTGGCCTGCGACGCCGGCAACGACTGGCACGACCAGATGCGTTCGGTCGGCCAGTACACCTTCAGCAAGAGCGGCAGCTCCTACGTGTGCACCGGCACCCTGATGGCCAACACCGGGGTCACCGCCACTCCCTACTTCCTGACCGCCAATCACTGCGTCAACACTTCGACGGTGGCGAGCAGCGTGGTGGTGTACTGGAACTACCAGGGCTACCACTGCCGCGCGGCAGGCTCGAGCGCCAGCGGCACGCCGATCAACAAGTCGATTGCCAGCCACAGTCAGTCCGGCGCCACCCTGCGCGCCACCTATGCGCCCAGCGACTTCACCCTGCTCCAGCTCTCTTCGACCCCGGCGGCAGCGGCCAGCCCGTTCTGGTCCGGCTGGAGCCGCAGCACCACGGCGCCCACCAGCTCGCGCGGCATCCACCATCCGGCCGGACACGAGAAGCGCATCTCGGTGGACAACCACGCGCTGACCGTATCCGGCTATGGCGGAGGCTCCGGCAGCACCCACTGGCGCGTGGGCAACTGGGAACTCGGCACCACCGAAGGCGGTTCCTCCGGTTCCGGCCTGTGGGACCAGAACAAGCGCCTGGTCGGTCAGCTGCACGGTGGCTCCGCTGCCTGCGGCAACAGCCTTTCCGACTACTACGGACGTTTCTCTGTGTCGTGGACCGGCGGCGGCACCAACGCCACCCGCCTCAGCAACTGGCTCGATCCCGGCAACACCGGCGTGACCACCCGTAACGGTTACCAATACTCGAGCTTCTATCAGAACGCGGGCAACTTCACCATCAATGACCACAGCACGGTGGAGAGCCCGATCAGCATCAGCAACCGCAGCGGCAACGCACCCACCGCGCTGCGCGTGAGCGTACGCATCAGCCACAGCTACATCGGCGATCTCAAGGTCGATCTGATCGCACCCAACGGCAACGTCCATGTGCTGCACAACCGCGCCAACGGCAATACGCGCAACCTGTTCCGTACCTATACGGTGAACGCTTCCGCTTCCGCCGCGAATGGCACCTGGAAGCTGCGCGTCAACGACAATGCCAATGGCGACACCGGCTTCATCGATGCCTGGAGCCTGCAGTTCTGATCGGGCCCGCACCCCTCCCCCCGCCTTGGCGGGGGGAGGGATGCAACGACGCTCCCGCGAGGGGATGGTGCCGAGCAAGCTCGGCACCACGGAAAGCGACGGGCTTGTGATGCTGTTGTAAAGCGGAGCCCTTCGCCGGGGCTCAGAGCCTGCCCCGGACTTGATCCGGGGACATGCCTGCTCCGCTCAGCTGCACACCACCCCGCTACAACCAACCCTTGCGCCGGGCGATGCGGGCGGCATCGATGCGGTTGACGGCGCCGAGCTTGCTGATCGCCTCGGACAGGTAGTTGCGCACCGTGCCTTCGGCCAGATGCAACGTGGTGGCGATTTCCGCACCGGTACGGCCCTCGCCGGCAAGTCGCAGCACCTGGCGCTCGCGGTCGGTCAGCGGGTCGTCTTCGCCCCAGGCTTCCGCGGCCAGCTCGGGCGCGACCGCCCGGCCGCCTGCATGCACCACGCGGATCGCTTCGGCCAGATTGCGCGACGGCGAATCCTTCAGCAGATAGCCACGCACCCCGGCGGCAAGGGCGCGGCGCAGATAACCGGAACGCGCGAAAGTGGTCAGCACCACCACCCTGACCTGCGGATGCTCGCGCTTCACCGCATCGGCAAGTTCCAGTCCGCTCATGCCCGCCATCTCGATATCGGTCAGCAGTATGTCCGGACGATGCGCTGCCACCGCGGCAAGCGCCTGCGCGCCGTCGGCCGCCTGCGCCACCACCACGATGTCGCCACTCAGCTCGAGCAGCGCCGCAAGTGCGCCCAGTACCATCGACTGGTCCTCGGCGATGACGACCCGAATCGTCACAGCGGCATCCAGGCCCGCAGCCGCGTGCCAAACTCGCTGCTGAGTTCCAGCCGTCCCCCGCTGTCTGCAAGCCGGGTGCGCATGCTCTCGATGCCGCTGCCGGCGGCGATCCGCCCGGTCCGTCGTCGCGTACTTCCAGCATCACTTCGCCGGCCTCGGCACGCAGGAGGATGCGGCAATGGTTGGCCTCGGCGTGACGGACGACATTGGTCACCGCCTCGCGCACCACCATCGCCAGCACCGCCTCGGATTCCGCGTTCAGGGCAGGCGTTTCGCCCTCGATCTGCATCTCGACTCCGGCCGCCTTGAGCGCCACCCGTGCGTGTTCGATCTCGCCGGCCAGGCCGCGGGTACGCATGCCGGCCACCGCTTCGCGCACCTCGGCGAGGGCCGCACGCGAGACGGCCTCGACCTCGCCGATCTCGCGCACCGCCCGTTCCGGGTCGCGCGGGACGAGTTGGCCGGCCAGTTCCGCCTTCAAGGTGATCACCGAAAGGGTATGGCCCAGCAGGTCGTGCAGATCGCGCGAGATGCGCTCGCGCTCGGCGACCTGGGCGAGCTGGCGCACCTCCTGCTGGCTCAAGCGCTGTTCCGCAGCCCTACGCGACACCCCGGCGTAATAGATGTTGACCATGCCGACCAGCGGCGTGAATACCAGCGCGACGAGCCAGAACACCGGATGCGGCTGCCATGCGAGCGCCGCAACCAGGACGCACGCGACGATTGCCAGCAGTGCGGTGACGGCGCGCCGCAAGGGGCCGAGGTGCCCGGCGAAGCTTCCCGCATAGATGAAGAACACGCTGGCGGCGGGATTGAACGGTGCCCACGCACTTCCGATCGCAACGATCAGGACGATGTTCGGTACCAGCGCCCAGCCGCGCTTCCAGAAACCGTTGAAGTAGAGCGCAAGGAACGCGACGAGGGTCGCAGCGAGGGCCACGACCTCGCCCGTGCCCGGGACCACGTACAGGTAACGGATGAAGAAGAAGGACAGATAGATCAGCCACAGGTAGGGCGTCCAGCCGATGTCCGGATTGTCCGGCAGGAGCCTTCGATGCAAACGGAGCAACAGGTCGCGCATGGGGAGAGTGTACTGCCGCTCGCTCCGGGTTCATTCGGGCCCGCGCAGCTCGATCGAATCGACCTCGATCCGCACCGTTCCCGGCTGCGGTCCGGCGACGATCGCCAGCGCGCGGGCACGGGCGGCGTCGAAACCTTCGACCGCGGCGAGCGGGATGCTGACCTCGGTCCAGTCGGCCACGTCGGTGATCGGCCACGACGCAGGGACACCTGCGGCACTGGCGCCGGAAAAGAACAGCACCTGGACCGGCCCGCTCGCGCGCAGGCGCACATGCAGCGTGGCGTGGTCGCGGGCATCGACCGGTTCCATCGGCGCCGTGCCAAGCATGCGCATCGCCCCCGCCCAGGGCCACATCGAACCGGCGCGCACATCGGCATCGATCGCCAGGCGGCCGCCGGAAACGACCATGGCCACATCCGACGTCCCGCCGCGGATCCGGTCGGTGGTGGGCATCCAGCCATCATCGCCCTCGTCGAAGCGACCCAGTACCGGCTCGGTCAACGGCGCCGCCTGGTCGGCGGCGGTGCCATCGAAACGCAGACGCGCGACGCGGTAGCCGTTTTTCCACACCGCGGCGATGGCGCGGGTGGCGCGGATGTCGGCGAGCGGATCGCCCTCGACCAGCACGAGGTCGGCGCGCATCGCGGAGGTGATGCGGCCGCGGTCGGCGAGTGCGAAACGCTTCGCCGGATGCGCGGTGGCGGCGGCCAGCGCCTGTGCCGGCGTCAGCCCCGCCTCGACCAGCAGTTCCAGTTCGCGGTGCAGACTGGCGCCGTGCGCGGTTCCCGGATTGGGCGCGTCGGAACCGGCGAGCAGGGTTACTCCGGCCTCATGCAGGGCGCGCGCATTGCCGAGGGCTCGCTCGATGAGCTTGGCACGCACGCCGTTGCCGGGAAACTGCCGCGCCAGGCTTTCCCGCTGCACCGGGGAAAGATGCGAAAGAATGCGGGGGTCATCATCAAGACCGTGCGCGCGTCCGGCAACCGATTCGAGAACCGCCAGGGTCGGAATCACGAACACTTCACGCTCGCGCGCCAGCGCAAGAAGGTCGGCATCGGCCAATGTATCGGCGAACAGATGGGCGAGCCCGTCACCACCGGCTTCGATCGCCGTGCGCGCATCGACCGCGGTGGAGACATGCACCAGCGCCAGCTTGCCGCGCGCATGGGCGGCTTCGATCGCCGATTTGACGGTGGCTGCGTCAAGCGTCGGCATCGTGCTGCCGAAGCTGCGCCCGGGCTCAAGCACCAGCTTGATGAAGTCCGAACCCTCGGCGATGCGCGCGGCGACAAAGGCATCCGCCTGGGTCGCATCGTCCAGGGTCGGTATCGGCAGTCCGAACTGCGTGCCGTGGCCACGCGCAACGGTCAGCAGCGTTCCCGCCGACCACAAGTCGGCCTGGTCGGTACGCTCCAGTGACTCGCGCTCCACACGCGCCGCTGCCAATGAATCGACCGCGGTGAACAGATCGATCTGGGTGGCGACGCCAAAGCGCAGGGCGTCACTGCGCGCATCGCCGAAGTTGTGGGTGTGCGCGTCGATGAAGGCAGGCAGCAGCGTGTGGCCCTCGGCGGAGAACTCCGGGGTGCCGGCAGGCGCCGGCACCTTGGGGCCGACCGCGGCGATCCGGCCATCCTGCACCAGCACATCGCGGTTACGATGCAGTCGTTCGCCATCGAACACCTGCGCCCCGCGCAGGACGAAGCTGTTGCCGGTCTGCGCCGGCCAGTCAGGCGGCTGCGGGGCGCGCGGCTCCGGAAGCGCCAGGAAAAAGGCGATGACCAGGGCCACCAGGAGGACAGGAACCAGAAAGCGAGGAAACATCTCAATTCTCCTGCACATGCCGCCAGGCGACGGCGGCGACGGCCAGAAACACCATGGTCACGCCCGTCAGCACCCATGCATGCAGCCACAGGTTCTCGGCGGGCTGCATGCCCACCACGTGGAGCGCAATCGCCGCCAGGTGATACGGCGGCAGGACATTCGCCATGCCCTGCATCCATTCCGGGAACGCCGGCAGCGGCACCCACAGCCCGGACAGGAAGGCCATCGGCAGGTAGACCAGGTTGATCACCGCCGGCGCCGCGCGGGCGCTCAGCCACAAACCGCACGCCAAACCCATGGCGCAGAACGGGATGGACCCCGCCGTAAGCGTCACCGCCAGCAGGATCCAGTCCGCGCGCGGCATGCGCACCCCGCCGAACAGTGCACCGAGACTGGCGAGCAGCACGAAGACAAGGAAGGCGAACAACATGGCCATGGCCACCCGCGCGAGCAGCGGCACCAGTGGCGACACCGGTGCGGCACGCTTGAGCCGCAGCCAGCCCTCACCCTTCTCGGTCGCCACCATGATGCCGAAGCCGAACAGTGCCGGGGCGATGATGCCGAACACCCCGTACGTCGCCAGTAGCCAGGTCGGCATGTGCATGCTGCGGCTCATGGTGAAGGCCAGACCGAAGAACAGGTAGAACATCACCGGAAAGGCCAGTGTGGGCAGCACGAAAGCAGGCTGGCGGATTGCACTCAGCAGCTCCCCGCGCACCTCGCGCATCAGGATGGACGGATTCATGCGGCCTCCGCGGCTTCGTTGGTAAGGGAAAGAAAAGCGTCGTCCAGTCCGATCTCGGCCACCGTGAGATCGCCGACCGTCGTGTCCCGCGCCAGCAGCGCGCGCAGCATCCGCTCGACCTCGGATGCGGCGATCTCGACCCGGTCGCCCTGTCTGCGGATATCGCGCACACCCGGCAGCGTGCGCAACGCCGCGTCGTCGAGCACTGTGGAACAGCGCACCAGCCGCCCGCCGGTGGTGGCCTTGATCTGCTCAGGCGTACCCTCGGCGACCAGGCGTCCGGCATGGAGTACGCCGATACGGTCGGCCAGGGCGTCGGCCTCCTCGAGGTAGTGCGTGGTCAGCACCACGGTGCGGCCCTCGTCGGCGATGTCGCGCACCACGCGCCACATGCGCCGCCGCATCTCCACATCCATGCCTACGGTGGGTTCGTCGAGGAACAGCAGTTGCGGATTGCCGCAGATGGCCAGCGCGAACAGAACGCGCTGCTTCTGCCCACCGGACAGCTTTCCGAAGCGACGCCGCTCCAGACCCTCCAGGGCGGCCATCTCGACCACCCGGTCCATCGGCAACGGCTGCGGGTAGTAGCCGGAGAACAGCTCGATGTGCTCGCGCACGCTGAGCATGTCGGGCACGCCGCTGACCTGGAGCATCGCACCGGTGGCGCGCCGCACCGCCATTTCGCCCGGTCGCCCTCCCAGTACACGGATATCGCCGGACTGCACGCGCAACAGGCCGAGCAGCAATGCGATGGTCGTGGTCTTGCCGGCGCCATTGGCGCCAAGCAGTGCGTACACGCCTCCGCGCGGGATGGCGAGACTCAGATTGTTGACGGCACGCTGCCCGCCGAAGTGATGGCTGACAGCGGACAGTTCTGCAACGGCACTCATCGTGGGACTCCCACACTGGACTGGTGTCAGTGTGGGCAGGACCATCGGCAAATTGCAGGGCGGGAAGTCAGAATCGGTCCGTGACAAATGTCAGCCACGCCGATCCTGCGCAGACTTGTCGCAGGCAGACGCCCCAGTAGCGCACCACACGGGACCCGGGGTGCACGCACCCGCCATCCTGCCTGGACGTTGACTCTTGTCGGGCTTTTTCCTACGGCCCCCCGCCGCGCCACACGGGACCCGGGGTGCACGCACCCGCCATCCTGCCTGGACGTTGACTCTTGTCGTAGGAGCGCACCCTGTGCGCGACCTTGTCGCATGGGTCGCGCACACGGTGCGCTCCTACAGGCCGCCCTCCTGGCGGCCACCCTCAGGGCTTTTTCCTACGGCCCCCCGTTGACGTGCGTCCGCAGCCGCCAGAGCCTATGCTGATGGCACATCGGCAGAGGGGAACCTGGCGCATGCTGCACCGCTTGCGTACCGATTTTCAGCTTGCCCTGGTCACCCTGTTCGGTGGCTGCGCCATGGTGGGCGTGGCGCCTTTCGCGGTGTATCGATTTGCCATCGGCGCCGAGGTGCCCGCCGCGATCAATGCCGCCGTGGTGTTGCTGACATGGCTGATCGTGAGCTACGCATGGCGCAGCGGTCGCACCCGAGGATCCTCGATCCTGCTGGCCCTGATGTACTCGACCGTGGTGACGACGCAGACGCTGATTCTCGGAGTCGCCGCGCTGTTCTGGATCTTTCCCACGCTGCTCGGCAATTTCCTCCTGGTTGGACGGGTACTCGCGGCAACGCTGTCCATGGTCGCCATCGTCATCGTTGCCTGGTACGCGGACGTCTTTGCGGAGCCGGTCGAACGTTGGGCCTTCGTGGCGGGCGCGTTGGTGACCTGCCTGCTGTCGTTCATATTCGCCTCACGCACCCGGGCCCAACACCAGCAGCTCGAATTGCAGGCGACGCATGACGCGCTCACAGGAATCCCGAACCGGCGTGCCATGGAGCACGAACTGGCGTTCGCCGCCGAGAGCATGCGGCGATCCGGCACCGCGTTCGGCCTGATCCTGATGGACCTCGACCACTTCAAACGCGTCAACGACCGCTTCGGTCACGGCGAGGGCGATCGCGTGCTGGTGTCCTTCACACGCGTGGTCGCCCGCAACACGCGCAAGGTGGATCGCCTGTTCCGGCTTGGCGGCGAGGAGTTCGTGTTGCTGGTTTCAGCCACGACGCCTGCCGGCCTGCGCATGACCGCGGACAAGCTGCGCGAATGCGTCGAGGTGGAGCTTCTCTATCCGGATGGCGTGGTAACGGTGTCGGCGGGCGCGGTGATGCTGCGCGCCGGCGAACACTGGCAGGACTGGCTGCGGCGCGCCGACGCAGCGCTCTACCGCGCCAAGAACGGCGGCCGTAACCGCGTCGTGGTCGACGAAGACGAATCCGCTGTGGAGCCGCCGCAGGTCTTGTGATACGGGCGCAGCGGTCATTTCTCGGTGTCATTGCCGATGTCGCCTCAATCGGCGGAATCGAACCTCATCTCCTTCACGTACTTCCCGAGCGGAACATCGTCGAGCACGTGGTCGGGCAGCGCCGGCGCAAGGCCCAGCAGGCCGATCGCCAATAGCACAAGGCCCCTGACCCGCGATTTCGAGAAAAGCAGCATGGACAAGCCAAGACCGGCAAGCATGCCAAAGCTGAGCGCCAGCAGCAGCACGCCGATGGGTCGAATCACGCTGCTGAGGATGACGACGTAGGTGCAGAAGCTGGCGATCGACAGCAGCACCAGCGGCAGACATGCGCGATCCTCTTCCTCGGCACTTGCTTCCAGCGGCTTGGCCCAGCGAATGCGATCCTCGACGTGCCGCGGAGCATCGGAGTCGACGCCGGGTACGGGATCCAGACCGAGCAGATCGATCACGGCGGTCACGCGGCCGAGCTGCTCGCCAACGATGCCTGCGTCGCGGTGAAAGTCTATGGCACCACGTTGCGGCAGCTCGAAGAAGTCGGCTCCGAAGTCGACAAGCATGCCCAGCCGGTCGCCCTGCCAGGCCATGCGCATGTGCTTGACGCCGCCCCGGGACTGCAGCGCGGCGGCGCGCGCAAGAAACTCCGGATCCAGCAGGGATGCCGCCTCCGCGGGATCGCTGCTCCAGGCCATGAACTCCTTGCGGTCCAGTGGTACCGGCTCAAGTCCCGCGTCGGCGGGCACGGCGCAGCGTCCCTCGAACAATTCGGGGCTGCCGAAAAGCACCGTCCCGCGCACCGGCGTGGCCAGCACGAGTTCCAGCAACACGCCCTTGAACAACCGATCGGTGACGGTGCGGCGGTTCTTGCTGGTACCGGTGGTGTACTCGTAGCTCAGACTCACTTCCAGTGCGCGCAACGGCACACCGGCATGGCTGCCGACCACCTCGTCCTCCTTGAAGTCCCTGTTGAACGGCGGCAGCAGTACGCCGGGCACGGAGGGCCCCAGTATCCCCTCCGGTTCCGGCCGGTAGGCGAAATCGCCGAAGAACGGCACCAGCCGCGTGAGCACATCACTCTTCAGGCGCATCTTGTGGACGCCCCAGGGAACCGCACACCAGATGAACAGCAAAATCACGAACAGGAACACGATGAAGGCGAACAGCCACCAGAAGAACTCGTCCTCGGGCCGCCGCACCACCAGCACTGTGCCGATGATCGCTGCAAGCAGGAAAGGCGACACGACCGCGCGTGTCACGATCTGTCGCCAGGCCCGGTCCCGCCTGGCCTGCAGGCCCTCTCGCATCGGCGCCAGGTAGCGGTCGTGGTGGTGACGGAACGCGGTGCTGTCGACGCTGGGCAGGTTCATGATGATGCCGGATCTCCGTGATTCGCCAAGGTTACGCAACAAGGCGGTGAAACGGGTCGTCCAACCACAGCAGCACGTCGATTGCGGAAGGTGGAGCCCCGTGTAGACTGGACCCGCCCGCAGCTTCCAGGGAGTCGCCACCATGCAGGTTCGCGCCGCCGTCGCCCACGAGGCCGGCAAGCCACTCAGCATCGAGATGGTCGAACTGGAAGGCCCCAGGGCCGGCGAGGTGCTGGTCGAGATCAAGGCCACCGGCATCTGCCATACCGACGAGTTCACCCTGTCCGGCGCCGACCCGGAAGGCCTGTTCCCGGCCATTCTCGGCCACGAGGGCGCCGGCGTGGTGGTCGACGTCGGGCCGGGCGTGAAGTCGGTGCGCAAGGGCGATCATGTCATCCCGCTGTACACGCCCGAATGCCGCGAGTGCGAGTACTGCCTGAATCCGAAGACCAATCTCTGCCAGGCCATCCGCAGTACCCAGGGCCAGGGCCTGATGCCGGACGGCAGCAGCCGCTTTTCGCTGGGCGGCAAGCCGATCCACCACTACATGGGCACCTCCACCTTCGCCCAGTTCACCGTGCTGCCGGAGATCGCGGTGGCGAAGATCCGCGAGGATGCGCCCTTCGACAAGGTCTGCTACATCGGCTGCGGCGTCACCACCGGCATCGGCGCGGTGATCTGGACGGCCAGGGTCGAGCCGGGCTCGCGTTGCGTGGTGTTCGGGCTGGGTGGGATCGGCCTCAACGTGATCCAGGGCCTGCGCCTGGCCGGCGCCGAGATGATCGTCGGCGTCGACATCAATCCGGCCCGGCGCGAGCTGGCCGAGCGCTTCGGCATGACCCATTTCGTCAACCCGACCGAGGTCGAGGACGATCTGGTGGCCTACCTGGTGTCGCTCACCAAGGGCGGCGCCGACTATTCCTTCGAGTGCGTCGGCAACGTCAAGCTGATGCGCCAGGCGCTGGAGTGCTGCCACAAGGGCTGGGGCACCAGCGTCATCATCGGCGTCGCCGGCGCCGGTCAGGAGATCTCCACCCGCCCATTCCAACTGGTCACCGGACGCAACTGGCGCGGCAGCGCCTTCGGCGGCGCCCGCGGACGCACCGACGTGCCGCGCATCGTCGACTGGTACATGGAGGGCCGCATCGAGATCGACCCCCTGATCACCCATCTGTTGCCGCTGGAGCGGATCAACGAGGGCTTCGACCTGATGCACCGCGGCGAGTCGATACGATCGGTGGTCGTCTTCTGACGACGGTGATTAGGATTTAGGTTTTAGGTGATTAGGTGGAGAAGTACCGACGTGCCACCTGGTCGGCAAATTCCGGCTTCCAACCCCCTAACCCCTACTTCTTCCATGCTCGCCACCCTTTCCGAACAGCGCTGCTTCCACGGCACCCAGGGCTTCTACCGCATGCACTCCGAAGCCTGCGGACTGCCCATGCGCTTTGGCGTCTATCAACCGCCGCAGGCCAGGCAAGGCCCGGTGCCGGTACTCTATTGCCTCGCCGGGCTGACCTGCACCGAGGAAACCTTTGCCATCAAGGCCGGAGCGCAGCGGGTCGCGGCCGAAATGGGACTGATGCTGGTCACGCCCGACACCAGTCCACGCGACACCGGCATCGAAGGGGAAGCCGACGACTGGGAGTTCGGCGCCGGTGCCGGCTTCTATCTCGACGCCACTGAGACGCCATGGTCCAGGCACTTCCGCATGTACAGCCACGTCGTCGAGGAGCTTCCTGCCGTCCTTGCCGCGCACTTCCCCGCGGACACTTCGCGCAGCGGCGTCCTTGGACATTCCATGGGTGGCCATGGCGCTCTCACCATCGCACTGCACAACCCCGAGCGCTACCGTTCGGTTTCGGCGTTCGCGCCGATCGTGGCGCCCAGCGAGGTGCCGTGGGGGCAGAAGGCATTTCCGCGCTACCTTGGCGACGGTCGAGACACCTGGCTCGACCACGACGCCTGCGCGCTGGTGAGGCGCAGGACGTTCCCCGATACCATCCTCATCGACCAGGGCATGGATGACCGCTTTCTCGATGTGCAGTTGCGACCGGACCTGTTCGAGTCGGCCTGTGTGGAGGCCGGCCAGCCGCTCAAGCTGAACCGTCGTGAGGGGTACGATCACAGCTACTGGTTCATCGCCAGCTTCATCGAGGACCATCTCCGCCACCATGCCGCATCGCTGGCCGGAGGTGCCTGACCGGGTTTGCCAATGTTTGCCGTTAAGCTCCGTTACGCTCCAAGGACCCTTGGAACAAGTCCGGACACGCGTGCTCGGACTTGTTCCGAGGGTCCCCAAGTCGACATCCGTCCATCATCCGGGAGAGAGTCCATGCACATCCGCCACAGTCACCTCCGTGTTCCCGCTGCTTGCCGTGGCTCGGCCGCGCCCGCCGCCTTCCTGTTCTTTCTCGGGCTCGGCGTCGGTGCGGTGGCGGTCATGCTGGGCGGCAACAGGGTGGATCTGTCGGGACTCGGCCGCGGCGGCAGCGCCGCCGTGCTTCATCTGGCCGCACTGCAACTGGATACACAGCGGCTGGCGATCTTTGCGCAGGATGCGGCCGCCGGGAACTTCGACGCTTTCGATGAGATGCAAACTCTCTCCAGGCGCATCGATGAGGCCATCAACAGTCTGCGTAGCGGCGACGAGAAACTTGGTCTTGCACGTCCCGGGGATGCGCAGTGGGACGCACTGGACCGTCTTGCGCGGACATGGCACACCGTTGCCGGAGACAGGGCGCGGATTTCCGAGCGGCAGGCGCTGATACTCGATCTGGCCGACGCCGCTCATCGCTTCAGCGCCGGCACTACGTCGATGCTGGCCCGCCTCGACTCGCTGGTGAATGCGCTGCTCGAAATGGATGCACCCGGCTTCCAGGTACACCAGGTCAACACGCAGACGATGCGGGCCATGCGCATGCAGAGCGGATTGCGCGACATTCTGCGCGGAGATGAGACGGCCTTCATCGCGGCCGACCGGTTCGCCCGGGATGCCACGGCGTTCGGTCGCGTCCTGGATGGCATGCTCCATGGCAACGAAGAACTGCGCATCGCCCGCATCGACAACGAAGCAGGGGTGAGGATTCTCTCCGAGATTCACGGCCACTTTTCCGAACTGGAGGCCATGATCGACGAAATCCTGACAGCGTCGACCGAATTGTTCGAAGTAAAGGAAGCAGCGGAAACCATCCGCATCGAGAGCGAGCGCGTGATCGATGCAGCGGCCGCTCTGGCAGCCACCTATCGCTGACATTGCGGCCACTTCTGCAAGGTCCCCGGCAGTTCGGCGGTGAAAACCTGCGCATTGCCTGCATTGACGACGGTGCCGGGATGCAGATTCTGGTCGAGATCATCGAAGCCTTCTCTGATCTGGAGGAACCTGTAGATGAAATCTTCATGGCGTCGACCGAGCTGTTCAACGTAAAGGAGGCCGGTGTGCGCCACGCACACGCAACTGTGCGGGATGGGCGCATACTGGGCCTGCACAGACGAGCGAGGCGACGTTGATCATGAAACTCGCGCCAGACAACACGCAGGATCCACTCCTGACTGACGCGCTTTTCGAGGCCGTTTACGAGCGGCTCAAGGCCATGGCTGGCAAGCGACTGGCCGCCGCTGCACGTGGCACCCTCAACACCACCGGCCTGGTACACGAGCTCTACCTTCGTATGAACGCAGGCGACGCGCCGAAGTTCGACCATCCGCCCCAGTTTTTCGCGTACGCCGCGCGTGCCATGCGCCACCTGCTCATGGACCGCGCGCGCAACCGGCTGCGGGCCCGTGCCGGCGGCGGCTGGATACGGATCACACTCTCTGGGGTGCGCTCGCGGCTGGCCATCGACAGTGCGGAACAGGCGTTGGCGATCGAGCAGGCATTGGAGCGGTTGTCCGCCGAGGATGCGCGCTCTGCACGTGTAGTGGAGCTGGTTCACTTCGCGGGTCTCAATCTGGAACAGACCGCTGACGTACTCGGCGTATCACGACGCACGGTGGATCGCGACTGGCGCTTCGCACGCGCCTTTCTCAAGGCCGCGCTCGACTGACGCCGTGTCGCAGCGGCGAGGTAAACGGCGTTTCCTTGCATGAGATGAGCACACAACCGTCCATACGCGACCTGTTCGAAGCCGCGCTCGGCATCGAGCCGAATGCCCGCACGGCCTGGCTGCAAGCGCACTGTCCGGACCCCGACAGACGCATCGCCGTCGAGCGCATGCTCGATGCCGATCGCTCCGACGATCCACCCATCGCCATCGACCCTGCACGACTGGCTCAGAACATCGGCGAGGACACCGCAGAGTTCACCTGGAGCCCCGGCCACCGCATCGGCGACTGCGAACTGCTGCGTGTGCTCGGCGAGGGTGGCTCGTCGACCGTCTACCTGGCCCGACGCAATATCGAGGGCGTCGACCAGCAGGTGGCGCTCAAGCTCCTGCATCGCGGGCTGCATACACCTGAGTCGCAACGCCAGTTCAGACGTGAGCGACAGGTCCTGGCGCGACTCGCGCACCCGAACATCGCCCACATGCTCGACGGCGGCGTCACCGACACCGGCATGCCCTATCTGGTGATGGAATTCGTCGACGGCCTGCCCATCACCGCGCATGCAGACCAGGAGGGACTCGGTCTGCGCGAACGCCTGCGGCTCATGGTCACGGTCGCGCGTGCAGTGGCGACCGCGCACCAGAGCCTGATCGTGCATCGCGACATCAAGCCGTCCAACATCCTGGTGACTGCCGAGGGCAACGCCAAGCTGCTCGACTTCGGCATCGCCAAGCTGCTCGACGAGGACTTCGGCGACGTCGTCACGCGTACCGGCTACGCCCCGATGACGCCGCGCTATGCAGCACCCGAGCAGTTCAGCGGCGGCACCATCTCCACCGCTACCGACGTCTATGCACTGGGCGTGGTGCTGCACGAACTTCTGCTTGGCGACACCCCAGCCAGCGGCGATACCCGCCGACCCTCGCTGCGCGCCGGCACCACCACCGGCCGCGGCAGCGACCCGCTGTTGCCGCCGACGCGACTGCGCGCGGCCCTGCGCGGCGACCTCGACAACATCCTGATGAAGGCCCTGGCTGAGGAGCCGGAACGGCGCTACGCACATGCCGCCGAGTTCGCCGAGGACATCGAGCACCACCTCGCATCGCGCCCGGTACGTGCGCATCCGCCCTCCGCCTGGTATCGGACCCGCAAGTTCGTCGGTCGCCATCGTGGTGGCGTGCTGCTCACCGCCCTCTTCGCGCTGGGACTGGTGGCGAGTCTGGCGCTCGCCCTGTGGCAGGCCGATGTCGCGCGCCAGGAGGCGGCGCGTGCCAACGCGGTACGCGACTTCGTGGTGGACTTGTTCGAATCGGCTCGGGTGCGCCTGCCGCGCGACCAGCGTCCGACCCCCGAAGCTCTGGTCAGGCAGGCGCGGATGAGGCTCGATGCAGCCACCGGGCTCGACGCCCGCACGCGCATGGACATCCTTCGCACGCTGGGTGAGGTGTTGCTCTCGCAGTCCGCGCTGGGCGATGCCGAGGCCGCCTTTGCGGAGGCGCTGGCGCTGGCGCGCGGCCTCGCGGTCCCGGATGCCGCTCATGAACTGCGCGTACTTCGGGCCGACGCGCGCCAGCGCGCCGGACAACACGCATCGGCGCTCGCCGATCTCGACGACAGCCTGGTCGCACTGCGCCATGCCGACGCGCCGCTGCTGCCGCGGGCGCTCGCCGTCGCTGCCGCTGCACGTCTCGGCCAGGGCGACCCGG
>DAOMOD010000012.1:31762-33377 GCA_035444205.1 Lysobacteraceae bacterium
ATGCCATCGAGCTGCTGCAGCAGCGGCTTGGCATGAACGACATCGAGACCCTTGCCGCACGCTTCGAATACGGCGCACTGCTCGGACGCGCACAGCACCACGCCCGATCGGCGACTGAACTTCGCGCCGCGCTGGCGAGCTGGCGAGAGCGTTACATGGTCGAGGACGACCGCTACGTGCGCGCACTGTCCAGTCTGGCAGCAGCCAGCTTTGCCCTCGGAGAGATTGACGACAGCTCTTTGCGCCAACGCGAACTGCTTGCGCTGAAGCAGCGCATCTATGCGGATCCCCATGAGGCCATCGCCGCTACCCTGCGCGATCTCGCGCTGACCCTTCTGCAGGGACCGAACGCAGAGGAAGCCGAGTCGCACCTGCTGCGTGCGCTGGACATGCTGCGCGCCATTCACACGGGTGGACACCGCGACATCGTGCAGACGCTGGATACCCTGGGCGCGTTGAACGCGCGTCTGCGTCGTTTCGAGCGCGCCGAGGCCTATTACCGCGAAGGCATCGACACCTGCGAATCGGCAGACCTGCGTGAGGAGGCCTGCGCGCGCATTCGCAACAACCTCGGCCAGACCTTCTATCGTCAGGACCGGCTGGACGAGGCCGAGCGTGAGATGCAGGCCGCGCTGGCGATGCGCCGGGCGCTGTTCGGCGAGCGCCACCCCACCGTCGCCTTTTCGCTCTCCACACTTGCCAACGTGCAGGTCCGCCGCGGACGCCACGCCGATGCCGCGACGCTCTCGGGCCAGGCCCTCGCCCTGCTCGAAAGCCTCGACCTCGGCGCCTCCCGTGAGGCCGTACTGATCCGCCACGGCCTGGCCCAGGCGCTCAGGCTCGACGGTCGCCCCGCACAGGCGCTTGCAGAAATCGGCGCCGCGCTGACGCAATGGACGGCGCTCGAACCTGAAGGTCACGCGCGACGACTGATGATGCTGGTCGAGCAGGCGCAGGCGCAACGCGATCTCGGTGATGCCCCAGGCGTCAGGACGACCCTGGCCGAGGCGCACGCCCTGGAGGTGCCCGAGGACCAGGTCCCGGAATCCACCCGGACGCTGCTCAGGACGCTCGCCGAGCCTGACTGAGTCGCGCCGGTCAGGCGTCGGCTGGCGCGCGGACATGCCGCGGCCATGTCGCAATGTGCCGCAAGACAGCGTTCTTCGATCATGACCCGCCTCGGCGGGCATCACGGAGCGCATCATGTACCGTCCCCTGTCGATTTTCATGCTGTTGCTGGCCCTGGTGCCGGTTTCAATCGCCCAGGCCACCATCCTGCGTGTCGGCACAGGCACCGGCTGCACGCATGCCACCATCCAGGACGCCATCAACGTTGCGCAGACGCCTGGCGTCCAGGTCGACGAGGTCCGCGTGTCGCGGAGCGTGAGCTGGACCGCCCAGGCGCTGGTGGTCAACACCAGCAAACCGGTCAACCTCCACGGCGGCTACGCCACCTGCGCGCAGGACGTCGCCGACAGCATCGCCACCGAGGTCAGCGGTGCCGGTGGCAGCGCGGCGCCGGTGTTCCGGATCACCGCGAACGCTGGCGGGCTGGTCCGGCTTCGCCGCTTCTTCATCACCGGTGGCGACGTGTCCGGTGATGGCTACGGCGGCG
>DAOMOD010000013.1:0-32857 GCA_035444205.1 Lysobacteraceae bacterium
AGGTGGTGGTGCTGGGCGCAGGTGCCGCAGGAGCCAATTCGGCGCAGCTCGCTGCTGCCGGTGGCGCCAACGTGGTGGTGTTCGAGAAGCGCCAGGACCGCATGGAGCGGATGATGGCGATGGGCGCCAACGTCACCGCGCTGTACCCGTACGAGGAGTACGTGGCGCGCGAGCTGGCCGCGGCCGACCTGGTGATCGGCGCGGTGCTGGTGACGGGCGCCAAGGCGCCGCATGTGATCAGCCGCGACATGATCCGGGCCATGGAACCCGGCAGCGTCATCGTCGACATCTCGGTGGACCAGGGCGGCTGTGTGGAATCCACGCGCCCGACCACCTGGGCCGACCCCACCTATGTCGAGCACGACGTCATCCATTTCGCCGTCACCAACATGCCTGGTGCGGTGCCGCAGACCTCCTCGCAGGCGATCTCGGCGGCGATCCTGCCGTGGACGCTGAAGCTGGCTTCGGGCAACTGGCGTGACATGCCGGCGCTGGTGCGTGGCATCAATGTCGAGAAGGGAACCCTGGTGCATCCGGCGCTCAAGTCATGAAGCGCTATAATCCAGCCACTTAGCTCGTTTTCATAAGGTAATACATAAAGTGGCTCGCAGCCCCGCAGCAGCACGCGCCCCGGACGATCGACTGCGTCGACGCCTGCGCGAGAGCCTGATCCTGCTGCTGCTGCCGCTGGTGCTGTACCTGCTGGCCTGCCTGATCAGCTACCACCCCACCGACCCCGGCTGGTCGCACGCCGGGGACGATGGCATGGTGCGCAACATTGGCGGTCTGGCCGGGGCCTACGTGGCCGACCTGCTGTTCTATCTGGTCGGTGTGGTCGCCTACCTGCTGCCGCCGATCCTGGTGCTGGCAGTATGGGCCGCGTTCAGGCCCGGCGATGCCGATCGCGCTTCGGCCCTGGAACCGGCGCTCAGGCTGGTCGGTTTCGTCGGTTTCGTGCTCGGCACGGTCGGATTGGCGCAGCTCCACTTCCACACCCTGGGCGAAACGCTGCCGGGTCAAAGTGGCGGCATCCTGGGCCAGCTGGTCGCCACCGGCCTGGTGCGCGGTGCAGGATTGCTGGGTGCGACCCTGTTCCTGCTCGGCCTGTTCCTGGTGTCGGTGACGTTGGCCACCGGTCTTTCCTGGTTCCGCCTGATGGATGCGGTCGGCCGTTTCGTGCTGTGGCTGTTCAACGGCAGCGGGCGGATGATGCTGGCGCTGCGCGACTGGAGTGCCGGTCGCCGTGCTCGGGGAGCACGCGAGGAAGTTCGCAGGAGCGAAGGCTCGCGGCAGCGCAAACGCGACCCGATACGCATCGAGCCGCAGCTTTCGGCGGTGGAGAAGAGCGAACGCGCCGCGCGCGAGGTGCAGATCCCGCTGTTCAGCGGGTTGCCAACCGGAGAACTGCCGCCACTGGCGCTGCTGGATGAACCGCAGCATCGGGTCAAGGGCTATTCCCAGGAAACGCTGGAGGCACTGTCGCGGCAGGTGGAGATGAAGCTCAAGGACTTCCGCATCGAGGCGGAAGTGGTGGGCGTGTATCCCGGACCGGTCATCACCCGTTTCGAAATGCAGCCGGCGCCCGGCATCAAGGGCAGCCAGATCAGCAACCTCGACAAGGATATTGCCCGCGGCCTGTCGGTGGTCAGCGTGCGCGTGGTCGACGTGATCCCGGGCAAGTCGGTGATCGGCCTGGAGATCCCCAACACCCAGCGCGAGACCGTGTACCTCTCGGAGATTCTTCGCTCACGCGAGTACGACAAGTCGCATTCGCCGCTGACGCTGGCGCTCGGCAAGGACATCGGCGGTCGCCCCAGCGTGGTCGATCTGGCGCGCATGCCGCACCTGCTGGTGGCCGGCACCACCGGCTCGGGCAAGTCGGTGGCGCTGAACGCCATGGTCCTGAGCCTGTTGTACAAGGCGACCGCCAGGGACGTGCGCATGCTGATGATCGACCCCAAGATGCTGGAGCTGTCGGTGTACGAGGGCATTCCGCACTTGCTGGCGCCCGTCGTCACCGACATGAAGGACGCCGCCAACGGCCTGCGCTGGTGCGTGGCCGAGATGGAGCGCCGCTACAAGATCATGGCCGCCATCGGGGTGCGCAACCTCGGCGGATTCAACCGCAAGGTGAAGGAGGCCGAGGATGCCGGCCAGCCGCTGCTCGACCCCCTGTTCGTGCCTGATCCCACCGACCCCACACGCCTGCCCGCACCGCTGGCTTCGCTGCCCCACATCGTGGTGATCGTCGACGAGTTCGCCGACATGATGATGATCGTCGGCAAGAAGGTGGAGGAACTCATCGCACGGCTGGCGCAGAAGGCGCGCGCTGCCGGCATCCACCTGATCCTGGCCACCCAGCGCCCCTCGGTGGATGTGATCACCGGCCTGATCAAGGCCAACATCCCCGGCCGCATCGCCTTCCAGGTGTCGAGCAAGATCGACTCGCGCACCATTCTCGATCAGAGCGGCGCCGAAACCCTGCTCGGCCATGGCGACATGCTCTATCTGCCGCCCGGCACCGCCACACCGGAGCGCGTGCACGGTGCCTTCGTCGACGACCACGAGGTGCACAAGGTGGTGCAGCACCTGCGCAGGAACCACGGCGAGCCCGAGTACTACGACGGCGTGCTGGAAGAGACCCACAGCCTGGGCGATGGCCAGGTGGTGGGTCCGACCGGCTTCCCCGAGGACAGCGAGGACGGCGTCGACGAACTGTACGACAAGGCCGTGCGCATCGTCACCGAGACCCGCCGCGCCTCGATCTCCGGCGTGCAGCGTCGTCTCAAGATCGGCTACAACCGCGCCGCGCGCCTGATCGAGGAGATGGAGGCCGCAGGTGTGGTCAGCGCCCCCAGCCACAACGGCAACCGCGAGGTGCTGGCACCACCGCCACCGCGCGATTGAATGCGCCGGTGGCTCATCGCCTGTTCATCACATGCCACCCACGATGGATTCCATGCTCAAGTCCAGATCCGCCAGAACACCTTTCCGTCGCGCCGGGGGCCTTGCGCTGTTCTGCGTCCTGCTCGCCGGTCTTGCGACCGGGAGTGTTCATGCGGACGCCCTGCCGCAGCTTCGCGCCTTTACCGATGGGCTGGAAAGCGTGCAGGGCAGTTTCGTGCAGCGCGTGTTCGATGCCAACGAACGCATCGTCGAGCAATCGCGTGGGGAACTGGCGATGGCGCGGCCCAACCTGTTTCGCTGGCAGTACAGCGACCCCTTCGAGCAATTGATTGTCGCCGACGGCGAGCGCGTGTGGATCTACGATCCGGATCTTGAGCAGGTGACGGTGCGCGCGCAGTCCGCCAGCGAGGCGCAGAGCCCCCTGTCGGTGTTGCTCGATCCCGCCGGTATCGAGTCGCACTACCTGCTGCAGGAACTCGGCGAGTCCGAGGATGCATGGTGGCTGCGCCTGCTGCCGCGCGAGGAGGAGCCGGAATTCCGCTACGCCGACCTGGTGTTCAAGGACAACGAGCTGCGCGCCATGCACCTGCACGACAGCCTGGGCCAGCGCAACGTATTGCTGTTCGGCGACTGGTCGCGCAATCCCGAGCTGCCCGCCGACACCTTCCGTTTCGAGCCACCGCCGGGCGTCGATATCATCGGCGCCGAGGAACACTAGGCCGCAAGGAACGCTGATTGCTCCCGACTCCCCCCTGCACTAAGCTTGCGGCTCCTCGGGGCGTCAATTACCAGAACCGAATCGTCCACGGCCGGAGCCGCCCGCTCGCGGCGTCGAAACACGGCCGCGCCCTTTTCGAGGGAGCGGGCTCGGTAAAGGAGAGTGACAGATGAAGCCATCCGTTGATTCCGGGCGCACCGACCGCTTGGCATCCCGCCGGCGGTGTCTCTTGTCCTTGGCCCTTTGCGTCGTCGCCGCCCCCGCGATCGGAAGTCCGCTTCTCGCCAGCAAGGGGCCGCCCAACGAGCTCGCCGCGTGGCCGGTCCCGGAGGGTCGAGTCGCTCACGCCGTGGAGCGATTGCCTGGGCTCGTAGTCGAGATGATGGCCGAGAACAACGTACCTGGTGTTGCGGTCGCCGTCGTGCACGGCGACAAGATCGTCTTCGTCGGCGGGTTCGGCGAGCGGCGCGCGGGCTCGGGAGAGTCGGTCGACGCCGACACCGTGTTCCAGCTCGCCTCGATCTCCAAGACGGTCGGCGCCACCGTCGTGGCCGGCGCCGTCGGTGACGGCACCGTGGCGTGGACCGATCCGATCGTCACCCATCTGCCGGATTTCGCCCTGTCGGATCCGTGGGTGACCCGGCACGTGACCATCGCGGACATGTACGCCCATCGCAGCGGCCTGCCGGGACATGCAGGGGATCTTCTCGAGGATCTCGGATTCGAGCGGGCGCAGGTGCTCGAACGGCTCCGGTTCGCTCCGCTCGCGCCGTTCCGCGCGGTCTATGCGTATACCAACTTCGGCATGACGGCGGCCGCAGAGGCAGTCGCGGCCGCTGCGGGGACGAGCTGGGAGGAGCTTTCGCGCCGTCGGCTCTACGACCGCGTCGGCATGAGCCGCACTTCGTCGACCTACGCGGACTTCGTCGCCCTACGCGGACTTCGTCGCCCGCGACAATCGGGCCGTCGGCCATCAGCAGGTCGACGGCGAGTGGCGATTCGTCGAGCAGCGGCAGCCCGATGCGCAATCCCCTGCGGGCGGGGTGAGCAGCTCGGCTCGCGACATGGGCCGCTGGATGCGCCTTTTGCTCGCCGACGGCGTCTTCGACGGGGAGCGAGTGATCGACGCCGAGGCCCTGCTCGCCATCCAGACGCCGCACATGAGATCGAGCGCGAAGCGCTCGGCGACGCCTCGCAGCAGCTTCTATGGTCTCGGGACGGGTGTTTCCACTGACGCGACCGCTCGAGTGCAGCTCTCGCACTCAGGCGCTTTCCTCCTCGGAGCCGCGACGACGTTCACCGCCGTACCGGCGGTCGACGTCGGGATCGTGGTACTCACCAACGCACAGCCGATCGGTCTCGCCGAGGCGATCAGCTCCGCATTCCTGGACCTCGTCGAGTTCGGCGAGGTGACGCGGGATTGGTCGAGCGCGTACCGGCGAATGCTCGCGCCGATTCTCGACGGTCCCGCTTCCCGACTCGACGACGTGTCCGCACCGTCCGATCCCGAACCGGCATTGGACCCCGGCGCCTACGTCGGAACGTACGCGAATGACTTCTACGGCCCTGTCAGGATCACGAGAGACGACACGGGTCTGGTACTCATCGCGGGACCGCGGGATATGGAGTTCCGTCTCGCGCACTGGGACGCGAACACATTCACCTTCGAAACGCGAGGCGAGAATCGCAGTGGGATCTCTGCGGTGGACTTCACCATCGGGCCCGACGACGTCGCGAGCAGTGTATGGATCGAGAAGTGGGACGATCCGGAAGGCGTCGGTGCGCTGAAACGCGTGGTGGAGTAACGTCGTCAGTCGATCGGTGCCAGCAGCTCCGCGTGCGTCACCAGCTCCCGAACACCGTGGCCGTAGTCCTCGTCGAAGACGTTGTCGGCGCACCAGGTGCTCAGGCTTGCGATGTCGAGCGCGGCGCACCGCGGCCGAACGCTCCAGGTCACTTTGAGCGGCGAGCACTGCTGCTCATCGAAGCTCGGGCCGGTCGTCGAGCCCTGGAAGGTGACCGGATCACCGGTATCGTCGGGCAAGGCCTCGGTCTGGTGGTACCCGTTGCGCATCGTGCCGGCATAGCCCACGGTGGCGAAGTCGAGGGCGTTACGGTCGTTGACCAGGACGAAGACCTGCGCCTCCACGCGCAGGTTCGGGTTGGCGCACGCCTCGGACAGGCACGAGCCCAGGCCCTTGCCGGGGTGTACGTCGCACGAGGTGTACACCCAGTGGACCTCGATCGTGCTGCCGGGCTCGGCGCCCCGGCAGGCGTTCCCCTCGAGAGGCGCGAGCGCCTCGGCCGAGAGCGTCGGGGTGACGTTGCATTGATAGCCCATCGACTCTCCATCGGCCCCCCGATCGGCCTCGATCGAGAACTCGGCGGCCCGATGCTCCGCGTTGACGTGGAAGTGGATGTTGCAAAGGTTCATCTGGTCGCTGGGCGGCGCCGCCGAGAACATCCGGCGGTTGGTGCCGGCCTTCTGATCGATGTCCCGCGGCGTCTGGGGGCCGTAGCCCTGGCAGATGGACGCATCGGAAGTCTCGTCTTGGCTCGCCGTTGCCGCCCAGGTGGGCGGGGCCGACATGGCGACCAGGACGAAAAGCGTCAACCCCAGGCCCTGGGTACGCACGGTCGTCGTCATGTTGTTTCCCCCGTAATAGTTGGTCGGCCCAATCTCGGCCCGATCCCCGCGCGGCCACGATCAGAATGTCACCCAGAGTACACCAGATCACGGTCCCTCGCGCTCGGACTCCGCCGGCGGATCGGCCATCGGCTCACCGCAAGCCCCTTCCCGCGGGCCAGCGCGCCGTTGTGGCACTTTCGGAAGCCACCTACACTCGCACGATGCCCACGGACCTCTTCGCCAGCGATTCGGAACTGCGCCCGCTGGCCGAACGCATGCGCCCGCGGAGCCTCGACGAGTTCGTTGGCCAGCAGCGACTGCTCGGTCCCGGTGCCGCGCTGCGGCGCGCATTGGAGGCCGGCCAGCCGCATTCGATGATCCTGTGGGGGCCGCCCGGTTGCGGCAAGACCTCGCTGGCCCTGCTGCTGGCCAAACTGGCCGACGCCGAGTTCCAGGCGCTGTCGGCGGTGATGTCCGGCATCGCCGATGTGCGCCGTGCGCTGGCCGACGCCGATTCCCATTTCCATCGTGGCCGCCGCAGCGTGCTGTTCATCGACGAAGTGCACCGCTTCAACAAGGCGCAGCAGGATGCCTTCCTGCCGCACACCGAGCGCGGCGTGATCCTGTTCGTGGGCGCCACCACCGAAAACCCGAGTTTCGAGTTGAACAGCGCGCTGCTGTCGCGCTGTCGCGTGTACGTGATGGAAGCGGTGTCGGCCGAGGACATCCGTCCGGCCCTGGATCGGGCGCTGGCGGATGGCGAACGCGGTCTGGGTGGGCGCGCGCTTGGCGAACGCGGTCTGGGTGGGCGCGCGCTGCATGCCGACGCCGGGGTGTTGGACCTGATCGCCCAGGCCGCCGACGGCGACGTGCGCCGGGGACTCACGCTGCTGGAAATAGCCGCCGACATCAGCACGGAAGGACGCATCGACATGGACGCGGCGATTGCCGTTACCCGCGACCGCAGCCGTCGTTTCGACAAGGGCGGCGAGCAGTTCTACGACCAGATCTCCGCCCTGCACAAATCGGTGCGCAACTCCCATCCGGACGCTGCGTTGTACTGGTTTGCGCGCATGCTGGACGGTGGCTGCGATCCGCATTACCTGGCACGCCGGCTGGTGCGCATGGCGGTCGAGGACATCGGCAATGCCGACCCGCGCGCGCTGCCGCTCACCATTTCCGCGTGGGAGGCCTGGGATCGCCTCGGCAGCCCCGAGGGCGACCTGGCGCTGGCGCAGGCGGTGGTGCACCTGGCCTGCACCGCCAAGAGCAACGCCGTCTACACCGCTTACGGTGCTGCCAGACGCGATGTCATCGAGTTCGGTACGGCCGAAGTGCCCCTGCACCTGCGCAACGCGCCGACGAAACTGATGAAGGAGATCGGCTACGGCAAGGGCTACCAGTACGATCCCGATGTGGAGGGTGGCGTGGCTCTCGACCAGACCTGCTTTCCCGACAGCATGGGCGAGCGCGTCTACTACCAGCCGACAGGGCAGGGCGCCGAGACACGACTTGCCGAACATCTGCGCGCCATACGCGAAGCCCGGCGCAAGGCGCAGCATTCGAAATCGTAGCCAGTTCGGCAGGCATCGAGCGTAGCGGCACCGACCACTTCCGCATTGCCTGTCAGGCGTCGCCCAGAACTTCGCCGGATGCACGCTTGGCCGGTGGGCACGGCACAGGGATAATGGCGGGCTTTACGCACTGCAACAGAGGCCGCCATGCTCGATCCCTCACGCCTGCGCCAGCACCTTGCCGACACCGCCCAACGGCTCGCCACGCGCGGCTTCGAGCTGCCGGTGGCCGAGATCGAGGCGCTGGAGGCCGAGCGCAAGCAGGTGCAGACCGATACCCAGACCCTGCAGGCCGAGCGCAACGCACGCTCCAAGGCCATCGGCATGGCCAAGGCGAAAGGCGAGGACGCGGCGCCGCTGCTGGCAGAAGTCGCCGGACTCGGCGACCGGTTGAAGGATGCGGAAGCGCGACTGGATGCGATCCAGGCGCGACTGCGCGACATCCAGCTCGGCCTGCCCAACCTGCCGCACGAGAGCGTGCCGGTGGGCAGCGACGAAACCGCCAATGTCGAGGTGCGTCGCTGGGGCACGCCGCGCAGCTTCGACTTCGCACCACGCGATCATGTCGACCTCGGCGCGCGCAAGGGCTGGCTGGACGGCGAAACCGCCGCGAAACTGTCCGGTGCGCGTTTCACCGTGCTGCGCGGCGAGCTGGCGCGGCTGCATCGCGCGCTGGCGCAGTTCATGCTGGACCTGCACACCGGCGAGCACGGCTATCTGGAGATCAATGGCCCGCTGCTGGTGCTGCCCGAGGCCATGCTTGGCACCGGTCAGTTGCCCAAGTTCGAGGACGACCTGTTCGCGGTGGCGGGCGAGCCGCGCCGCTATCTGATTCCGACCGCCGAGGTGAGCCTGACCAACCTGGTGCGCGACAGCATCGTCGAGGCCGACGCGCTGCCGATGCGCCTGACCGCGCACTCGCCGTGTTTCCGCGCAGAAGCCGGCTCGCACGGCAAGGATACCCGCGGCATGATCCGCCAGCACCAGTTCGAGAAGGTGGAACTGGTGCAGATCAGCCGCGCTGGCGAATCCTACGAGGCGCTTGAGGAAATGACCGGTCACGCCGAGCGCGTCCTGCAGTTGCTCGGGCTTCCCTACCGCACCCTGGCGCTGTGCAGCGGCGACATGGGCTTCGGCGCTGCCAAGACCTACGACATCGAAGTCTGGCTGCCGGCGCAGGACACCTACCGCGAGATCTCTTCCTGTTCCAACTGCGAGGACTTCCAGGCGCGACGCATGCAGGCACGCTGGCGCAACCCCGAGTCCGGCAAGCCGGAGCTGGTGCACACCCTGAACGGTTCCGGCGTGGCGGTGGGCCGTGCCCTTGTCGCGGTGATGGAGAACTACCAGAATGCCGACGGAACCATTACCGTGCCCGAGGTATTGCGCAAGTACATGGATGGCGCCGAGACGATCGCCTAGCGAACCCCATGTAGGAGCGGCGAAAGCCGCGATGGACGTTTCAACCGTTGCGTCTGATTGCGGCTTTCGCCGCTCCTACAGAAGAGACACGTCGAAAGCGAATTTCCGCGCAGCGGAAACCCGAAGGGCGGCGGGCAGGAGCCCGCCGTAAAACCGCCAGGACGATCGTTACAAGTTTACGGAGAGGTGGCCGAGTGGTTTAAGGCAGCGGTCTTGAAAACCGCCAGGGGCTTACCCCCCTCGTGGGTTCGAATCCCACCCTCTCCGCCATATACGACAGGGGCCCCGCAAGGGGCCTTTGTCGTATATGGCGGAGAGGGTGGTGTGGACGAAGCCACCGGGTTCGTACGGATTCGCCAGGAGCGAATCCGGATTTCGCGCAGCGAAAGTCCCGAAGGGACGCGCCCCAGGGATGGGGCGCGCAGCACCACCCGCACGCACGGAGGGGCGCGAAGTCGGAACACCGAAACTCGAGGGCCGTATTGGTATATGGCGGAGAGGGTGGTGTGGACGAAACCACCGGGTTCGTACGGATTCGCCTGTCCACAGAACGGGCCGATACACCCTGTAGGAGCGGCTTCAGCCGCGACCGTCCCATCGCATCGAAGTCGCGGCCCATGCCGCCCACGAGGTGGGTCCAGCCGCTTCGCCTCTGCGCCGGGCTTCCCCCGGACCTACAAGAGCCGTGCCTTGTGGAGCGCACCCTGTGCGCGACCGTCCCATCGCATCGATCTGGTCGCGACACACCGCGATCCTGCGAACCCGCATCGCACCCGGACTTCCCCGACCGAATCCGCTACATTCGTGGAAAGCCCGGAAAGGATCTGCGCAAATGGCGACGCGAATGACCACCAAGAAGGCAGCGACCAGGAAGACCCCCGCGAACAAGACGGCCGCAAGGAAAGCGCCGACTCGACGCAGGCCGCAGACTGCCGCCTCGTCCATCCTCGGCACCCTCAGCGCCTCGGAACGCACAGCCGCCAAGAAGCGCATCGCCGCGCTGCGACGCGCTCATCCCGGTGCCACCATCGACGATCTGCTGCCCGGCATCATCCGCAACAAGTGCATGCAGGCCGGTGCCGTCGGCGCGCTGGCGGCGCTGGGACGCGCGGTGCCGGGTCTGGCCACGGTACAGAAGGTGGCCTTCGGCACCGCCATGGACGCCGCGCTTACCGCCAAGCTCCAGGCCGAACTGGTGCACGAGATCTTCGCCCTGTACCGGCTGCGCCTCAGCTCCGACGAGGAACGCGCCCTCCTGCTGCTGGTCGCGACGCTGTCTTCCGGTACCGTCAAGGCCGCCGAGAAGGCCGCCAACGCCTTCGCCGCCAAACTGGCGAGAAAGTACGGAGGGGCGCTCCTGGAACGCGTGTTGCCGGTGGCCGGCATCCTCAGTCATTCGGCGGCCAACGTGCTGGCCACCTACGCCGTGGCCAAGCGCGCACAGACCATCGCGCGCCTGCGCGATCCGGAATCCGGGGACGTCAGCGACCTTTTGCGCGGCATCACCGGCATCGACGAGAGCAAGCTGATCGACTGGACCCGCCAGGGCGTCGATATGGCCCTGCTGCCGTTGAAAAAGGGTCTGGGCGGTGCACTGACGCTCGCACGTTTCGCCGACAAGGTGGTGCGGGCGACGCCGGTGGGAAAGAAGTCGGCGTCCAAGCGGCGGGAATAGCGCATCGGCGCCGTCCCGGACCGGACGTGCATCGCCCCACCGCCAGCCGCCCCTTGCCAGGCGTCAGAAGTCGAGATCCCAGCTCTCGAAATTGCTGCGGAAGATCAGCCCCGACGGAGCCGGCGGAATCAGCCCGAAGCTCGCGCCAACGCCGCGGTCAGCCGACATCGTGACAATGCACTGTCCAGTACCGCTGCAGCCTGAGCCCGACCATCCACCGAAGTACGAGCCCATGGCGGCGTTGGCGGTCAGGGTGACGTTGCTACCGGCGTCGAAATCAGCTGAGCAGGTCCCACCGCAGGAGATCCCCGCAGGATTGCTGGTGACGGTGCCACTGCCACCGCCGGACTTGGTGACACCGAGGGTGAACGAATCGGGGCCGGAGGTATCGGTCGGGTTGAACCACCAGTTGACCTGTCCACCACCGGTGCCGGCGGTCTGGAAGCGGGCAACTGCCGAGACGATGAACGCGTTGTTGCCGCTGGAGCTGAAGGAGATGCCGCACAGCGCAAATCCGGCAGAGTTGTCGAACTGGATACGGATGTTGCAACTGCTCGACACGCCGATGTAATCGAGGCGAAGGGTGTAATTGTCGCCGGTTAAGTTGGCATCGCCGTCGGCGCCGGCGCGAGCGATACGCAAGGTCGCCACATCGTCGGGGGCAAGGTCGCGGTAGACATTGTTGCTGCAAAGCACCGGAAACATCACGTTCTGTGTGCGTGGTTGCGAGCGCAGCAGGCTCGTATCACCCGACTCGGCGCGGCACGGGAAGAACGACGTGGCCGCCTCGACGTAGTTGTGCCCGACCGGTAGCGCACTCAGCGACACGGAGTAAGTGGTGCGGTCGATCCGCCCGCTGGGAATCTCGAAGGGATTGTTGACGTTGTTCTTGTACCAGTGGCGGTTGACGTCATCGCCTCGCAGGTCGTCGCGGCTGGCGCGGACATTGTCGGTGCCGGCGCCCGTATTGAATACGATGTTCCCACCCGCGGTGGAGATGGTGTAGTAGAGCTGCGGGTGATTGAAGTCGGACGTACCCAGTTCGGAAGGTCCGAGTGTCGAGTGGTCCATGCCGATGCAATGACCCATTTCGTGCAGGAGCACCGATTCGTAGTCCGGACGGCTGCCCGGAATGCCGACCGAGGACGCGGAAACGTTGTTGCCGAGCGTCGCGACCATGCCATTGAACGTGGCCACGGCGTTGCGCGTGGGGATCTCTGCAGCGACTGGCGCCGAAGGATCGAGGCAGACGGTGGCGACGATCTCCCCGGATTGTGCGCCGGTATAGCCGGGTGGATGGACGACACGGTTCACGTTGGGGTCCGAGCCGATAAACGAACCGCCCTGCGCCAGGGCGGGCAGGAAGACCAGGGCGAGCGCGACGTACCGGTTCATGGCTGCCTCTCCATGCGCGCATCTCCGGCAAGTTCGACGAGCCGGTCGCGCAGCGCGCCCAGCGCCACCAGACCCTCGATGTCCGGGTGATTGAGGAGATCCTCCTCCAGGTTGCGCCAGGAATACGTGCGCCGCCGATCATCGCCGTCGCGAAAACTCAGACGCAGCAGGTTGCCGTCGGCGACTACAAAACTGATACCAGCATCGTCGGCAGCGCGTCGGGCTGCCTCGACTGTGGATCGGATCGCGCCGGCATCGGGGAGACGTTCGCTTGCGGCGGCCAGTTCCGACCGCAATGAGTTGAGTTCCGTCGCATCGAGCCGGAACGAGTGGGCGCCGGGCTGGGCATAGTAGCCAGGGCGTTCGATGAGCACGCAGCCGTCCTCGCCGACGCTGAGCTTCAGAGCCGGGCCCATGTGCGCGACCAGTGGTGCGATCAGTTCGAGCCGAGCAATCGGCGACTCGACGGACTTTCCGCATCCGGCGGCGGCGAGGTCGCTGCCAGAAAGCGCTGCAATGAAGATGGCGGCAAGCAGGCGATACGCGTGCGGAGCGTGCGAATGCGCTCGTGAACAGGAACCTGGATGGCAGTTGGAATCAGGGAGCAACTGGTTGTTCGTGATATTGACTGAAAGTGACCGAGCGTCTAGCATGCGCGCCTCCTTTCGGGCGGTTAGCTCAGCGGTAGAGCACTGTCTTCACACGGCAGGGGTCAGTGGTTCGATCCCACTACCGCCCACCAATCTTGCTCCTGCGCAATGCCCGGCGTCCAGCCGGGCATTGTCGTTTTTTCGTCCCGGATTGACTCAGCCCAGTGCCTCCAGCACGTGCTCGGCGGAGGAAACGCTGAACTCGCCGGGGGCTTCCACGAACAGGTGGGTCACCACGCCGTCGTCGGCCACCAGTGCGAAGCGCTGGCTGCGGATACCCATGCCGTAGCCGGTGGCGTCGAGCTCCAGGCCGAGCTTCCTGGTGAACTCGGCATTGCCGTCGGCCAGCATCAGCAGGTCGTCGGGTGCACCCTGGGTCCTGGACCATGCCTCCATGACGAAGGCGTCGTTGACCGCCATGCAGGCAACGGTGTCGACACCTCTGTCGCGCAGGGCGGCGAAATGCTCGATGTAGCCGGGCAGGTGGCGCGCCGAGCACGTCGGGGTGAAGGCGCCGGGGACGGAGAACAGGACCACCTTCCTGGCGTTGAAGATTTCCGCCGTGGTGACGGTTTTCACTCCGTCCGTGAGAGTGTTGAGGGTGGCAGCCGGTATGCGGTCGCCGACCTGGATGGTCATTGGGATACTTGCACCGCACTTGGGGACACGAAGAATCGCATGCGCCGGCCGGACCCGGCAAGCGGCATTCGACCATGGCTTGAGTGCCCCACGGCGTCGATTCCGAACCTGAAACGACAAGAAGCGTCGCGCGAGGGTTCCGTTTACACATGTTACAGGAGTAGGATCGCCTCGCCTCGATTCCGAACGGGAACCGCCATGCGTGCATTGTTGCCTCTACGACTACCGGCGATTTCCGCGGTACTGATGTTGCTGACGACCTCGGTGGAAGCCCAGTCCATATTCAGGAACGGCTTCGAGCCGCCGTTCAATCTGCCCGCCAACCAGGCCGAAGCGGCCCGGTTTCTGACCCAGGCGAGCTTCGGTCCGTCGGCGTCGCAGATCCAGCAGGTCCAGGCCTACGGCTACATCAACTGGCTCAACCAGCAGTTCGCCAGGCCGGCGACGCGGGCGCGTCCGTTTCTGGAGGGGCTGTCCGACCAGGGGGTCTCGGTCGGACAGGGCGTACGCATGGACCGCTGGTTCCATACTGCGGTCTACGCGCCCGACCAGTTGCGCCAGCGCGTGGCCTTCGCATTCAGCCAGATCCTGGTCATCTCCGATCGCGACGACACCTTGTCCGGCGACTGGGCCGGCACTGCGGAGTACTGGGACATCCTGGCCGCTCATGCCTTCGGCAACTATCGGGATCTGCTACGAGCGGTCAGCCTGAGCCCGCAGATGGGCCGCTATCTCAGCCACTTGCGCAACCGCAAGGCCAATCCAACTACCGGAACCGAACCCGACGAGAACTACGCCCGCGAAGTGATGCAGTTGTTCAGCATCGGCCTGGTGCAGCGCAACGACGATTTCTCGCCGATCCTCGATCCGGGGGGCGAGCCACTGCCCACCTACGACCAGGACGACATCGCCGCAATGGCCAGGGTGTTCACCGGATTCACCTACTCGGGGTCGACCAACTTCAACAGCGGGCCGGCGAACTACCTGCCGATGATGTGCTTCCAGAGCCAGCATGACGACCAGCCGAAGACGCTCTTTGGTGTCTTCACGCTCACTTCGGGCCAATGTTTCCAGGATCTGGACGAAGCACTGGATATCCTGTTCCTGCATCCCAACACGCCGAGCTTCATCAGCCGGCAGCTGATCCAGCGCCTGGTTACCAGCAATCCCTCGCCCGAGTACATCGCACGCGTGGCGCAGGTGTTCAAGGCGAACGCCCACGGACAACGTGGCGACCTGCGCGCGGTGGTACGCGCGATCCTGCTCGACCCCGAAGCGCGTATCCGTAGCGAGGATCCGGGCTACGGCAAGCCACGAGAGCCGTTGCTGAAGCTTACTGCTCTGTGGCGGGCCTTCAACGCGCAGGCGCCGCCAAGCGAGCCTTCGGGACTGGTACAGATGGGCATCCGCAATCCACAGAACGACTTCGCCCAGCGCCCGCTTGGTGCACCGTCTGTGTTCAATTTCTACGAGCCGGACTTCCAGCCGGGTGGCGACATTGCCGACGCCGGTCTGTTTGCACCGGAGTTCCAGATCGTGGACGAAGGTTCTGTCGTCACCTCGGCCAACTTCCTATACGCGCGCTCGTGGTCGGGCTACCTCGGCATGAACAATCCGCCGGCCAATCGTCCGCTGCTCGACATCTCGCCGGTGGCGGCGTTGGCCGGCAATCCCCAGGCCATGGTGGATCTGCTCGATGTCCGCCTCACCTACGGGTCGATGTCGCCCGAGCTTCGCGACATCGTTGTGCGCCTGGTCACCGAACTGAACGGCAATCCCACCCAGAAGGCGCTGGCCGCGATCCAGGTGATCACGCTCTCGCCCGAATTCGCAGTGCAGCGCTGAGAGGACAAGCAGATGTCGAAGAATGACAGACGGGATTTCCTGCGCGGCCTGGGCAGTGTGGTGATGGCTGGCGGCGCGGCAGCGTTCCTGCCGCAGCTCAGACTGCTGGGTACGGCGATGGCCGCGGAACTGCCCAAGGGAGGCAATGACTACCGTGCCCTGGTTTGCGTCTACCTCGGCGGTGGCAACGATGCCTACAACATGTTGGTACCGCGTGCGCAAAGTGCATATAACGTCTACCAGGCGACCCGTGGCGGAATCTACAATCCACAGTCCAACCCGTCGGGTCTCGCCCTGGCTCGCGAGACACTGCTGCCGGTCTCTCCGCTTGGCGGAGGTGACTTTGGCCTTCACCCTTCCTGTGCCGGAATGCAGGCGCTGTTTCAGCAGCAGCGCCTTGCATTCGTCGCCAACGTGGGCGCGCTGGTGCAGCCCACCACCAAGCAGCAGTACCTGGATCGCAGCGTGCCGCTGCCGCCGGAGCTGTTCTCGCACAACAGCCAGACCACCCTGTGGCACAACTCGCGAACCGATCTGCGCCATCCGTTCGGATGGGGGGGCGATATCGCTTCACGGATCGACACGGGTGCGGTCCCCGGCGGGCTCTCGCCGTGCATTTCGATTGCCGGCAATGCGCGTTACCTGCTCGGGCCACAGATCAAGCCCTACCAGATGCGCACCACCGGTCCGGTGCCTTTGTCCACCGGCAGTACCGGGTTGAATACGGCTGGCCGAGCCCGCCGCGACCAGGCGATCCAGGAGATGCTGGCGCTTGACTACGATCACCTGTTCGAGCGCGAGTACCGCGGTGTGCTGAAACGCTCCCTCGACCTCCACGACGTCATCCGTGCCGAACTGGATGCGGACCCGCCCCTCGACACCGTGTTTCCCGCAGAGAACTCGCTGGCAAGCCAATTGCGCATGGTGGCGCAGATGATCCGCGCCAGTCGCCGGCCGGCCATCAATCACCGCAGGCAGATCTATTACGTCTCGCTCGGCGGCTTCGATACCCACGGCGGACAGATGGCCGCCAACGGGCAGCCGCTGTTGATGGAGCGACTGTCCCAGGCGCTGGCGGCATTCCAGAGCGCTCTGGCCGAGATCGGTGCGGCCAGCGATGTGGTGACCTTCAGCATGAGCGAGTTCGCGCGGACGCTGACCACCAACGGCAACGGCTCGGATCACGCCTGGGGGAGCGTGCAGCTGGTAATGGGGGCTCCGGTATCGGGGCAGCGCGTGTTCGGCACCTACCCGGTGCTGGACATCGATGGCGCGGGTACGCTGACCCGCGGCCGGGTCGTGCCGACGCTGGCGGTGGATCAGATCGCCTCCACCCTGGCACGCTGGATGGGCGTATCGGACATTGCGTTGGACACCATCTTCCCCAATCTGGGAAATTTCTCGCCGCGCACGCTGCCGTTCCTTCCCTTGTAGGGCAGGGCCGCCCGACCGGTTTGGCCGCCACCAGACCGCCAGCCCGCGTGTATCACAACCCTCCTACCGCGGACGGTTGTGAGTAATGCCCGCCAGGGCGAGCGCTGCGACCAGTAGTACCAGTCCGAGCCAGCCGACGGCGGGAATGCTCCTGGTATCGGGAAGCACGGCGCCGCCGCGGAAGAACACCTCGAGCCGGGGTTGCAGCGCCGCGTCCGGATACTCGCGCGATGCCAGTCGCTTGGCGCTCGGCGATGGCTGCGACTCGTCGGCGCGAAACTGCCAGCCGAAGTTCGATGCGGGCTGATCGAGCCATGCCTGCAGGTCGGCGATCATGTCCGCGCTGGCCTCAATCGCATAGCTACCCTCTCCAGCAAGCTCGAATCGCGCACTGGCGGACGCCGCGGTGTCGCCGCCTGCATTGTCCCAAGGCTGATCGGGAAACACACGGAAGGTCCAGGTGGCATCGCCGAGTTCGGCCGGCGCACCGATGCCGCCCGGAAATCCGGCGTCGGACGCACCCTCACCCCAGGCCGCGGTCACCCGGAACACGTCGATCGGAACCACTTCGGCGATCGTTCGATCCACACTCAGGAACAAGGTGGCCGACTCGATCACCGCGTGCGCAGGAATCGCGGATGTGTCGAATCGCAGCAGGGCCCGGCGGCGCAGGCCGTCCAGCGTGCGGCCCACAAACAGCGTGGGGCCGAGGCCGTTGGACAGCGCTCCGTCCTCTTGGTAGAGGCTGGTGTCGGCGGCCGGCGCCAGCAGAATCGTCTGTGTTCCGGTCTGTGCCGATGCGGTCACTCCCAGCAGCAGTGTCGCGGGGAGCAGGGCGGATGCAGCGGCTCGGCAGCTCCGGAAAAGACCCATTGGGCGTAAGCGTCAGGAAGGGGAGCGAAGCTTGTCAGGATGTCCGGGCTCCGGCAAGCGACCCTTGAAATCGTTCCAGGCGTCCACACGTTGCGGACAACACCCCAGCCAAACCGAGGAGGTTGTCATGAGCATCACCCGATACAACCCGTGGAGCACCGGGCACTCGTTGCAGGATGAGGTGAAGCAGGCATTCAGCCGCTTCTTTGGCGACGATGAGGGCGACCAGTCCAATGTGGTCACCAGCCAGTGGGCACCGCGCGTGGATATCCGCGAGGAGGCAGACCGCTTTGTGATCCTGGCCGACATTCCCGGCGTCGATCCCAAGGACATCGAAGTCAGCATGGACAAGGGCATCCTGACGATCAAGGGCGAACGTGCCGCGGAAAAGAAGGAAGAGACCGAGCGCTACACCCGGGTGGAACGCTCGCACGGACTGTTCTACCGCCGCTTCGCACTGCCCGACAGCGCCGATGCCGAGGGCATCAAGGCCAGCGGCAAGCACGGTGTGCTGGAGATCGCCATTCCCAAGCGGCCGGAGAGCACCCCGCGGCGGATCCAGGTCAACCACTGATCGGCCGGTTTCCCGGCTGAATGAGCGTGGCGCCCGCGGACTTCCCGCGGGCGCTGCCGCATGCAGACTGTCCCGGCAGGATCATCGGAAATGATCCATCAGCGGCGCCAAGGTCCGGTGACGCCGCGGCACGGGGTATCCTCCGGAACCGTCAGGATCGCAAGGTCACTCCATGCAGTTCAAGGACTACTACGACACCCTGGGCGTGCCACCACAGGCGAGCGCCGATGAGATCAAGCGCGCCTATCGCAAGCTGGCGCGCAAGTATCACCCGGATGTGAGCAAGGAGAGTGGCGCCGAAGACCACTTCAAGGCGGTCAACGAGGCCTACGAGGCGCTGAAGGATCCCAATCGGCGTTCCGCCTACGACCGCCTGCGTGCCAGCGGCTTCCGTCCCGGCGACCAGTTTCGCCCGCCGCCCGACTTCGGCGATGGCTTCGATTTCGGCGACATCGGCGGAGAGGGCGGATTCAGCGACTTCTTCGAGTCGCTGTTCGGCCAGGGTCGGCGACGCAGCGCCGGTCCGCGGCGCGGGCGCGATCGCGCTGCGCTGGTGGAGATCGATCTTGGCACCGCTTTTTCGGGGGGCAGCCAGCGGATCAGCCTGCCCGAGGGCAGGACGCTGGATGTGAAGATCCCCGCCGGCATCTTGCCCGGTCAGCAGATCCGCCTCGGAGGGCAGGGCATGCCAGGCACCTCAGGTGCACGCGCCGGCGACCTGCTGCTCGAAATCCGCTATCGGCCGCACCCATTGTTCGAAGTGGACGGGCGCAACATCGTTCACCGGCTGAAGGTGGCGCCGTGGGTGGCCGCACTCGGCGGCGAGGTGGCCGTTCCGACCCTGGGCGGCAGCGTGTCGCTGCGCATACCGGAAGGGTCGGGCGCGGGACGCAGGATGCGGTTGCGCGGTCGCGGGCTGCCGGGGCAGCCTCCCGGCGATCAGTTGGTGGTAATCGAGGTGGACGCACCCAAGGCGGGCTCCGAAACGCAACGCAGCGCCTGGGAGGCGCTGCGCGACGCTTACGAATCCTGACGGCGGCCGTCGTCAGCCGGCCAGGTGCTCGCGGATGGTCTTGACCAGCTCCGTCTCGTTCACGGGCTTGGTGATGTAGCCCTTGGCGCCCTGGCGCATGCCCCAGACGCGGTCGGTTTCCTGATCCTTGGTGGTGACCAGGATGACCGGGATGTGACTGGTCTGCTCATCGCGGCTGATCTGGCGTGTGGCCTGGAAACCGTTGAGGTTGGGCATGACCACATCCATCAGGATGAGGTTGGGCATGTCGCGCTTGGCGGCTTCCACGCCGGCGGCACCGTCTTCTGCGGTGATCGCTTCGTGACCCATTTTCTCGACGATGCGCTTGAGGCTGGCGAGCTGCGTAGGTGAATCGTCGACAATCAAGACTTTGGCCATGGGTTCTCCCCGGGGAGCTGGCATACAGCGGTTGAGTCTAGCGCCTGCGAAGGACGAACGCCACGCAGGTCAAAGATTGACCAGGGTGCGTCCGAAGGAGTCGCCCGCCAGCATGTTTTCGAACACGGCAGGTAGCCCATCCAGTGCGGTTTCGCGGGTAAGGATACTGTCCAGGTGGGCCGGTTTCCACGACGTGGACAGGCGCCGCCAGACCTCGTCGCGCAGCTCACGCGCCGTGCCCGCCGAGGCGATGCCGAGCAGACTCACGCCGCGGATGATGAAGGGCATTACCGTGGTATTGAGGCCGATGCCGCCAGCCAGGCCACAGGAAGCGATGTTGCCGTAGGGCTTGATCACGCGGGTCAGGCCATTGAGCATGTCGGCGCCGACATTGTCGATGGCGCCGGCCCAGCTGGCGTTCTCCAGTGGTCTTTCACCCCAGTACAGGTCCCTGCGCGAGACGCACTGCTGCGCGCCCAGCGTCTGCAGGAAATCGAAGCGGTCGACCTTGCCGGTGATGGCGTGGGCCTCGTAGCCGGCGACGGTCAGAATGTCGATGGCCAGCATGCCCACGCCGCCGGTGGCGCCAGTGACCACGATCGGGCCGTGGTCCGGACGCTGCGCATTCTGTTCCATGCGCAGCAGGGCCAGACCGGCGGTGAAGCCGGCGGTGCCGAGAATCATCGACTCCTTCAGGCTGAGACCCTGGGGCAGGTGCACGGTCCATTGCGCCTGCAGGCGCGCGTACCCGGCATAGCCGCCATCACGCGTCTCCGACAGCCCGCATCCGGTACACAACACTGCGTCGCCTTCGCGGAAGGCCGGATCGCTGCTCTCGATCACGTAACCGGCCACATCGATACCGCCGACCAGGGGCGACTCGCGCAGAATGCGGCCCTTGCCGCTGCCGGCCAGCGCATCCTTGTAGTTGACGCTGGAGTGGGCGACCTTGATCACCACTTCGCCAGGACTGAGATCGTCCAGGGTCAATTCCTCGATGCCGGCGCGATGCCTGCCACTGTCGGCGTGGATGCGAAAGGCGGGGAAGGATTCGGAGTGACCGTTCATGGCAGCTCGCTCTCGCATCGTTCGAGTTTCCTGGGCTGTTTGCGTTCGACGATGTCGTATCCGTTGATCGCGTCCTGCTCTTCGACGCAGTGGTACAGGTCGAGATAAACCGTGCGTGGTTCTTCACGCTCGCATTCCAGGCGATACGCGTCGAGCACCTTGCCGTATGGGCCAATCCCCGCCTGACCGATGCGTTCGAACATCGGTGGTAAACCGTTCCGGCAGCGAAGTCTGGAAAGGTATTCACGCTGCCCCGGCACGCCGTTCGTTCGCACCGGATTCCCACGACTGCCCAGATCTCCTGAAAGCGCGACATCGGGCACCGTTCGGTGATAGCTCAAGGCCTTTGTCAGTGCATCCAGATCGGCATCTGATGCGCTGCGTGGCGCATGCGAGCCGCAACCGTAAAGAATCACGGTTGCAGCCACAAGCAATCCGGCAATGGCCTGTCGCTTCACGGGTAGGTCCTCCTCCTCAGTTCGCCTTGTGGATGGCGCGTTTGTCGACGGCCAGTGCGGCTTCGTGCACGGCCTCGGACAGGGTGGGGTGGGCGTGGCAGATGCGGGCGAGGTCTTCGGCGGCACCCTTGAACTCCATCGCCACCACGCCTTCGTGCACCAGTTCGGGGACATTGGGGCCGACCAGATGCATGCCGAGGATACGGTCGGTTTCGGCGTGGGCGATGATTTTCACCATGCCGGCAGTCTCATTCATGGCCACAGCGCGCCCGATCGCGGCGAACGGGAAGCTGCCGGTGCGATAGGGAATGCCGGCGTCCTTGACTTCCTTCTCGGTCTGGCCGACCCAGGCGATCTCGGGTTCGGTATAGATCACCCAGGGCACGGTGTTGAAGTCGACATGGGCCGGCTTGCCGGCGATGCGTTCGGCCACCGCGATGCCCTCTTCGCTGGCCTTGTGCGCCAGCATCGGGCCGCGTACGCAGTCGCCGATGGCAAAGACGCCATCGACGCCGGTAGCGCAATGCGCGTCAACCTCGATGAAGCCGCGCTCGGTGAGCTTCACGCCGCAATCCTCGGAGAGCAGACCATGGGTTGCAGCGCGGCGGCCAACCGCCACCAGCAACTTGTCGACCACCAGGGTTTGCTCGTCCTTGCCATCGCTGTAGGTGACGTGCACTTCCTTGTTCTTCACCTCGGCCTTGCTGACCTTGCAGCCAAGCCGGATGTCGAGGCCCTGCTTCTTGAACTCACGCGCGGCGACCTTGGCGACATCGGCGTCGGCAGCGGCGAGGAAGTCCGGCAGGGCTTCCAGGAAGGTGACTTCGGCGCCGAGCCGGCGCCACACACTGCCCATCTCCAGTCCGACCACGCCGGCGCCGATGACGCCGAGGCGCTTGGGCGTGTCGTCGAAATCGAGCACGCCGATATTGTCGACGATGCGCTCGCCGTCGTGCCTGGCGAAAGGCAGCTCGATCGATACCGAGCCCGCGGCGAGAATGACGTGCTTGCCTTGCAGTTCCGCGTCCTTGCCGTCGTGGCCCTTGACCCGGACCACACGACCCTTGTGCAGGGTGGCGAAGCCGTGGAAGGCGGCGACCTTGTTGGCCTTGAACAGCGCCGCCACGCCGCCGTTGAACTGCTTCACGATGCGATCCTTGCGCGCCACCATCTTCTTCACGTCGATGGCCGGCTTGTCGGCGCTGATGCCGTGGTCGGCGAACATGTGGGTGAGATTGTGGAACTGGCGCGACGAATCCAAGAGCGCCTTCGACGGAATGCATCCCACGTTGAGACAGGTGCCGCCCAGCGCCAGTTTGCCCCCGTCCTTGGCCTTGAACGCATCCACGCAGGCCACCTTCATGCCGAGCTGTGCGGCGCGAATGGCCGCCACGTACCCGCCTGGGCCGGCGCCGATGACGATGAGGTCGAAGGTTTGCATGGGTTGGTGTGGCTCCGTGTCGGGGCTTGAGTCGGTGGAGGTTGTTGGCTTCGAATGGGTTCTGAGGGCCTAGGGCTTGGGGCCTAGGGCCTAGAGGTGGCAAGAATGCAGCGTTGTTCCTTGATCGAATCGTACAGGTACACCGGAAAGCCTCGTTCGTTGTACGCCTGTCGGCCTGCGAGCTGTTCCCTGGGCCCTAAGCCCTAGGCCCTAAGCCCTAAGCCCTAGGCCCTCCAAGAACAAGCCCTGAGCCCTGATCGGACTCACAACCCCAGCAACATCCGATGCGGATTCTCAAGCTGGTTCTTGATATCCACCAGAAACAGCACCGCGTCCTTGCCGTCGATGATGCGGTGGTCGTAGCTGAGCGCGATGTACATCATCGGTGCGGCGACGATCTGGCCGTCCTCCACCACGGGACGCTCCTTGATGGTGTGCATGCCGAGGATGGCCGACTGCGGCGGATTGACGATCGGGGTGGACATCAGCGAGCCGAAGGTGCCGCCGTTGGTGATGGTGAAGGTGCCGCCTTGCAGGTCCTCGAGGCTGAGCTTGCCGTCGCGCGCCTTTTTCGCAAAGTCGGCGATGGCTTTTTCGACCTCGGCGAAGCCCATGCTCTCGGCGTTGCGCAGCACCGGCGTGACCAGGCCCTTCTCGGTGGCGACAGCGATCGAGATGTCGGCGTAGCCGTGGTAGATGATGTCGTTGCCGTCGACCGAGGCGTTGACCACCGGGTAGCGCTGCAGCGCACTGGCGGCGGCCTTGACGAAGAAGCTCATGAAGCCGAGCTTGATGCCGTGAGCCTTCTCGAACTGCTCACCCATGGCCTTGCGCATCCTTACCACCTGCGCCAGGTTCACTTCGTTGAACGAGGTCAGCATGGCAATGGAGTTCTTCGACTCCATCATGCGTTCTGCGATGCGCGTGCGGATGCGGGTCATCGGCACGCGCTGCTCGGAACGCGCGCCTCCCGGTACGCTGACCGGTTCCGCGGGCGGCGTGTCGGCAGCCGGCCTGGACTCGCCGCGCATGAAGTTGAGCAGGTCCTCCTTGGTCACCCGGCCATCGCGACCGGTGCCTTCGACCCGCGCCGGATCAATGCCATGCTCTTCCGCCACGCGCCGGCCAGCCGGCGACAGATCGGACAGATCCCCGGCTTTGCCCTTTGCTTCGCCCTTCGCTTCGCCCCGTGCTTCGCCCTTCGCTTCGCTCTTCGATTCAGGCGAAGCTGCGCCAGCGGATTCGCCTTTGCCTTCGGCGACGATGGCGATGATCTCCTGGCTGCCGACGGTGTCGCCGCTCTGCCGGAGGATTTCCTTCAGTACGCCGTCAGCGGGGGCGGGCACTTCGAGGACCACCTTGTCCGTCTCCAGGTCGACCAGGTTCTCGTCGCGGGTCACGGTGTCGCCGGGCTTCTTGTGCCATGTGGCGATGGTGGCGTCCGATACCGATTCGGGCAGGACGGGGACTTTGACTTCAATACTCATCGGATGCGGGTCCAGAAACGGATGGAAATCATTCGGGAGGATGCTCGCCTTCGAGCACGCCCACCAGCGCCTTGTCGACCAGTGCAGCCTGCTCCTCCAGGTGGGTGCTGAAGTGCCCGCAGGCCGGGGCCGGCGAGCGTACGCGGCCGACGTAGTGCAGCGCGTGCCTGTCTGCAATGCAGTAGTGCAGGTGGTGGCGGATCTGGAACCAGGCGCCCTGGTTCATCGGCTCCTCCTGACACCAGACCACATCCCTGGCAGCGGGGAAGCGCGCCAGTTCTTCCTTCAATTCGGCACGTGGGAACGGATACAACTGCTCGATGCGCACCAGGGCGACATCTTCCAGTTTGCGCTCGCCGTGGCCTTCGAGCAGGTCGTAGTAGACCTTGCCGCCGCACAGCACTACGCGCTTGACCTTCTTCGCAGTTGCGGCGCTGCTGTCGGGAATCAGCGTCTGGAAGGTGCCGCCGCTGAGGTCTTCCAGCGTCGACACCGAGAGCTTGTGACGCAGCATGCTCTTGGGCGTCATCACGATCAACGGCTTGCGCACGCGCCGCTTCATCTGCCGGCGCAGCATGTGGAACATCTGTGCCGGCGTGGTCGGTACGCAAACCTGGACATTCTCCAGCGCGCAAAGCTGCAGAAAGCGCTCCAGTCGCGCCGAGCTGTGTTCGGGGCCCTGGCCCTCATAGCCATGCGGCAGGAACAGCACCAGGCCGCAAAGGCGGCCCCACTTGGCCTCACCGGAGGTGATGAACTGGTCGATTACCACCTGGGCGCCGTTGGCGAAGTCGCCGAACTGGCCCTCCCAGATCACCAGGGTGCCGGGATCGGCCGTGGAATAGCCGTACTCGAACGCCATCACCGCTTCCTCGCTGAGGAGGGAGTCGATGATGGTCACCGCGCCCGGTTCGGGATTGACCCGGGTCAGCGGCGTTTCGGTATCGCCACTTTGCTGGTCGTGCAGCACGGAATGGCGATGGAAGAAGGTGCCGCGGCCGGAATCCTGGCCGACCAGGCGAAGCTTGTAGCCCTCGTCGAGCAGGGTCGCGTAGGCCATGTTCTCGGCGAACCCCCAGTCCATTGCCAGCTTGCCGCTGGCCATCTTCAGGCGGTCGGCCATGATCTTGGCCACGCGCGAATGCAGGTGCATGCCTTCGGGAACACGCAGGATGGTGTCGGCAAGCTGGTCGAGGCACTTGCGTTCGACGTGGGTGTCAGCGGTTTCGGCGAGCGAGGAGCCAAGATGCGGCGACCAGTCGACCACGAAGTTGTCGCGCAGGTTGCCGTCGAGATCGGCGACCACGCGACCCTCGTCCATGGCTTCTCGGTAGGTATCGGTCAGCGCCTTGGCCTGGTCCGCCGCCACCACGCCATCGGATGCGAGACGTTCGGCGTACAGCTCGCGCGTGGTCTTGCGAGCGCGGATGTTCTGGTACATCAGGGGCTGGGTGGCCGCCGGTTCGTCAGCCTCGTTGTGGCCGTGGCGGCGGTAGCAGACCAGATCGATGACCACGTCCTTGTTGAAGGTCTGCCGGTACTCGAAGGCAAGACGGGCGCAGAACACCACGGCTTCCGGGTCGTCGCCATTCACGTGCAGCACCGGTGCATTCACCATCTTGGCGACGTCGGTGCAGTACAGCGTGGAGCGCGCGTCCTTCGGGTTGCTGATGGTGAAGCCGACCTGGTTGTTGACCACCACGTGGATGGTGCCGCCAACCGCAAAGCCGCGCGCTTGCGACATGTTGAACAATTCGGCGACCACGCCCTGCCCGGCGAAGGCGGCATCGCCGTGCACCAGCACGGGCACCACCTGCTGACGGGCGTCGTCGCGGCGGCGCGTCTGTCGCGCGCGCACCGAGCCGGCGACCACCGGATCGATGATTTCAAGGTGAGAAGGGTTGAAGCCCAGCACCAGGTGCACCGTGCCGCCGGGTGTGCGCACGTCGGAGGAAAAGCCCATGTGGTACTTGACGTCACCGGTGTGTGCGGGATCGCGCGGCAGGTCGTCGTGCTTGCCCTCGAACTCGGCGAACAGCTGCTGCGGTGGCTTGCCGAGCACGTTGACCAGTACGTTGAGGCGGCCGCGGTGGGCCATGCCCATCACCATCTCGCGCACCTGCCCGGCACCGGCCTGGCGCACCAGTTCGTCGACCAACGGAATCAGGCTGTCGCCGCCCTCGAGGGAGAAGCGCTTCTGGCCGACGTACTTGGTGTGCAGGTAGCGCTCCATGCCTTCGGCCGCGGTGAGGCGATCGAGAATATGGCGACGCTCTTCCGCCTTGAAGTCGAAGTGTCCGCCCGCACGCTCCAGGCGCTCGTAGAACCAGCGCCTCTGTCCGGCATCGCTGATGTGCATGAACTCGGCGCCGATGCTGCCGGTATAGGTGCGCTTGAGCAGGTCCAGCATGTCGCGCAGCTTCATGCGCGAAGGGCCGCTCAGGGTTCCGGTGCCGAACTCGGTACCAAGGTCGGCCGGGGTCAGGCCATGGAAGGACAGATCGAGGTCGGGTGCCGGCGGTTTCTGCCACATGCCCAGCGGGTCGATGTCGGCATGCAGATGCCCGCGCGAGCGGTAGGCAGTGAGCAGGCGCAATACGCCGGCCTGCTTGCCGGCGAAGGCCTGGTCGGCCGGCATCGCGGTGGCGGCGGCGCCGTTGCGCCGGGCTGCGCGGGCGAAGGCGGCGATCACCGGACGGTGCGCCACGTCGCCCGATTCGCGACCCTTGAGCTGGTCGAACCAGGCACGCCAGGAGGGCGTCACCGCGGACGGATCGGCCAGCCAGGCCTCGTAGAGTTCTTCGACGAAGGCGGCGTTGCCGCCCGAGATATGCGACGACTGGCGAAAGGCTTCGATGCGGGAGCTGCTCACGATGGCTGCCGTGTCAAAAACGCGCCCTGGGGCGCGCTTGCGGGTGTAGGGGTGGGAACGGACCGGCCGGAAGGGCTGGCTGGAATCAGCCCGAAAGTATAACCGTTTCGGCGTTTGGTGCGATGCCGCAAGAAGGAAATGAGGCGCTCGCATTCGTGAGCGCGTCACAGACCACTTGCGCACTTGCTCTTTGGCAGGTCCGGGGGAAGTCCGGCGCAGACGCGAAGCGGCCGAACCTACTCGGGGGCGACCCAGGTGCGGCATGGGTGCGAGGGGATGGTCGCGCACGAGGTGCGCTCCTACCGGGCATGCTCTCGTAGGAGACCACCCTGTGGGCGACATGAGTGTGGCACCGAAACGACGGGATGAACGCGGCTGAGGCCGCCCCTACACAAGAGCCCCGCTGCAGGAGGGACTTCAGCCCCGACCGTGGAGTGGCTTCGGAGCGAACAGACGGTCGCGGCTGAAGCCGCTCCGACCCGAGCTGGCGCGCTTCTGCAGGAGCGGCGAGAGCTGCGATCAGGCGATGCCTACGAAAGGAGGGGATGGTCGCGCACGAGGTGCGCTCCTGCATTTCACTACAGGATGCCTGCGCAGCTCAGACATTGAGCTTGCGCAGGTCGTCGCAGGGCAGGGCGCGTTCCCACATCTCGTCGAACAGGCGCTGCAGTTCGCGGTTGCGGCCGGGGGCATAGGTGTCGCCCTCGCCTTCGTAGCGGTTGCCCAGGGTGCGCACGTAGAAGCCGCCGCGGTCGTTGATGGTGAGGGCGCCGGCGAACTGGCGATCACCTTCGGTACCCGGAACGCGGAACTGAAAGACGCTGTTGAGGCGTTGCGCCAGCGGGATCAGGCGGTGGTTGTCCTTGATGGCGGGCAAGGCATCGTGGACCAGCACGCGTATGCGCGAGCCGCGACCGGAGGTGGCCAGTTGCTTCAGTTCCTCGAGTACCGGTCCCTGGTCGAGAATGCCGGGATCGAGGTCGCGGGTGACGATGTCCATCTCGCGCCTGGCCAGTCCGATCAGCTTGAGCATGAGCATGGTGGCGCCTTCGCGGTCGTGCACCTCGACCGGCTCGCGCGGCGCGGGCGGTGGTGGTGGCGGACGATCCGGAGCGACGCGCGGTCCGAACGACAGGCGCATGGTGACGTGCGCAATGCCGGCTTCCATGAATTCCTCGCCCTCGGCCACGAAGCCGAAGCGCTCGTAAAAGGGCCGCGCCGAAGTCTGCGCATGGCACCACACGCCCTCCAGACCGATTGCGTGGGCAAGGTCCATCAACGCCTGCAGGATGACGCTGCCGACGCCGTGACCACGCCAGTCGGTAAGCACGGCCATGCGCCCGATCTTGCCGTCCGGACTGAGCCTGCCGGTGCCGATGGGGTGGTGTTTGAGATCGCGTACCAGCACGTGGTAGCAGCGCGGATCCTCAGCGTCCCATTCCTCTTCGACGGGAACCTGCTGCTCCTGGATGAATACCTTTTCCCGGACGTAGCGGAGGACTTCCTGGTCGCTTTCCCAGTGGGCCACTTCCAGATAGAAATCCGAGGGAATCATCGGACGATCTCCAGGTGTCCTGCATTGATCATGCTGCGCAACGTCTCCAGGTCGGAGGCGACCAGCCCACGCACCGCGTCCAGTCCAACGCCGCCGTCGCAGTCGAGCGTCCGCGCCAGCTCCAGGCTTGCATCATAGCGCTCGCCTCCGAGATGGACGACCGCGGCTTCTCCGTGACGATGCCAGATCATGCGGCTCCACGGATTGCGCAGCAGCTCGCCCTTGCCCAGCAGGCGCTTGCCGAAGGCGGCGGCACCGATAGGGCGCGGACGTGGCGCGGGGACCTGGGCGCTGCGATAGCGACTGAGGAAGTCGCCCAGGATGGAATACAGCAGGGCATCGTCCGCCAGCGCCATGTCCAGCGTGGCGCGGGCGCGGGCCAGGGCGGCGCCGTCGAGCTCGGCCGGGTGCCTGGCAGGTTTCAGATCGGGGTCGCAGTAGCGTGACGCTTCGCCCAGATGCTCGGCCAGGCCGTCGGCGATGCCGGCCGCGAGTTCCGCGGTGGAAGGCGCGCGCATGCCCACCGACCAGGTCAGGCACGGGTCGAGCGCCACGCCGTGATGAGGTACGCCGGGTGGCAGATAAAGCATGTCGCCCGGCTCCAGGACGAACACGTGGCTGGCCTCGAAGCACTCCAGAATGCGCAGGGCCTGATCCGGCCGGCAGGCGGACGGCGCATCCTCGCGCGCGTCGATTCGCCATTCGCGACGACCCTCGACCTGCACCAGGAACACATCGTACTGGTCGACGTGCGGACCCACCGATCCGCCCGGCACGGCGAAGCTGATCATGATGTCGTCGATGCGCCAGCGCGGCAGGAAACCGAATTCGGCAAGCAGCCCACCCACCGTGTCGGGCAGCCACTTGTCGGCGTCCTGTACCAGCAGCGTCCAGTCGTGGTGGCCAAGCGCGGCAAATCGGTCCTCGTCGAAAGGGCCATGCTCAAGGCGATAGTGGTCGCGTTTGCGATCATGCACGACCAGGCGCGCCTGGATGTCTGCCTCGCAGGCAAGGCCGGCAAGCTGGTCGGCCGGCAGCGGGTTGGAGAGGTCGGCGAAGGCGCCGCGGATCACGAGCGGGCGCTTCTGCCAGTAGTGCTCGAGAAAGCGCGTCGGCGATTGGCCTAGACGATGGCGGGCTCTGGCGCGGACTTCGATCATGACTCAGGCCAGATCGTCCCAGCCCTTCTTTGGGGAGAAGCGCCTGCCATAGCGCTCGGCGAGGACCTCAAGCCTTGCCTTGAAGCTGGTGGCGCCCACGCTCCTGATGTATTCGATGGGGCCACCGCGGAACGGCGCGAAGCCGGTGCCGAAGATGACACCGGCATCCAGCAGTTCGGCATCGTCGACCACACCCTCGTGCAGGCAGGCGACGGCTTCGTTGAGGAAGGGCAGGATCAGACGGTCCTCCAGGTCCTTGGGCGGCTGGTAGCCGGGGTCGACCTGCGGGCGTACCACCCGGCCTTCCTTCCAGGTGTAGAAACCCTGACCATCCTTGCGCCCGCGCTTGCCCTCCTCCAGCAGCTTCTCAAGCCCGGCGGGAACGTCGATGTCGAGAAACTCGGCGAGGATCCTGCCGACCGAGGCGGCCACGTCGAGGCCCACCTGGTCGGCCAGTTCGATCGGTCCCATCGGCATGCCGAAATCCTTGGCGGCCTTGTCGATGACCGGACCGGGGACCCCCTCGTTGTAGAGGGTGATGGCCTCCAGCAGGTAGGGGAACAGGATGCGGTTGACCAGGAAACCGGTGCTGGCGGCGACCGGCACCGGCAGCTTGTCGATGGCCTTGCCGAAGGCCAGCGCACGCTGGACCACGGTCGCGTCGGCGCCGTCGTGGCGCACGATTTCCACCAGGGGCATCATCGGTACCGGGTTGAAGAAGTGCAGGCCGATGAAGTTCTGCGGGCGCTTGCGGCCCTGAAGCAGGGCATCCAGCGGAATGCTTGAGGTGTTGGTGGCGAGGATGGCGTCGGCCTTCATGCGCGGTTCGGCGTCGGCAAACAACTGTCGCTTGGCGTCCAGGTTCTCGAAGATGGCCTCGATCACAAGATCGGCCTGGTCGACTCCCTTGCCTTCGACATCGGCGGACAGCCGCGCCCGCGTCTCCTGGCGCCTGGCTTCGTTGCGGATGCGCTTGGCATAGAGTTCGTCGGCGCGTTTCAGGGCCGGCTCGATGAACTTCATCTCGCGGTCCTGAAGGCTCACCGTACAGCCGCGCATGGCGCACCAGGCGGCGATGTCGCCACCCATCACCCCGGCTCCGATCACATGCACGTGCCTGATTCCGTGGTCGGCGCCGGCGCCCAGGCCCTTGAGTTTCTCCTGCAGGAAGAACACCCGCACCAGGTTGCGTGCGGTGGCTGTGGTGGCCAGTTTCGCCACCGAGCGCTGTTCGGCCTTGAGCATGGCGCGCAGGTTGCCGCCGTGGCGGCGCCAGGTGTCGATGAGCAGGAACGGTGCCGGGTAGTGCGCCTTCTTCGCCTTGCGCGCCACTTGCCTGGTGATCATCGGCGCCAGACTCTGGCGCGCCGCCCAGGTATTGGTGGCCCAGGCCGTGACGCGCTGGACGAGGGGCCGCTTGTGGCCCCTGCGCACCACCTTGACTGCGGCATCGAGCAGCGCGTCGGGGTCGGCGACATGGTCGACCAGGCCAATCGCTCTGGCCTGGCTGGCGCGCAGCGCGCGCCCGGTGAGCATCATGTCGAGTGCCTTGGGCGCGCCGATGAGTCGCGGCAGGCGGGCGCTGCCGCCCCAGCCGGGATAGATGCCGAGCTTGATCTCGGGCAGGCCGATGCGGGTGCTGTCGTCGCTGCTGGCCACGCGATAGCGACAGGCCAGCGCCAGCTCGGTGCCGCCGCCCATGCAGTGGCCGTGGATGGCGGCGCAGGTAGGGAAGGGCAGGGCGGCGATGCGGTCGAATACGTCGTGGCCGCGTTTCAGCGCCTCACGCACCTTCGCCTCCTCGGTGAAGCTGGTGAACTCGCGGATGTCGGCGCCGGCGATGAAGCCGGCTGGCTTGGCCGAGCGGAACACCAGGCCCTTGACCGGCTCGATGGCGAGGCGTTCGAGTGCCAGCGCCAGTTCCTCCAGTACCGGTGCGCCCAGGGTATTGACCGGGCTGTCCTTTCGGTCGAGGCTGAGGACCAGCACACCGTCCTCGCGCAGCTCGGAGTGCCAGTGTTCGAATCGAAGTCCGTGGAATAGGGTCATGGGCGTGCCGGGGTTGGGGAACTCGGGTGGCGCGATGCCGGTCTGAGCGCCGACACCGCATTCGGGAAGGGCTATGATCAAGGCTGCCGCCATCGACGGTCAATTGCAGGTGCTTGTGCCTGCGCATGCAGCTAACATGCACGCGCTGCAGGACGCTTCCGCCAGAGGGGGGGCGCCGTGGCCGGATTCCGACGGGAGACAGGTGCGCGTGGGTGAAGGCGAGGTCGATCAACAGCTGGTGCGCAAGGTTCAGGCCGGCGACAAGGCGGCGTTCGACCTGCTCGTGCGCAAGTACCAGCACAAGCTGCTCAGCGTGATCGGCCGCTACGTGTCCAACTGGAGTGACGCCCAGGACGTGGCCCAGGACACCTTCGTGCGGGCCTACCGCGCCATCGGCAATTTTCGCGGCGACAGCGCCTTCTACACCTGGCTGTACAAGATCGCCGTCAATACCTCGAAGAACTGGTTGGTATCGCAGGGCCGGCGTCCGCCCACCGATGACGTGTCGGTGGACGACGCGGTGCTGTTCGACGGCGACTCCAGACTCAAGGACCGCGACACACCCGAGCGCGAGCTGATGCGCCAGCAGGTTGAACAAATCGTGTACCGGACGGTCCAAGCGCTGCCGGAGGAACTGCGCACGGCAATCACCCTTCGCGAGGTCGATGGACTGAGCTACGAGGAGATCGCCCGCACCATGGACTGTCCGATCGGTACCGTGCGCTCGCGGATCTTCCGTGCCCGCGAGGCTGTCGACATGCAGCTGCGCGGCCTGCTCGAAGAAGACGACAACTGAGATGACCATGTCCTTGCATCAAGACCCCGATATTGCCGAGCAATTGTCCGCCTTTGTCGACGGCGAACTGGATCTGGAGCGAAGCCGCTTCCTGATCAAGCGTCTGGGCAGCGACGCCAAGCTGCTGGCCGCCTGGGAACGCCTGCACCTGGTGCGTGCATGCATGAAGCGGGAGGCAGCGAGTCTGGCCCGCCGCGACCTTGCCTCCGGCATCGCCGCGCTGGT
>DAOMOD010000013.1:32867-33350 GCA_035444205.1 Lysobacteraceae bacterium
CCCGCAACGCCGCGCGTCGACTGTGGCGCGTATCGGACAATGGGCCGGGGGCGCCGCAGTGGCGGCATCGGTGGCGATGGTGGCGCTGATTGCCGTGCAACCCGACGCTCCGCAGGCGACCGATGCGGTGGCGACTGCTCCCGCCGTGCAGTCGACGGCCCCCGCGGCGCCGCAGGTGGCATCCTCACCCTGGCGCGAACGGGACCTGCGGCCGAACCTGGCTGCGCAGACCGCCTCGGTGGCGCGCCTCGCCGACCCGGATGCGACGCCTGGCCCGGTGGTCCGCGCGCAGCCGCTCTACGTGCCCATGTATCTGGTCCCGCAGGCTTCGCGCGACGTCGGCTATACGCTGCGCCGCGACAGCCAGGGCACCGGCTGGGTCATGGTCGAGCCGGTGAAGTCCAGGCCCGAGGACCAGGATCCGGGTCACTGATCGGACAACGCTTGGCCCCTTGAATTGGCGAGCCGTGCCACCACTGTGAT
>DAOMOD010000014.1:0-11131 GCA_035444205.1 Lysobacteraceae bacterium
GCAGGTGGCTCCATTACGGCGATCATGGGTGGCTTTAATAGGGCGGTCAGTGACAAACTCGTCGATCAGATGATGCAGTGCATGGGCAAACGTACCCGGCACCAATTGCACTTGAAGGTCCACCGGCAACAGCCTCGGACTCATATCGACATGCTTGTAGCGCGCCATTCCCATCCCCTTGCTGCCTGACCGACATTGCAGCAAGACCGGGGGAGCTTTTCTACCGCTTCGTTAGCCGACAGGGTCGGAGTCGTCGTACAATCCAGCCCATGAGCCAGCCGAAGCCCGACTTTTCGCAGCTTTCAATTTCCGAGCGCATCCAGCTTGTCGAGGACATCTGGGACAGTATCGTTGCCGAGAACCCAGCGGCGGTACAGCTTTCGGATGGGCAGCGTCAAGAGATCCGGCGCCGGCTTGAGGACCACGATGCCGAGCCAAGTTCAGCCATTCCTTGGGAGCAGGTCCGCTCTGAGTTGTTTCAGCGAAACCACTGATGCGCATTGCATTCAGGCCGGAGGCTCGGGCTGAAGTTCTTGAGACCAAGACCTGGTACGAGCAGCAGGCGCCTGGCCTCGGACTTGAGTTTGCACGGGCTGTCGAAGTTTCCATCTCATCCGCAGCTCGCACGTCGGAGGCCTACCCTGTGATTGAGGGCGAATGTCGCCGAGTTCTGCTTCGGCGCTTTCCTTATTCGGTGATCTTTCGCCTCGGCAGCAATGGGCTGCTGGTTGTGGCTGTGTTTCATCACAAGAGAGAGCCAGGCGCTTGGCTTCCGAGAGTTGTCGGCTAACACGCTTGCATGAGGCAGAAGTTCAGCAACGGCAGGAAGGTGAAACGGTGGTGAGATCAGCGGGGTGTGCGCACGCTGACGTGTTCGGGATCGAAGGTGGCGCCGTGGCGCTCGACGGCCCAGAGCCTTCGCACGGTCTTGTTGGCCAGCACTACGGCAGCCTTGTTGTGGCCGAGTCGGTCGGCGAGGGCAAGCGCCCAGGTCTGGGTGCGGTCGAGAGATCGACCCTTCTTGTGGGCGAGCCTGGCGCCGTTGAGATGGATGAGCAGGGTGCGCAGATGCACGTCGCCACGCTTGGTGACGCGCCCGAGCCTTCGGATGGAACCGGAAGAATGTTCCCTCGGCGTGAGGCCAAGCGCACTGGCAAGGTGACGGCCGGAGGGGAGGCGGTCGAGAGCGCCGACCGAGGCACTGAGGGCGGTGGCGGTGATGTCCAAGGGAACTGGGAGGCACGACAAGGGTGGCAGCGACGGGCGGAACGGGCGTAGCATGCATGGCGGACTCCTCTTGTGATCCCGTGATCTGATGAACGTGTACATCAGTCTGGCTCATCGAAGCCGTGTGGCGACGCGGGAGGAGTCCATTCGATCATTCAAGCGGACCGCGGGGGAGCTTACGTTTCAACCTGCCGCCGTCCGACAGCGGCCTGGCACGGCGTAAGGGCCCATGCAGTTGCGTTATCGAGAAATCGCTGTCCCAGTTGGTGTCGGCACCATGCTCCACATCGCGCTGGTTGCGATTGCCTGGGGCTTTGAGCGTGCACTATTTCCGCAGGGCACGGATGGCACTGTGTCCCATTGGTACGTCCACGCATCGACCTGGCTACATATCGCTGTAGCGCTTGTGCCTGGATTCGTTTGTGGCTTCTTGGCTTCGCACAGGCCCATGCTGTACGGCGGGACGGCTGCATTCCTTGGCGCAGCGATCTCGTCAGGCATCTTTTACACTTGGTGGTTCTTGCCAGTTTCGCCAGAAATTTTCCAAGTCATTGCATTCGGCGCATTGCAGGCAATACCGTTCGGGGTCGCCGCTGCCGCAACTGGCTTCCTTGTGCGCGGCAAGGGCTCTGACATTGCCTGTATGGACTCGTCCGGCAACCCGTGACGGCTTCGGTGTGGGTCAACGTTGTAGCATCGCCCCTACTACGCGTTCAAGCGGACCGTGAACCGCTCAGGCTTTGGATGGATTTCGGTAGCGACAGGCTGTCTTACTCTGATTTCCCTGAGCGCCAAGCAGTTCAGGCGCGAAGTCAACCGGGACACCACTGACTTTATTGTCATGGGCCTGCTCGTTTTCACTGCAGGTAGCGTCTTGGTACTGGCTTCCCGCAGGGTGCCTCCAAGACATCGAATTTCTACTGGTGTTGTGGTCGCGTGCGCATTTCTGTTCGTGCGGGCAGAGCCAGCCGTGGGCATCTTCACAAACCTGGGTAGCTGAAAGGGGCCTGGTGTGGCCGGCCCTTGCGGCGTGTCGCCATGCCGCTGAGCGAGGGGAGCCTCGCTCTGCAGGACTCCCTCAAGCCGCGGAATTTCGACGATCAGCGCACCACGGTCACGCTGCACGGCGCCAGGTCGACGATGCGCTTGGCCACGCTGCCCAGCAGCAGCCATTCGAAGATGCCCTTGCGCCGGTTGCCGACCACGATATGGCCGGCGCCAACGGCCTTGGCCTGTTCCAGGATGCGCTCCACCGGGTGTCCTTCGACCACGCGGAAGCGTGCCTCGACGCCGGCTTCGGCGGCCTTGGGCGCCAGCGCCTGGAAGGCCTCCTCGAAGTGGCTTGTCTGTGCTTCAAGCTCGGCCACGTTGCGGGCGTGGTCCTCGACATCGGGCGGCTGCGCCACCGCCAGCACCAGCAGCGGCGCCTTCTCCACGGCGGCCAGCTTGAGGGCGAAGTGGTAGGCGGCGGTGGAGGTTCGGCTGCCGTCGAAGGCGGCAATGATGGTCTGGCTCATGGCAGGGTGTTCCTGACGATCTGCGATTCGAGGGAAGCGATGCGTTCGGCGAGCGAAGCGACCTCATGCTCGAGTTCTTCGATGCGGGATTCCAGTGCGTTGCGTGCGGCGCCGGCGGCCGGCTGGGCGATGGCCGAAAGGTCCGGCTCGCCGCAGAGCAGATGGGAATAGCGGTCCTCGCGTTGCCCAGGTCCGCGCGGCACCTGGACCACCAGTGCAGGTTCGCGCTGGCACAGTCGTTCCAGCGTGGTGCGCACATCGTCGAGGTCGTGAAAGCGCAGCATGCGGTCACTGCGCGACAACAGTTCGGCCGCTGTCTGAGGGCCGCGCAGCATCAGCAGGGCCAGCAGCACGCGCTGCTTGGGCGTGATGGCGAGCCCGGCGTCGGCACTGTGTTCGTAACGCTGCGCGCGTGCGCCGTAGACGCATTTCACCAGCTTGCGATCCTCCAGCGTGCGCAGGGCATGGCCGACGGCGCCGGGCTCAAGGTCCATCACCGGCTCGCGGCTGGTCTTCTGGTTGCAGGCCACCACCACCGCGTTCTGGGTCAGCGGGTACTGTTCGGGTGTGGTCAGGGACTTCTCGATCAGGCAGCCGAGCACGCGCGCCTGGATCGGGTCGAGGATTTGCAGGGGCTCGCTCATGAGGGGTCCTTGGGCTTGGTTTCCGGATACAGCGCGTGCCACCAGTCGGGTTCGTCCTTCAGCCAGCGGTCGTACCAGGCGAGGATGGTGTTCCACCACACATAGCGCTTCTCGCGGTCGAGAATCCAGTGGTCCTGGCCGGGCACTTCCACCAGCTCGACCTCGCGACCGAGCAGTTTCAGCGCGGTAAACATGCTGTGGCTTTCACCCGGCGGCACGTTGGTGTCGCCGTCGCCGGTGAGCAGCAGCAGCGGGGTGGTGATGCGGTCGGCGTGATAGACCGGGCTCTGGCCCACGTACAGCTCGGGATTGTTCCAGGGGAAGCTGTCGCGGCTGGCGATGCCGCTGTAGGCATAGCCCCACCAGCCCTGGCCCCAGTACGCGGTGAGCGAGCTGATGCCGGCGTGCGAGATGGAGGCGGCGTAGCGGTCGGTGAGGGTGGCCAGATGCATGGTCATGAAGCCGCCGTAGCTGGCGCCGATGTTGCCGATGCGCTTGCCGTCGACGAAATCGTGGGCGGCGACGAAGGCCTCGGTGCCGTCGAGGATGTCGTCGGCGGTGTAGCGGCCCCAGGCGTTGACGTGCAGCGCGGAGAACTCCTGGCCATAGCCGATGGTGCCGCGCGGCTGCACGACGTAGATCACGTAGCCATGCGCGGCCCACAGGTGGAAGGGATAGCGGCCGGTGAACTGGCGGTTCACCGGGGTGGTACCGCCGTAGTAGTAGACGATCAGCGGGTACTTGCGCGACGGATCGAAGTCCGGGGGCAGGTAGTAGCGGCCGTCGATGGTCTGTCCTTCACGGTTGTCGAAGGTCCAGGCGCGCACCTCGCCGAGCTTCACGTGGGCGTACTGCGTCGGCTGACTGTCCCACAGCGTGCGCGGGCGGCCGCGTTCGGCGTCCACCACCACCAGGCGCTGCGGCGCATCGCCGCGGCTGCCGCGCACGGCCAACAGGCTGGAACGTCCGGGCGCGGTGGCGAAGGCCTCGGTGACTTCGATGCCGGTGTCGATCGGCACGATGCGGCCGCGACGCGTGTCGAAGCGGTAGAGCAGGCTGCGGTCGCCGGCGGTGGCGGTCAATACCAGGTCGCCGTTGTGAAGACGCTCCATGGTGCCGAAGGCCGGATCGAAATCGGCCGAGAGCGTGCGCGCTTCCGTCAGCTCCGCATTCACCCGGTACAGCTGGGTGTCGTAGAAGTTGGGCGTGAGGCCCTCGCTCAGGCGCAGACCGGCGCCGTCCATGAAGGCGGGGCCGGCCAGCACCCAGAAGCCGTCCTCGGCGTAGCGCCAGGCGTCGTAGTGGCGGTAGCGGCCAACCTCGCGCTCGGCCAGGTCGGACAGCGTCAGCTCGAACACCCGGAACAGGCCGTGCGGCGGTTCGGCGTAGTCGATCACCCGCTCCGAAAGCAGCACGCGGTTGCCGTCGGGATGGACGTCGAGCAGGGTGACGCTGGAATCGAGGCGGGTCAGCGGCCGTACCAGCCCGCTGGTGATGTCCACCTGGTGAAGCTGGGCATTGTCGCGGAAGGTCTTCCAGCGGTCCTCCAGCGCCCGCAGGCGCTTGACCTTGGCGTCCTTGGCCTCGAACGGCGTCGTCCACAGGAACAGGATCGATCGTGAGTCCGGATGCCAGAGCCAGGCGCCCAGGTGTTCGTGGTTGGCCAGCAGCAGGCGGCTGCCGCCCTCGCGCAGGTCCACCAGCCACAGGTTCTTGCCTTCGCGGTAGCCGAGCCAGCGACCGTCGGGGCTGAAGGCGGGCGCGCTGGGGGCGCTGCCGGCCCAGGTCTGCAGCACGCGGCCGGACTCGGTGTCGCGCAGTTCCAGATGGGCGATATCGATGGCGGCGACGTCGTCGCGGCGGCTGAAAGCGACGGCCAGGCGCCGGCCGTCCGGCGACAGAGCCATGGCACCGGCGGTCTTCGCGTTGGTCAGCAGTTCGGCGGAGACGCGGCGAGTCGGTTCGAGGTGGCTTCTCAGCGCGTCGGGCTTGCCATGCCAGGCGAATCTCGGCGCGGTTTCGCCTTCGCGCCCCTCGTGGAGAAGCAGCAGGCGATGACTGCCATTGGCCAGTTCGAGCTTGACCTTGCCGTCCTTCAGCGTCCTGGAGGCACCGTTGAGAAACAGATGCGCCCGCTTGAGCCCACCGACCTCGATCTCGACTTGGGTGAAGCGCGCGGTTTCCAGGTTCACGCTCCACAGTGTCGGGCCGTCGCTGGCCGCACCAGGCGAGGTCGCCTGCCAGCGCAATTCCTCGCCGAAGGCATGCAGGACACTGCCAGCGGCAGGCAGGCTGGGCGATACCTGCATGACCAGGGCGCGCCTCAGTTCCTCGGCCTTGGCGCCTTCGTTGAGCGCATCGCCGGCGATCGGCAGTGGTCCCAGGGCGAGTACGTGCTCGAACGGCTGCGCCGTGTCTTCGGCGCGGAGCAAGGCGGGCAGGGCAAACAGCAAGAGCGAAGCGAATCGGATCATGGGCGGAATCCTTGCAGCGGACCGCCTATGCTGACGTGGGTCGATGCTGCGGTCCAGAGCAACGGATCGCGGGCGGCAGTTCGCGCCACTCTTCCATCGGGAAAGGGGCCGTGGGAGAGGGCTGGACGGAGCGCTTCGTTCGAACCTTGCGGCGCGCCATTGGCCCGGCGGGAATGCACCTGAGACTCAATTCCAACGCCGTTCGCCCTGAGGAGCACGCGAAGCGTGCGTCTCGAAGGGCGCCTTGCTCGACAGCTCCTCACGACGAACGGGAGTCTCCAAGCTCCGTTCGCCCTGAGGAGCACGCGAAGTGTGCGTCTCGAAGGGCGCCGGACTCGACAGCTCCTCACCACGAACGGAGCTATGGATACGTTCCCGCCGGGTCAACAGGAGGAGTCGCTGCCGGCGGCTGCGCGCTGCAGGCGGTCGTGGATGGCATCCCACTCCGGCGATCGGGGCGGAATCTCGACCAGGATCTGTGCCGCGTTGCATCCATCCAGGTCACGCAGGGCGGCGTACAGTCGACGCGCGTAGGCCACCGGATCCCGCTCCAGCGTCACACCTGTGCAGCGCGCCGGCATGGTGTCGAGCGCCAGCACGACCGCACTGTCGGCCGTTTCGATCATGGTGGTGCGATCGGCCAGACGCAGCGGTGTGCGCGGCGCATAGTGCCTGTCCAGGCTGCCGGATACACGGGGTGCCTGTCCTGCGCTGTCGTCCAGTGCTCCGATCACCGATTCGATCTGCTCGGGAAGGATGGCGCCGGGGCGCAGGATGCGCGTGTGCGCGCCGCTGAGATCGACGATGGTGCTCTCGATGCCGACCTCGCAGGATCCGCCGTCCAGCACGATCGGCACGGCATCGCCGAATTCGGCACGAACGTGCTCCGCGCGTGTGGGACTGATGCGCCCGAAGCGGTTGGCCGATGGCGCGGCCAAGCCGCCGTTGAAAGCCAGCAGGACTGCCCGTGCGACCGGATGGGCGGGCACGCGCAGGCCCACCGTGTCCTGGCCGCCCGTGACCTCGTCGGGCACACCGGGCGCGCGTTGCAGGATCAGGGTCAGTGGGCCGGGCCAGAAGCGTTCGGCCAGGCGCCGGGCCGTATCGGGAACGTCTGCGGCGAATTCGTTCATGAACGACGCAGCCGGCAGATGCACGATCAGCGGATGATCGGCCGGGCGTCCCTTCAGCGCGAAGATACGGCGCACCGCAGCCGGATTGCGTGCATCCGCGGCCAGGCCGTAGACGGTTTCCGTGGGCAGCCCGACGCATTCGCCGCGGCGCAGGGCCGCGACTGCGGCTTCGATCTCGCTGGTGTTGGGCGAAGACATCGCGTGCATGCTGCGGAAGGGCAGGGGAACGTGGTTACGTGGTGGCCAGCGTGCTGGGGTTGGCATGCAGGTCGATGGCGCGTTCTGCAGGGCGCCAACCCAGCCAGGTGAGCAGGGGCAGCCACTCCTCGCGCAGGGGATCGAGCCTTGGCGAGGGAATGTCGAACACGCTGCGGCCCAGCGCGATGGCCATCACGTAGGCCTGGGCATCGCGAATCGCCGCGACCATGGGCGCGCCCAAGGTGTCGGCTTCGCCGGCAAGATGACGGAGCGACAGCGTGCGCGCACGGGCGCGGTTGGCGACCAGGGCGATGCGGACGCCGCGCTGGGCGACTTCGGGCATGCGCAGCAGCTCCGCCACGAATCGGCGTGTGGTCGCCGTGTCGATGGTCGAGGGTTGCAGCGGCACCAGTACGACGTCGCTACGTCGCACATAGGCGCTGAGGTGGTGGGGACGCAGTCCGGCCGGGGTGTCGACGACGACCCGTTCGACCAGTGGCGAAACCTGGGAGCTCCAGCTCTGACCGACACCCTGCAAAGGATCGGCACCCTCGACCACGCGCAGACGGGTGGTGTTCCTGGAGGCACCTCGATCGGCCCACTCCAGCGCAGCGTGCTGCAGGTCGCAGTCGGCCAGCACGGTATCGACGCCCTGCGCGGCGGACCAGGCTGCGAGGTGGATGGCCAGGGTGGTCTTGCCGACGCCGCCCTTGTAGGCGGCGACCAGCACGCGGCGCGCGGGCGTGGGGCGGATGTCGGGACTGTCGGTGCTCAATGGCATGCGTGGTGGTAGTGGTTGGTCCTGGCGACGACGTGGGTGATTCACGCCATTGCGCGCGGCAAGGGTAACCGGGAATGCCGTCGCCTGTGTGCCCGATCCTGCCGGATCCACTCGTGGCCGAGTCATCGCAGACACGCGGATGCGATTCTCCTTGGCCCCCACCATACGGGGGCGTATATTTCTCGATGCTTCACTTGCCGCTGTCGGTACGTCATCGACAGCGATCGATACCTGCGGGAGGGAACAATGTCCAAGAACACTGGTGTGGCGCACTGGCGTCATGGCGCGGTACTTGCGCTCGGCATTCTGGCCGGCGCGTCGGCTTCGGCCCAGACCATCACGGCTCCGGTGCTCTCCGCACCGGGCAGCATCTCCTACAACGCCGAGGGCGTGCCCACCATCGTCGCCGCCAACGATTTCGATGCGGCGTTCCTGACCGGCTGGGCGCACGCCCGCGACCGTTTCTGGCAGATGGATCGGCTGCGTCGTGTCGGCAGCGGCACGCTGTCGGAACTGCTCGGCGCCGCTGCACTGGGCAATGACGTTCAGTTGCGCACGCTCGGCCTGCGCCGCGCCGCCTGGGAGACCTGGGCTGCCGCCAGCGACGAGCTGCGCGGCCAGCTCAAGCACTATGCCGACGGCGTCAATTTCTGGCTGGCCAGTGCGCCAATGCCGCCCGAGTACGGGCCGCTGGAGATCAGTTCGGCCGATCCCTGGCATCCGGTCGATTCGCTGGTGATCGGCAAGCTGCTGGCGTTCCAGCTTTCCTTCGACCTCGACATCGACAACACCATCACCTTCGCCACCTACCAGGGTACCGGTCAGGCGGTCGGCTTCAATGGCGCGGCGCTGTTCTTCGAGGACGTGTTCCGCGTAGCGCCGGCCGACGGCCGCGTCACCGTGCCCGGATTCCAACCCACCGCGCAGGCGCATTCGAAGTCGGGTCAGCCCTGGTGGCATGGCATCGAGGTCGGCCAGGACACGCTCGAACTGGCGCAGTCGCTACGTCAGCGCGTCGCCGACAATCCCTGGATCGAGCCGCGGCTGTCGCGCCGAGAAAGCCCTCTGGGCAGCAACTGGTGGATCATTGGCGGTCAGCACACCGCTTCCGGTAAGCCGATCCTGGCCAACGACCCACACCTGTCCCTGGAAACGCCGACCCTGTTCTGGGAGGCCAATATCCGCTCCGACGATCCACGCTTCGCCGAGCCCATGGACACCGTGGGCCTGATCGCGCCGGGGACGCACCTGCCGCTGCTTGGCTGCACCACGCGGCACTGCTGGGGCCTGACCACCAATCCCATCGACATCACCGATGTCTTTCAGGAGCAGTTCGTGCTCAACACCTATGGCTTGCCCACACATACCGTGCATGGTGGCGTGCCCGAGCCGGTGCTGTGGGTGGTGCAGAGCTTCTTCGTCAACAGCGTCGGCAACGGGGTGGCGGACGACGTGCGCCGTACCAACAGCATCGGCTACACCAACGGCGGGGTGACGGTGCTGGTGCCGCGGCGCAACTACGGTCCGGTGCTGGATATCCAGGGCAGCGGCGGCATCTCGGTGGCCTGGATGGGCTTTCGTGCCACTGGTGAGATCGAGACCGTGCGCGCCATCAACCGTGCGCGCAATCTCGACGAGTTCCGTGCTGCCATGCAGACCTTCAACGTGGGCTCGCAGAACTGGGCCTATGCGGATATCGACGGCAACATCGCCTACTTCGCCCCGGTCAGCGTACCGGTGCGTGACGACCTGCAGAACCTGAACGCGCCGGCGGGCGGCGTGCCACCGTTCTTCATTCGCGACGGGACCGGCGCGCTGCGCCACGGCTGGCTGCCCACGCAGAATCCGCAGCCGGGTCAGGTGCGCGGATTCGAGGTGTTGCCGTTCTCCGAGCTGCCGCAGGCAGTGAATCCGGCGTCGGGATATCTGGCAAACGCCAACAACGACCCCATTGGCACGAACCTCGACAACAATCCACTGAACCAGTTGCGGCCGGGTGGAGGCCTGTACTACCTGAATGCGGGCTACGCCAACGGCATGCGCATGGGTCGTATCGACCGCGCCATTCAGGGCCTTGTCGCCAGCGGTACGCCGATCACCATGGCGCACATGATGACGCTGCAGGCCAACAACCAGTTGCTCGATGCGGAACTCCTGATGCCCCACCTGCTGAACGCGTTCCTGGGTGCCGGTGGCGCTGCGGCATGGCCACCACTGGCCGAGCTCGGCGCGTCGCCGCGCATCCTGGATGCCGTGGAACGCCTGGCAGACTGGGATTTCTCCACGCCTACCGGACTTGCCGAAGGTTTCGACCCCTTCCGCATCCCTGGTACGCCGCCCACCGAGGCGGAGATCCGCAACAGCAGCGCCGCCACCATCTTTGCCCTGTGGCGTGCCTACGCGATCCGCAACACCGTGGACGCCGCCCTGACCCAGGTCGGTCTGGGCGGGCGACTGCCCGGTGGCAGCCAGGCCCTGGTCGCACTCAAGCATCATCTCGATGTGTTCCCGCAGCGTCAGGGCGTCGGCGCCAGCGGCGTCAACTTCTTCCCGGCGCCGGGCGCGCCGAGCGCGGTGGCGGCACGCGACTTCCTGCTGCTGAAGAGTCTGGCCGATGCGCTCGATCGTCTCGCCTCGGACGAGTTCGCGCCCGCGTTCGCCAATTCGACGAACCTCGACGATTATCGCTGGGGCCGATTGCATCGTGTGGTCTTCAGTCACCAGCTCGGCGGTCCGTTCAGCATTCCTGGGCCCAATCCGTTCCCGTTCACCGACGTTGGACCGGGACTTCCCGGATTGGCGCGGGCGGGTGGCTTCGAAGCGGTGGATGCCTCCAGTCATAACGCGCGCAACATCAACCTGAATGGCTTCATGTTCGGCGGCGGACCGGTGCGTCGCTTCGTCGGCGAAATGAGCGACCCGCCGGTGGCCATGCAGATCATTCCGGGCGGTCAGAGCGGTGTGATCACCAGTGGCGCGGCCTACATCAGCCAGCTTCCGCGCTGGCTGGTGAATGCCTACAAGCCGATGGACATCGGCGTCGACCGTGCCCTGTCCGGCTCGGTGGCGGTGATCGAGTTCACGCCCTAGAGTGTCGCTTGCGCGGCGCCGGAAGATCCGGCGCCCGTTTCACGTTATTTCGCGGCTTCGGCCATCA
>DAOMOD010000014.1:11141-12015 GCA_035444205.1 Lysobacteraceae bacterium
CGACAGCGGCCGCCCGTGGGCGGCCGCTTGCATGGGGAGGACCTGCATTTGCGATTTGCGCGTGGCTTCGACATCGATGCGGCACGCCGACATCTGCGCCGCGAGGATCCGGCGCTGGCGTCCTGGATGCGGCGACTTCCGCCATTGGAACCGCCGCCGCGTTGGCGCGGGCAATTCGATACCGTGGACGTGCTGGCACGCGCCATCCTCTACCAGCAGCTCTCGGGCAAGGCGGCGGCCACCATCGTCGGCCGTGTCGAGGCTGCCTGCGGCGAAAAGCGGCTGGATGCGGCGGCCCTGATGCGCCTGTCCGACGCCGAGATCAGGGCGTGCGGGGTATCCGGCAACAAGACCCTGGCGCTGCGTGACCTTGCCGCCCGTGGCCAGCGCGGCGAACTGCCGGCGGCGCGCGCGTTCCAGCACCTCGACGACGAGACCATCGTCGAGCGACTGACCGCAGTGCGCGGCATCGGACGTTGGACCGTGGAAATGCTGCTGATCTTCACCCTCGGCCGCCCGGACGTACTGGCGGTCGACGACCTCGGCCTGCGCAGAGGTGTGCAGGTGCTGGATGGCCTGGCCGACATGCCGACCACACGCGAGTTGGCCGCGCGCGGTGAAGTGTGGGGGCCGTTTCGTTCCTGCGCATCGATGCTGCTCTGGCGGATCGCCGACCAGCGCGCAGCCTGACCCGAACCGACGGTCCCAACTGCCAACTTCGCCTGCGGGGAGAGTTGCCTATCTTGTCTCCCTCCTCCGCTTGCGGGGGAGGGTCGACTGTCTTGTCTCCCTCCTCCGCTTGCGGGGGAGGGTCGACTATCTTGTCTCCCTCCTCCGCTTGCGGGGGAGGGTCGACTATCTTGTCTCCCTCCTC
>DAOMOD010000014.1:12115-19243 GCA_035444205.1 Lysobacteraceae bacterium
CGCTTGCGGGGGAGGGTCGGGGAGGGGGCAGGTCCGGAGCGCTGCAAGCCAACCGCAGGAGTCCGCGCAATGGCGACACGGCTGCCGCACATGTCGAAGGGTAAGCCAGCCCACAATGGCGATCGAAAGTTCCGGCTCGAGCGCTGATCGCGGCTGTCGCCGCTCCTACCCCTGGCCCGCATGCTCCTCCTGTAGGAGCGGCGAGAGCCGCGATCTGATGTGGCCCACAAAGCGAAACCGTCAAGCCTGACTCCGCCAGCACCAATGCCATGGCTCGTAGATGAAGCCCTGCGGATTGTCGCGCGGGTAGCTCATCACGAAGCCGAAGTCGGCGCCGTGACGCGTCAGCCAGGCGAAGGCGGCGGTGTCTTCGAACGGCTCCTCGGCCGGTGGGCAGCCAGGAGTGCCGATATCCAGTGCGCGTCCGGAATGGTGCTCACTGAAGCCGGGGGCCGCATTGACGTTGAGGATCTGGTCGAGGCGCAAGCCGCGTGCACGCTTGCGCCGAAAGATCGCGGCCTGGTAGGCAACGCTGCGGAAGCTGGAGACGATCTCCAGTTCGACACCGTCCCGGTGCGCGGCAGTCCGCATCCCGCGCCAGGCCTGCGCAGCCGCGGGTACCAGCCAGTGGCGGCGCCCGTGGCGGTCCTCGCCGATGGGGTGCAGCAGGGTGGGTTCGGCGACAGGCTCGATGCCGGCCCGCACGCCGTAGTCGTCGGCAATGCCCAGCCGCGACAGCCAGTCGGTGACGTTTGGGCCACGCGCTATCCCCAGTCCCAGCCGTCGCATCCGTCGCTCGCGGAACCGCTGCGCATGGGTCCTTGCGACAACGATATGCAGCAGGGCACGCCCGTCGAGCCATGGCCGCAGGATCTGCAGCGCCTCGGCAGCGTCGGATCGGCTCGTGATCGGGTCGCTCGCGAAGATCGGTCGGTTGGCGTCAGCGGTATGGACTTCGCCGAGTACGGCGCCGCCGTCCTTGCGTCGCACCCGGAAGCTGCCGCGCTGCAACGGCTCGAGCTGCAGCGTGGGGCCGTTGAGCAGGCAGTCCCAGGGCTCCGCCAGCACTTTCACCGGGCCATCCCGCGTGCCTGGCGCAACAGGTCCAGGGTGGCCTTCGGGTGCGCTGCACCCAGCAACAGCATGTATTCGCCGGCATCCATGCACAGTACCCGGTCTGGATTGCCGTAGGCAGCGAAGGCCTTGCGCCACTTCGGCAGGCGATACCAGCCGCTGATCATGCCCGGTAGGGCGAAGCCGTTGGTGCGCAGCCAGGGCTTCCATTGCGGTTGTTCGCGCAGGCTGAGAACTCGTGCGCCGTCGAGATCCAGTGCGGCCAGTGCAATGCGGCGGTGATAGAAGGTGCTGACCACGTGCAGCACGCCGTCCTCGACCCATGCGCGCTGGCGTCGCATGGCCAGTTGCAGCATGAGCATGATCGCCACCACGGGCAGCAGCCCGACCAGCAGGATCAGGTGGATGGGTGCGGTGCCGTCGTCAAGCAGCCACACCAGCCCGAACACGAAAATGGGGATGAAAAGCGTGAGCAGCCACAGCCATGGGTAGGCGCGTTGCTGCGGCAGGTCGAGTTCGATGTTCATGGCTTGCCTTGCGTCGTGGCCGACTGGCGTCGTATCCAGGCGGCGATCAGATCGAGGGCACCGTCGTCGACCCGGCCGGGACGAAGGTATTCGGCGGGCCCGCTTGGCCCTTCGCCTGCGATGAACAGGTGGTTGAGGCCGGGCAGGACGTGCAGTTCCGCTCTGGGGCGCCCCTCCAGGGCACGCCGCCAGAGTACGAAGTCATCGTCGATCGTAACCTGGTAATCGCGCTCGCCCTGCAGCAGCAGAATCGGCAGATCGAGCGCCGCTGCGGTGCCGAGCGCGTCGTAGGCATCGAGGTCGCGCCAATATTCGGCCGGTGCGCCGGTCCAGGCAATGTCGACATCCTCGCCGGCCAGCACCTTGGCGATGGCGTCGCGCAGCGCCTCGGCCCGGCGGATGCCCTCAGCCTCCGCCTCGCTGATGATGCCATCCAGCTCGGCGATGTAGCGCACCTGCGCCGGGATGATCTCGTGCAGCGGACGTGCAGACGGCGCCAGCATGACGATGCCGGCGATGTCGGCTGCGCGCTCGCCGATGCGTGGGGCGAGCAGGGCGCCCAGACTGAGTCCCAGCACGAAGCGACGCTCGCCATCGATGTCGTCCAGTTCGGAGAGCTTCGCCAGTGCGGCCAGGGCATCGGCCACCACTTCCTCTTCCAGCGTGATGGCGGGGCTTTCGATGCTGAGCCGCTCGGCATGGACATGGGTGCGCTTGTGGTAGCGCAGACTGGCCACGCCGCGCCTGGCCAGGCCGTGGGCGATGTCGCGGAACGGGCGGTTGGCGCCGATGCTGAGGTCGCGATCCTGCGGGCCCGATCCATGCACCAGCACCACTGCAGGAAACGGTCCCTCGCCCTCGGGCACCGTGAGCAGCGCCGGCAGCGGCCAGCCCGTGGCGCCGCTGTCCAGCTCGACTTCGCGCGGGGATTCCTCGCCGGGTTCGGGAGCGGGTGGTGGGGCAGGACGGAAGTACAGGCCGTGGACGACGCCCGCCTCGTCGCTGGCGACCTGCGCGTCGAGCGCCCCCTGGGCAAAATGCAGGCGCAGCGTGCTTACGCGCAGTTCGCCTTGCGCCTGTTCGGTCAGCGGCTCGATTTCGCCCAGGGCACCCAGGCTGGCGGTCACGCCGGCCCAGACCTCAGCCATTCGGGCGGCATCCAGGTGCTCGCGCATGAGCGGTGAGAAATCGGCCGTGGCGGTCTCGAAGTCGCCGGCGCCGAGGGCGCGCAGGAGGCGCAGGTCGGCGGGGACTTCGGTTGCGAGGGCCGTGAGGCCGAGGAGCAGTCCGAACAGCAGAAAAACAAGCGGCGACGCGGTGGAGGGCCGCGTCGCCGCTTTATCGAGACCGTTGACCGACGCGCGGGGGGGATGGGGGTCCGTCGGATCAGGAGGGTGTGTCGGCCTCGGGATCATGATGCTCATCCGGATCTTCGAAAACTGTGGCCTGGATCACATTTTTGATCATTGGTCGGCGATTTCGGGGGGCTTCGGGCGAAAAAACAGGCCTGCCACCTGGCCTTGTGCGGAAAAAACCACATCGGCGACCAGTTCCCCACGCTCGAAGCTGCAATCGACGTGGTGGATGCGGTAGCCTTCGTGGTCGCTGGCTCCAGCCGACTGGAGCGCCAGCAGGCGGCCCGTCTGGCCCATGATCGACCGCCAGGTCTGCTCCAGACGATCCGGCGGCAGCGCGTTTTTCATGGCGTCGTCGAAATCCTTCTGCGAGGTTTCGTAGTCGCCGTCGCGGAGCTGTTCGATCAGGGCGATGGCGCGTCTGGCCTGGGTTGCGTCGGTGTCTTCGGCAGGCGTTTCGGCTCGCAGCAGCAGGGCAAAGGCCAGGCCGCACAGCAGGATGGGAAAACGGCTCATGTTGCTTGCTCCTCGTCGGACGATTCGATTGTGCTGGTGTTGCGTGGGTGCTTCAGGCGCCCGGCACGTCGCAGTGCATCGCGCAGTGCCCACTCCATCTGCGCATTGACCGAACGCAGTTCGTCGTCGGCCCAGCGCTGCAGCGCCTGGAGAACCTCCGGACGAAGACGCAGCGGGAAGGGCTTTCTGGCGGACATGCGCCTACTGGTGCAGCGTACCCGTATTGACCACGGGCTGGGTACCGCGGTCGCCGCACAGCACCACCAGCAGGTTGCTGACCATGGCCGCGCGGCGCTCGTCGTCGAGTTCGACCACATGGCGTTCGGCAAGGCGTTCCAGGGCCATCTCGACCATGCTGACGGCTCCCTCGACGATACGCGTGCGCGCGGCGATGACTGCCGCGGCCTGCTGCCTCTGCAGCATGGCGCCCGCGATTTCCGAAGCGTAGGCCAGATGGCTGATGCGCGCCTCGATCACCTTTACGCCGGCTCGTGCCAAGCGCTCCTGGACCTCCTTCTGCAGGTGTTCCGACACCTCCAGCGAATGGCTGCGCAGGGAGATCCGCGCTTCGGAGTCGTCCAGATCGTACGGATAGCTGGTAGCCATCTGGCGCAGAGCCGCCTCGCTTTGAACGTGCACGAAGCTTTCGTAGTCGTCGACCTCGAACAGCGCCTCGGCAGAGTCGATCACCTGCCAGACCACGACGGCGGCGATCTCGATGGGGCTGCCCTCCAGTTCGTTCACCTTGAGCCGGCCACTCTCGAAGTTGCGCACGCGCAGGCTGACCGGACGCTTGGCGAAGAAGGGATTGGCCCAGCGCAGACCGGCCTCGCGGGTGGAACCGACGTAGCGGCCGAACAACTGCAGCACCACCGACTGATTGGGATGCACCGTGAACAGCCCGAACAGCAGAAAGAAAAAGAACGCCGTCGCGACCACGCCGCCGACGATGGCCGCGGACCCCAGGCCAGAACGTGCGGCGTAGACCAGAAAGACGATGCTTGCGGCAAGCAGCAGAAGCAACAGGACAAGCATGAAAATGCCGTGAAGGGTGCGTGTCGGCGTTTCGACGATGGCAGGGCGAGTGGTGGACATGACGGTTCTCTCCTCGTGACGATCCATATGATATCAACATGACATCATTATGCAAGATGTCCATGGGCTGAAAGTCATGGGAGACGGGGTTGTGCGCCATGGGGAGGGGGCGTGGAGCGGTGGGCGCGGCAGCGCAGCGTCGCAATGCACTGCGAAACCGAGGTCGATTTCAGCAAGTTATTGATTATTCGGTTTTCGCTGCATTCAGGCAGCCCACTGCAAGCTCGGTTGCGTGGCTTCCGGATCTTCATTCCGGGCTGCGCGAAATCATCACCCCAGGAGATTCCCATGCGTACCACTGCGCTGAAATCAGGTTTAATCCTTGTCACCGCGCTGTTGCTGGCCGCCTGCGGATCGCAGCCGCGTTACGGCGACAGCCGCTACCACGCCGGCAGCCGCTGCGACACCTGCGGCACCGTGCAGGCAATCGAGATGGTCTGGGTGCGCGACCGCGCCAGTGGCGGCGGTGCCGTCCTTGGCGCCATCATCGGCGGTGTTGTCGGCAGCAACATCGGTTCCGGAAGCGGCCGCCGCGCCGCGACTGTTGGTGGTGCTGCGGCAGGTGCCGTGATCGGTCATGAAGCCGAGAGCCGCAGTCGCGGCGAGCGCCGTGGCTACCTGTTCGAGGTTCGACTCGACGATGGCCGCTGGGCGGAGGTCACCCAGCTCGAGAATCCCGGTCTGCGCGTCGGCGACCGTGTGATCATCCGCAACCAGCAGGTCCATCGCCTGTACCGTTGAGTGGCTGAACGGCGAAGGTGAAGCGGATCCGGCCCCGCCCAGGCGGGGCCTTTTCTTCTTGGCGTGAGTGAACCGACGATAGTCGCGCCGCCCCGATGCGATGCACCTACTGAATCAGGTCCGCCTGGATCACCTGCGTCTGCGCAAGCAATCCGAAATGGCCCAGGGCGTAGGTGTAGCTGCCGTTCTCGTTCCAGATCGAGGAGCTGTGGATGCCGCCGACGGTACATACCCCGGTGGCACACACCACCTGATCGCTCCATGACTTGATCGAGTAGATGCGGTCGCCGAAGCGCTTTCCGTACAGCCAGTTCAGGAACGGACTGTTGACCGACAGCCCCCAGTAGCCGCAGGCACTGTTCCACACGTGCCATGGATAGGTGCCGCAGGTCCAAAGGCCACGAAAGGCACCGGCAATTCCCACGAAGGTGTGCACCCTGGGCCGGATGCCAAGGTCGACGATCTGTTTGGCCGCAAGGGTGGCGCCCATGGAGTGTCCAATCACGTCGATACGGCCGGTGCACGAGGCGGCAAGGGCCTGGGTCATTGCGTTGCGGACCGGTGTTTCCTCGCTGCCGTTGTGATCGTTGCAGGCCGCGCAGGTCTTGCTGCCCCAGTCCGGCCGGAAGATCTCGGCGGCCGCGTAGCCACGGGCACGCAGTTCCACGTAGGTGTTGTCGAAGTCGGAAGGCTTGCCGGTATTGCCGTGCACCAGCACCACCGCGTCGCGGCATGCGGCCGCGGCGGGACCGGCAAGTACAAGGAACAAGACCGCCGAAACGGCCAGTATCGTCTCGCGCATCGGTATCTCCCCACGTTGCGCCGTGCCAGCGCACGGCGGAAATCCCCTGCATGCCAAGCTACGCCGGGAGGCGAATGCGGTCACCTGTACCAAAGGGCAAGCGACCGGTCACCGTGACGGCGACGCGACCGCGCACCAGCGCGGTGACCCGCTGTTCACGGGTTGCCTCACCGATACGCAGTGGCAATGCCTGGATGATCTGCCGGTGGGACTGTTCGAACGCGACTCGCGTCTGCTCCTGCAGTTGCTGAAGGAACTTGATGCCCACGTACAGGCCGACCCAGGCGACCACCATAGATTGATGCGTCGTGGCGTATTCAAAGTACGCCATGCGGAACGAGGGCTGGCAGTCCTTGCACTAGTCGGCTGGTTCTGCGTGCGAAAGCGCCGACAGATAGGTGAGCAGAAACACGGCCTCGACCGCTTGCAGCCTGGCCCGTGCCGCAGCAAGGCGCGGCACCTGTCGCGGAGAAAAACGCGCGGTTCTGCGTATGCACCCAACAAGAGCGGCCGATTGCCGTGACCGCAGCCCTGGAAACCGCCATGTCCACACGCCATTTCTCCCATGGTTTCACCACCCTCATGCTGCTCGCACTATGCGTTGCAGGCACCGGCGCCGTCGAGGCGCAATCCCTGGTGCCCATGGACCCTGTCAGATGCGATGGCGCCCGGGTCGTGGTGATCCAGTACCGCCTGATCGAGACGGAGGGGGTGGCGGTGGACGCTTCCGGCGCCTGTTCGGTCACCATCTCCGACAGTCGTATCGTCGCCGGATCGACCGCGGTGATGGCGAGCGGCAGCGCACGGATCGAGATCACCGACTCGGTGCTGGAGGGCGGCAGGCACGCCATCCATGCCAGTGGCAGTGCCAGCGTGAGCTATGGCGGATCCTCGCTGACCGGCGCCGTGCACAGCTCGGGTCTGGCGCGGCTTCGCGACGAGGGCGGCAACCGCGTCGGCACGGCAGACTCGACCACGACGCCGCGCGCTTCGGGCCCGGCGACCGGACCTGTTGGCG